>CAZPER010000064.1:0-23097 GCA_964585655.1 uncultured Gemmatimonadaceae bacterium | reverse complement strand
TCGTTTCCTCCCTCAGCGGCCGGCTCAGTGCCGGGCAGGCGCGGGCGGCCCGGCGCTGGGCGCTGCACCAGCTGGACGCCGCGCTGCTGGAGCGGATCGCGCGCGCCGCCCTCAAGGCCCAGGGCCTCGCGCTCCTGGCCAGCGATGCCGCCGGGATAGAGAAGCGGGTCACCACGCTGGAGAACGACAGCAAGGCGCTCGTTGCCCGGGTCAAGAAACTGGAAGGTCGCAAGCGTCGCAGGTAGGCACCCGGCGGCTCCATGACCGTCAGCGGCTGAACCGGACCCGAACCAGGAGGCGGCTCATGCCGCATCCCATCGATGACCCGGCCCTCATGGAGGAACTCCATGCCGGGCAGGGAGAGGAGGATCTCTCGGTCATCATCCGGGTCTCCGACCCGGAGGGCCTCCCTCCTGACGTGCGGGTCATCACCCGCTTCGGGGATATCGCTACGGCGCGCCTCCCGCGGGCCCGCCTGCAGGAACTGGCCGACAGCCCGGCGATCTCCGGGCTTGAGGCCTCCCGCAATCTCCGGCCCTCGGATGACACCGAGGAGCCGGACCTCGCCGACGTCGAGGAGGATCCGGCGGCCGCGCCCTATCGGCGGCGGCCGGAGGGCCTCGATGTCACCGGCCGCGGCAGCGTGGTGGCCGTGCTCGACTGGGGGCTCGACTTCGCCCATCCCGCCTTCCGCCATGCGGACGGCCGCACCCGGCTGCTCTCCCTCTGGGACCAGCGGGGGAGCACCGCCGGCGGCGCCGGCAACCGCTGGGGTTATGGCCGCATCTTCGGCGCCGAGGAGATCAATCGCGCCCTGGCCGCTCCCGATCCCTATGCGGCGCTCGACTATCACCCCGCGGACGCCGGCGCCCGGAGCGGCGCCCACGGCACCCATGTGTTCGACATCGCCGCCGGCAGCGGCCACGGCGCCGGCGAGGCCGGCGTGGCGCCGGAGGCGGACCTCGTCTTCGTCCATCTGGCCCGCACCACCGACGTCCTCGGCGCCGGCAATCTCGGGGACTCCGCCTCGGTCCTCGAAGGACTCGACTACGCCTTCAGCACCGCTGGCCGCCGCCCCTGCGTGGTGAACCTGAGCGTCGGCGCGCATGGCGGCCCGCACGATGGCACCACCCTCGTGGAACTCGGCATCGACCAGTCGGTGCACCTGGCGCCGGGCCGCGCCGTGGTGAACAGCGCCGGGAACTACCGGGCGAAGCTGGCCCACACCACCGGCCGGGTGCCGGCGGGCGGGGAGCGGCTGGTCTCCTTCCGCGTCCCGGCGCACGACACCAACGACTCCGAGGTCGAGCTCTACTACCCGCACATCGACCGGCTGGAGGTCGAGGTGCGGGGGCCCACCGGCGCGGCCCTGGCGCGCGCGGCGGCGGGCCAGAGTGCGCAGGTGGTGGAGGGGGGCCGCGTGGTGGGACAGCTCCATCACCAGCAGCGTCACGGCATCGGCGGGGACCATCATGTGGACCTGCTGCTCTGGCCGCACGCACCGGGCGGTGTCTGGGCCTTCCGGCTGGTGGGCGTCACCGTGCACGACGGCCGCTATCACGGTTGGATCGAGCGGGACCGCGGCAAGCAGCCGACCTTTCTCGAGGAGGACGTCGTCCTCTCCTCGACCACCGGCACCATCTGCAACGGCCGGCTCTCGATCACCGTAGGCTGCGCCGATCCCCACCGGCATCCCGTCACCCTGGCCCGGTTCTCCAGTGGCGGCCCCACCCGCGACGGCCGGATGAAGCCGGAGCTGGTGGCGCCGGGGACGCGGATCCGCGCCGCCCGCTCCACTCCGCGTGGCGAGCCCGCCGGCGATCGCTACACCGTGAAGAGCGGCACCAGCATGGCCGCGCCGCACGTGGCGGGGACCCTCGCCCTGATGTTCGAGGCGGCGGGCCGGCCACTCGAAGTGATCGATACCCGCGCCCTGCTGCTCGGCGCCGCCGATCCCGATCCCTTCGTGGCGGCCGCCGATCCCGGCGCCGACCTGCACCGCATCGGGCACGGGCTGCTGGATATCGCCGCGGCGGTGCGCGCCGCTCGCGAGTTCGGGCGCGAGGGGCGCCCGCTCGCGGAGGTCGCCGAAGGCAGCATTCCCGCTCCCCCGCCGCCGGTGGTTCCGGCCACCGCGCCCTCAGTTGGAGGCACCATGCGTCGCACCCACCGCTCCCCTGATCCCTTGCCGTCGCCGCCCGCCCTGGCCGGACTCCCCGAGCCCGGCGATCTCCGGCAGCTCGCCTGGCTCGCCTCCGGCGGTGGCGGAGCCGTCCCGTTCGAGCCGCTGAGCGAGCCCTCGGGCCGCCTCCGCGCCGACGTGCGCCCGGGCGACCTGCTGCTCCGCCGCGCGCCGAGCGGCGGGGGCATCTATTCGGCGGTGGTTCTCTCCGAGGCGATGGAATCGGCGGCGGCGCTGCGGGCGCGAGGGGTTGCGGTTGAGGGGGCCGGGGCGGGCGCCTTCGTCGAGGTGGCGGAACTGCCGCTCGGCACCACCCCGCCGCGCATCGTCGGCCGGCGGGTCACCGATCGCTACGGCCGGGTGCCGCGCTACCAGGCGCTCGCGCGCCCGGTCGCTCCCGAGCCCGCGCCACCGCCGCCGGTTGTCGCCGAGCCAGTGGAGCCGGTGGAGCCGGCCGGGCTGGAGGAGAGCATCACCGTCGATGATGTCGCGGTGGAGATGGCGGGGCTCCGCTGCCGGATGCTGGTCGAGCACCGCGCCACGGCGCCGGACGGCTCGGTCCGGACCTTTGCCAGCGGCAGCGTCGTCACCATCCAGGACTGGAACGGCACCGGCCCCAACGCCACCCTCGATGGCTTCCCCGTCCCCAAGCCGCTGGTGGATCCGGAGGTCACCGCCGTCGCCGGCATCCGTCGCTACGACGTCGGGCTCCCGGGGCAGCGGTCGGCGGTGGCACGCGCCACCACGGCCCTCGCCACCTGGCTGGCCCGCGAGGGGGAGTACCGCCGCAACCACGACCTCTGGGTCCGGGAGCGGGACCGCCTCGCGGGCGTGGTCCGCGCCAAGGAAGAGGTCTACAGCCGGATGTGGCTGCGGCAGATGATGTACAACCGGTTCGACGTCCAGATCGCCCACTGGACCGCGCACTACAACGCCCTGCTCGCGCCCGGCACGCCACTCGATCCGGCCATCGTCAAGTCCATGGCCTACCAGGAGAGCCGGATGGGCACCCACGGCGGGCACCTCATGCCGCCGCCCTCCGACTGGAGCAGCGCCGACCGCCATCCCATCCGCAGCCGGTTCAACATCCTCCAGGCGGTAGACTCGTTCGGGCCGCAGCAGTGGCTCATGATCCGGGAGATGGCGCCGGCAATCTTCACCCGCCACGGGCTCGACGCCCTCATCGCCGGCGGACGCTGGTTCGGGATGAGCAACGCCGATTACGTCCGGCATGCGACCTTCATGACCGCGCTGCGCGAGTTCTTCACCCACCGCAGCGGCGGCAGTAACCTGATGGGCACCCCGGGCCGCGACCTGCATGAGGACTACGGCTTCTGGATCCGCACCGGCATCCGCTGGCTGTTCGAGAAGTACGGCCGGCTCCGTCCTCCCGGCTGGCCAGAGGCGGTGCGGGCCTACAACGGGGGCGGCCCGGATGCCCGCGCCTATCGTACCAGGGTCCTGGCGCGGGTCGGCTCGACCGACCCCTTCGCGGCGGATACCGCCGGCATCGGGCAGGACGAGGGGGAGGCCGACACTACGCTGGCCGACTCGGCGCCCACCCTCGACACCTCCGCCCGCCTCGAGTGGGAGGACCTCACCCGCATCCCCGATTCGAGCGGCACCCCCCAGCTCTTCTACGTGCTGACCGGGGCACCGCCCGGGACCGCCGCCGTGGGGGACGAGGGGGCGGCCATCTTCCCCCTCCGGGTGCGCAACACCAACAGCGTCTACAATCACCTGGATGTCGTCACCCGGATTCGGCTGCTCGACATCCTCCCCAACCGCCAGTTCCGCGAGGTGCGCCCCTGGACCCGGAAGGCGGGGCAGGAGCTGGAGGACGAGTCGTCCCGGGTCATCCCCTTCCGCTGGGGGAGCGACGCGCTGCGCGATGCCTACGACTCCGAGTCCCCGCAGGCGCGGATCGAGGTCGAGTATCACTGGCGCGAGGTGGGCGAGGACCGCCAGGCCCGGTACAACCGCGCCGGGCTCGACTTCATGCTGGTCGCGCCGATCGAGTTCCTGCTGAGCCAGCGGCGCCGGCTCTCGCCCACGGACATCCCGCTGAATGACCGGGCGCTGCACCAGGACGACTACTGGCTCTCGCTCAACGGCCTGGAGTTCACCCGCGACCTGGCCGGCCCCTCCACCTTCCAGCTGGAGCTGAGCTCGGTGCTGCGGCAGGATACCGGGGTGGACCAGGCCACCACCACCAGCACCACCCGGAGCCGGACCAGCACCCACACCACATCCAACACCTTCAATCTCCAGGTGACCGGCGAGGCCTCCGGTGGCTCCAGCGCCAAGGCCACCGTCGAGATCCTGGAATTGGGCCTGCAGCGGATGTTCAAGCTGGGGGCGTCGCTCGGCTACTCCCGCACCACCACCGACACCCGCTCGGACACCGTGGCGCGGGAATTCTCCCGCAGCCTGCGGCTCTCCCGCGCCTACTCGGCCAGTCAGGGCACCACCACGCGCCTGACGGCCACCGTCTTACCGCCGGCCACCGATCCAGGCCCGAGCGGCACCGGCACTCGCTCCCGCGGCGGCGACACCGGCACCGGCGTCGGGCTCTGGCTCTATCCGATGGTCGCCTTCTTCGAGGTGCCCTTCGTCCGCTTTTCGGCCGTGAACCGACTGGGCCAGGCCACTCGCCGCAGTACCGGCACGGTCGCCATGCCGTTCATCACCGGGTGGCGGCTGACGTCGCGGAGGGATTGAGGGACGGCGGCCCATCGTCCCGCCGAGTACATCCGGGGCCTCGATCTTGCCCGTACCAGGGGCATGGCCCCCCATTTCAATCACTTAGCCCCAGTCCCGACCGCCGGGCCCGGCATTCTGCAGCAGCGGGGGGACGACCCCGGTGCCGAGGTGCGGTTGTCGGAGGTTGTGTCGGCGCTGTCGTATGCGCTGGACATCACCGAGGGCCAGCCGGCGGGGCATGCGGTACGGACCTGCGTCATCGGCATGCGGCTGGGGGACGTCCTCCAGCTCTCCCCTGTTCAACGTTCCGACCTCTTCTACGCCCTCCTGCTCAAGGACCTGGGCTGCTCCAGCAACGCCGCGCGGCTGGCGAAGATCTTCCAGGCCGATGACCTGATCCTCAAGCGGGCCCACAAGACCACCGACTGGACCAAAGGCTCCGACTCGGCGCGGTACGCCTTCGAGAATGCGGCGCAGGGGGGCGGGGCGCTCAGGAGGGCGTGGCAGACCGTGGTCATCGGGGTGACCGAGAAGGGGAGCGGGCGGGAGATGACCGAGACCCGCTGCGAGCGGGGGGCGGACATCGCCGGGAAGCTGGGCCTTTCCGGGGCCACCCAGGACGCCATCCGGGCGCTGGACGAGCACTGGGACGGGGCGGGGATGCCCTACAGCCGGCGGGGGGATCAGATCCCCCTGCTGGGGCGGATCGCGGGGCTGGCGCAGACGGTGGAGATCTTCGCCAGCGGTTTCGGGGTGGAGGCGGCGTACGACGTGGCGCGGGGGCGGGCGGGGCGGTGGTTCGACCCGGCGCTGGTGGCGGCGCTGGAGAGCCTCGAGGGGGATCATGCCTTCTGGAGCACCCTGCTGGCGACCGACCAGCTCGACCATGTCTCGGATCTCGAGCCGGCGGACCGGGTTCTCTTTGCGGACGAATCGCGGCTGGACCAGGTGGCGGAGGGGTTTGCCCAGGTCATTGACGCCAAGAGCCCCTATACCGCGCGGCATTCGGAGGGGGTGGCGGCGATCGCGGTGGCGGTGGGGCGGGCCATGGGGGCGGGGGAGGAGGATCTCGTCACCCTCCGGCGCGCGGGGCTCCTGCACGACATCGGCAAGCTCGGCATCAGCAACACCATCCTGGACAAGCCCAGCCGGCTGACGGACGAGGAGATGGGGGAGATGCGGAAGCATCCCCGGTATTCGCTGGAGATCCTGCGGCGGGTGCGGCGGTTCGCGGCCTTTGCGGAGCTGGCGGCGGCGCACCATGAGCGGCTGGACGGGCGGGGGTATCACCTGGGGCTCGAGGGGGCGCAGCTGGGCCCGCTGGCCCGGATCCTGGCGGTGGCGGACGTCTGCGAGGCGCTGAGCGCGGAGCGGCCTTACCGGGCGGCGCTGCCGCGGGACGAGGTGCTGGGGATCATGGGGAAGCAGGTGGGGACGGGGTTGTGTCCGGTGGCGTTCGAGGCCTTGAAGGGGTTGCCGTAGGGGCGGAGCTTTGCTCCGCCCCCGCTGGATCCTACCGCTCGACCTCGAGGTCCTTGAGGTCGTCGTCGCCGCCGGTGATCCGGCGCCCGCCGCCGCCCTTGATCCCCTCGATTTCCTTGGTTCCGGGGGCCTTCTTCTTGAGATCGGCCAGCTTGTCGGCGTCCTTCTTCTTGTCCTTCATGGTGCAGGCTCCTGGGGATGGGGTGGGTCGGGCCAGCGGGTTCGGGTGAAACGGTGTTCTGGGAGAGTGACGCGGGAGGGCGGCGGGATTCTCACCCGGCCCCCCGGCCCCCGGCCCTCCGGCCCGTCGGCCCGTCGGCCCGTCGGCTGGGGGTACCGTAACCCGGCCGTCGTGGCTACTTTATCGGCTCCTGATGCCCCTTGGTGTAACTGGCAACACGCCTGACTCTGGATCAGGAGAGTCCTGGTTCGAGCCCAGGAGGGGCAATTCAAAGCGCCGCAGCGGCTTAGCCGATGCGGCGCTTCTGCATTTCCGGGGCCCCCTTAGAGGCCTCGTTGTGAGAGACTCTGGGCCCTGTGGAGCCCATCCGTCCTATCGCTTCAGCCCCGCATACAGGTTCCCTTCGGCGACGAGCCCCACGTGGCCCTCCAGCCCCGCCACCGCGCCGTTGAACTGCTCCGCCTAGTCAGCCTCCATCCGCCCCGATTTGAGGTCACGCAGGGCCCCCGCTTCCTTTCCGATGGACCTGAGATACGACAGGGACGCACCATGGCGGGGTGTCTTCTCAGGTGATCTCGGCGTCGGGAGTACTCGAGGGGCTGCCTCTTGGTTGCCGGGGTGATGGGCTAAGGCTCGCATGGGTTTAGCAAATCTGGGAGAGGATGGGGCTGAGGCATCGATCCGATGATTGTTGGGTCAGGAGGGTGCGGGTTCGAGGTCAGGTGGGGCTATGGGAATGTCGGCCGTCAGCTAGCGACGTGTGCCCTTTCCCTATTCTCCGGGGGTTCAAGCGGCATTACCATTTGAGTCACCCAGCCCATTCGTCGGGCAGCAGGACTGGTGTGCCCGCTTGCCGGCTAGCTCCTTTGATTCGATGAGGCTCCGCGGATTGGGGGCTCAACGTCCAGCGCTGCTGGACATCGCGCCCGCTTTCAGGGAATTGGCATGCGAGCACGGATCCCTTCGACTCGGTGATCGTCGCAGTGCTCTGGACGAGGCTTATTGCGGCATCCTCTGTGTCAGGACGCAGGGGCGCGACCTTCTGTCGGACCCTTCGAACTCTTGAGCAGTGAGCTTGCACGGTGGGAGTTACTTCGACAACCGGAGAGGGAGAGGGTGGCTCAGCTCACCAAGTCCGATTCTCCAACCCTGTCCGGCCGTGTTTGGGTGACAAGTCACTAGCCAAGGCGTCGGCGCACCGCCAACATCGCCCCTAAGATCGCGGCCTTGCACTCCGCCTCGCGTGCGCCTGAGTCCCGATGACCCCCTGGGGCGGCGCCAAGTTCTAGCCAAGACCAAGGCGAACCGAATGAAGATGATACCGGGTGCGGCAAATCAGGAAGCCACATACACGGAACAGCAGGTGTTCCGGCTCCTACGAGACGTGGATTGGGGTGTAGGATCTGGCTGCCTCGCGTCCCTGAACCTCTCGGAACACGAGTATAAGCGCTGGGGAGAGATAGACTTTCTGGTCGTCGGGCAGTCGGGAGCAATAGTCATCGAAGTGAAGGGGGGACAGGCGAGCTGTGTCGATGGGGTGTGGCGGTATGAGACCGCGGCCGGGAAAGCTGTTGTACGGGGAGAGTCGCCCATCGCACAGGCCAAGGGTGCTTACTACTCCATCAAGGAGACCTTTCTCGAAGCGCGGTTCGGGAAGGACTTCGTGGCCGCTGCCCCGGGCGGGTTTTGCGTCATCTTTGCATCCATGACGGCGGCCCACACTAAACAGCTCTTGGGGGGTCCCGAGGGGCCACGAGCCCTATTCGGTTCGCGGGATGATCTCGCAGATGTCGAAGCATTGAGGCGTTTCCTTCGCCGAGTGTCTGACCACTGGGCACAACAGGGAGCCCGTAGCCGTCATGTGGGCGGCTGGAACCCCGACGACTGCAAGAAAGTGCTTGCCTTCTTGCGGCCCGACTTCGATCGAGTGCCCCCTCTCTCCCTACGGGTTCAGAAGATCCGAGACGAACGCCTACGCCTAACCGATGAGCAGTACTACGTGCTGGACAGGATGCAGCATGAGCAAAGGCTCCTGATCACCGGCGGCGCCGGTTGTGGAAAGACCTTTCTGGCCATGGAGTTGCTTCGCAGGGAATCGCTGGCGGGGGCGAATGTGGCGTTGGTGACGGGTACGGGTGGGCTTGCCCGATACCTTCGGGTGTCGACCGGCCAGCCTCTGGCGAGGCGTATAATGTCCTTTCAGGAGCTAGAGGAGTCAGCCCGGGTCCGCTCCCCCTTGAGTACCCTAATAGTGGACGAAGGGCAGCAGCTAGCCACACCTGCAGCGTTCAGCGTATTTGATCAGGCGCTCCATGGGGGGATGGAACGAGGCCAATGGTGGTGGTTCGCAGATCCCAACCGCCAGATCGCGCTCGACAGCAGGTTTGACCAAACAACCAATGATCTCCTAAAGATGCTCGCTAGTTTTCATCACCTCCTTCTAGACAACTGCCGCAATACCATGGAGATCGTTGAGCACGCCGAGCTAGTCTCTGGAGGGAGGGTTGGCAGGGCTAGGATCAAGGGCAGAGGGCCTCGCGTCAAGTACTCCCAGTCGAATGATGGGCGCGGGATTCGAACGGAGGCTGCGACCCGGATCCGTGAGTGGCTGGACGGCTCCATTGATGCCTCCTCGATCGTCATCCTGATTCCTGACGCTAGTCACGAGCATGAGGCTGCGGAGATCTGCCAGGAGGCTGGTCTCACTCCGCGGCCCTGGGAGGAGGTCTTCGCGACTGGGCAGGAATGCCCGAGGTCCTGGATTGGGGTCGCGACGATCGCCGAGTTTAGGGGGCTGGAAAGCGAATGTGTTGTGATATGCGGCCTAGATGGCCTGGTCACACGTGAGGACCTTCAGGGCATGCTATACATAGCCATCACGCGAGCGACGTTTGCGGTATTCGTGTGTGCATCTCATGGCATTCGTGAACGGATCGCACCGCCGGTCGCAAGTTAGACGCCCCAGCCATGACTAAAGGAGGCCGTTGTGGTGAGTAATCAAGCCAAGGGGCGAAAGAGCCTGGTTGGGTACCTCCACCGCGCGCTCTTCGGTCCTGCGGGAGGATCGCATGAGCAGATCGAGGGTAGCCCCTTCCTGAGGTACATGATGGGCATTCTGTACGGAAGAGGCGTCACGGTCGATGATGCAGAGGGACTCGTCGTCGCCGGCGCCGATCAGGAAGCAGCTTCCGCCTCGAATGCAAGGGAGGACGAGAGAGGGGCGGACGACTGGGTGCCCCCTTCCGATGAGATCCTGCCCTCCGTTGTAGGCCTGAGCTTCGTAGTGCCAAACAACGTGTCGCTTCGCTGTCGCGTTCGCGGAGCCAATTATGAATCGAGCGCTGCGGGCAGGGTGGTCCCGGGGTCGACCCGCGCTCCTGGCTCCGGGAGGGGTGGGGCCGGATGGAGACGGGTCCCGCTTCCGGCAGATGGCTTCGAGACCGCGACGCTTACGCCTCAGATCACACAAGCTCAGGTCCTGGAAGGGAGGGCATTGCTGACATCAAGATGGCGCGCCAAAGCAGGCCATTCCCTCGTTACCGTGAGTCTCGTCAATACGCAGTCAGGAAAGGGAATGGATGCCTCTGCTGCGCTCTTCCAGGTGGAGTTGGAATGTCAGGTGTCCGAGGGTTCCTTCCTTCCCTATCCGGTGGCGGCAAGCGGTGAGAGTGGGGACGCCGAAGAGGCGCGATATCTCTACCGGGCGACTACGCCGTACGCAAGGGGACACGGCGCAGCGGCTGACTGGGACTTTGCTGATGGCCGCTGTTCTTGCGTGCGGTTGGCCTTCCTACCGCAGGTAGAGGTGCCAGCCGCGACGTTCGCCCTAGCGCCAGAGCACATGGGGGGAACCTGTGGCAAAGTGGACTCGCGCGTCTTCTCCGTGCAATGGCTGGCTAATGGTGCCGACCACAAGCAGGAGGCGCTCGCAGCCCTCAATAGCCTCGTTGAGGCCTACGGGCTCTGGATCGTGAGGGAGGCCGACCAAGCTTCCACTCGTGGTGAGCGTCTTGGTCAGGAGCTCGCGCGGCGAGCCGAAGAGTGGAGGCGGCGGATGCAGGCGGGCTTGGATTGTCTCTCAGCCGACCCGACCGCCTGGCGTGCGTTCTGCGATGCCAATTGGGTGATGGGTACCCAGATGGTACTCGCGGCGCACCTGAGGCAATTGTCGAAGCAGGGAAGAGTCGTCCTCCCGGCAGAGGTCTCGAGTGGTCCGGCACTCCTGGTTACGCGTGAGCAGCAATGGCGGCCTTTCCAGGTCGCCTTCGCGCTAGGTGTGATTGAGTCACTCGTCAATCCCACGAGCGGCGACCGGTCTTGCGCGGACGTCATCTGGTTTCCGACAGGCGGTGGAAAGACAGAGGCATACCTCCTTGTCGCTACGTTCGAGCTGCTGAGGCGAAGGTTGATCTACGGCGATGCGGATACGGCCACGGCGATCCTCAGCCGCTACACGCTACGGATGATCACTGCACAGCAGTTCGAGCGTACCGCGACCGTTTTCACGGCCTTGGAGATCCTCCGCCGCCAAGCCCCCAAAGAACTGGGAAGCCGGCCGTTTACGCTTGGCCTCTGGGTGGGAGGTGGTGACACCGGGCTCACGCCAAACAGGCTCACGGAGGGTGCAACGAAGCTTACTGAGTACAAGCAGAACGAAGGCGAGAGGAAGAACCCCTTCCTCCTGCGGCGGTGCCCGCGGTGCGGAACTGAGCTGATGCCAACAGTGGGTGGAACCGACTCAGACTACGGAGTCGTCGCCACCGAAGCTGAGTTCAGGATGTTTTGTCCGAGCGCTGGGTGTGAGTTCCATGACGACCTTCCCGTCGGCTTGATTGATGAGGCACTCTACACGCGTCCGCCATCAATGGTCATTGGAACAATCGACAAGTTCGCAATGCTGCCCTGGAGCGAGCAAGCAAAGCCGTTCTTCACGGGGCCTGATGGGCGGGGAAGGCCCCCATCCCTGCTCATTCAGGACGAGCTGCATCTGATCTCCGGTCCACTCGGCACACTGAACGCGATGTACGAGGCTGCGATCGAGGACATAATCGTATTCCATGGCGGTGAACGCCCAAAGATCGTCGCTTCAACTGCTACGATCCGAAACGCCAGCGAGCAGGTGCGTGGGCTGTATGCTCGGCGCGCTTCAGTATTTCCGTCCCCTATCTTGGCTTGGGACGACGCCTTCTTCTTCCGGGCAGACAGGCACAGGTCGGGGCGGCTGTATGTCGGCGTCATGGGGCAGGGTTACATCAAGCCCGTTATCGCCCTTGTATGGACTGCTGCCGCTGTGCTCCAGGGTGCCAAGGAGGAGGAACTCACCCCGGAGGAACGGGATGCCTACTGGACCTTGGTGGCATACCACAACAGCCGCCGCGAGCTGGGGCGAACCTTGACGGCGGCGAGGGATGAGATCCCAACGCGTATTAAGGTGTTGGCAAGTGCAGACGACGCCGGGAGGAGCATCGCGCAGGTGATGCAGCTGAGCGCCCAAGGCGACATGCCGATAGACGAAGCAATCCGGCGCCTCGAGGCGCCATTCGGGCAAGGCACTCAGGCGTTGGACTTCGTGCCCTGCACGAGCATCCTATCAGTAGGAGTGGACATCGATCGGCTCGGCCTGATGCTCGTCAACGGGCAGCCTAAATTGACGGCGGAGTACATCCAGGCCACGAGCCGAGTCGGGCGGGGCGAAGTCCCCGGGCTCGTAGTGACGTTGTTCTCCTCTATGAAGGCGCGAGACCGTTCGCATTATGAGGATTTCAGGGCCTACCACGACAATCTTTATCGGTATGTCGAGCCAACGAGTGTGACTCCACTTGCTCCCCCCGCACTTGGGCGCACCCTGCACGCAGCCTTGATTGCTGCGATTAGGTACGAGACGGAATGGAAAAGAAACGATCAGGCGAAGGACGTACTCCTTGACGGCCCTGAGGTCGGGCGCATCGTTGATGGCATTGTGGAAAGGGCGGTGAGGATCGACTCTGCCGCCGGCCCTGAGGTCAAGGAGGCGCTGAGGCAGATCATCTCAAGTTGGAGGGACCGGCAGCAACACAACCTTCTTTTCGACAAGACGCGTGCCGGAGCTGCGTTCGAGGGCCTCATCAGGGACTATGGTGGGGTACCTAGGGCGGGCTTCCCTACTATGCGCTCGATGCGCCATATCGACGATGAAGTTCAGATACGCCCCTACCTGCCAGTGGTGCCACGATGACAGGGGTGAGGAGGGCGCAGCTGATCACCCCCTTCGGGGTAGGGGCCCTTCTGGACGTTGGGGAAGAGGCTTTCACCTGTGCGGACATATCTGTGTGGCGGGATGAAGACACCTTCGAACTCGCTCCCAGTCAGCTTGGGGCACGATTGGGCCGGCCCATCCGTACGCCGCGGTCCGAGGTACCCTTCTTCCGATTTCCCCGGTGGCTCTTCTGCCCGTCGTGCCGGCGCATGACCCAACAGACGCACGCAGCCGAGGCAGCGCGTATTGCGTCGGGTTTCCAGGGGCCGCCAAGATGTCCCAATTGCCGCGTGCGCCTGGCTCCTATGGGGTTTGTTCAAGCATGCGAAAACGGACACCTTGGCGACATCGAGTGGCATTCATGGGCCCACAGGGCACACCAGCCGGCCACACAGGGCCAATGCAATCGCGCTCAGGCCCGGTTGAGGTTCATCACTTCAGGGGCAAGTGGAGGTGACTGGAACTCACTCATTGTTAAGTGTGATGCATGCGGTAGCGCGAACACCCTGTTGGGCTTGACTGACAGGCCATTGCACTGGCCGTGCGCGGGTCACCAGCCATGGGAGGGCGGGGCAAGGCAGCCGTGTGACAGAACGCCATATGGTTTCCGCCGTGGCAACAGCAATCTCTACTACCCCCGGGTACTCTCCGCCATTGATCTGGCGATCGCCGTTAGGAGTATGGTTCCTGATAGGGCAGTAGAGCATTTGCTGCAGCAAGTCTCAAGCGGCCTAGGTTCAATGGAAATGATCCGGGTCTATTGCGACGTACAGGGGGTCGAACGAACGATCAAGATGCTGGGGCCTAAGCTGTCTGACTTCGCAGCCCGGCACGACGTTCCCTTGGAGGGGGTGGTAGAAGCGCTGGCCCAAGTCCTGACTGCGCCGAGCGCCGAGGCTGATGGGGCTGTTTCTTGGAGCGCCGCGGGAGAAGTTGACCAGCAAGGCATTTTGGCGGAGGAGTGGCCGGTCCTTTCCAGGCAAACGCCAGTACAAACGGAGAAGCTTGTTTTGGTCCCTCGTGTCGTGCGCGGGCTCTGGCCACCGGTGTTGACTGAGCTAGTCGATCAAGTGACGTTGATCCCCCGCCTCCGAGAAGTGCGGGCGCTGACGGGCTTCCGCCGTGTTTCCGATACAGCAGAGACACTGGTGCCCGTTGACCTCTCGCGCGCCAAGAACTGGCTACCAGGGGTTGAAGTGTGGGGCGAGGGGATCTTCATCAAGCTGAGCGAGGCGGCAGTCGCTGCCTGGGAGGGGGCGGTGGGTGGCTCTCTAGGCGAGCGGTTCCAGGCACTGACAAGGCGGGCTAATGCTGCTGGCAGGCAGTCGGCCCTGTTGGCCACCCCCCGCTTCATCCTCCTTCACACCATGAGCCATGTGCTGATGAGGCGTCTTGCCTTCGATGCGGGGTACTCATCCACTTCGCTGCGTGAGCGCATCTTCGCGTCTGGGACTGGCACTCACATGGCGGGCATTCTCATTTATACTGCCGATGGGGATTCCGAGGGCTCCCTCGGTGGGCTCGTACGGTTGGGTGAGCCCTCCCGGCTGCTCCCGACACTCTTAGGCGCGTTTCGTGATGCGGGGTGGTGCTCCGCGGACCCCATTTGTGCGGAAACTGGTTCACAAGGACTTTACGGCTTGAATGGGGCGGCGTGTCACGCTTGTGCGTTGGTCGCTGAGACAAGTTGCACGTACTCCAACACCTTCCTTGATCGGCGACTGATGCTGAACTTAGATGGGGCTGCAGGAGCCAACGGATTCCTTGGTGGCATGATGGACAGGGTGGACGCCTAACCCGATGAGATTCCCTAGCTTTTCAGAGCTCGATGCAGAGCAGCTCCGCATTTACCAAGGAGCGCCTCCCGACGGCACGGTTCTGGTGGTAGGGCCCCCGGGCACTGGGAAGACCGTGATGGCATTCCATCGTGCGGCCTACCTTCGTAGGCTTGGCCAGCGCCCGAAGGTCATAATGTTCAACAAGGTCCTCGCTTCGTACACCCGCTCGGGGGCCGCGGCGACGGGGGACGTGGCGGTCACGACGATGTACAGCTGGGCCAGGGATTGGTGGGCCAGAATAGGGGCGGGACTGACGATCCCTCTCAAGAGACCTGACAATCAATTTGACCTAGACTGGGTCGAGATACTCCGGCAAGTGCTAAGGCGGACTTCGGAAGCTTCAGTACATGCAGCCAACTGGGGTCACCTGATTGTCGATGAGGGGCAAGACTTTCCGTCCGACATGTTCAATGCACTAGCGATGTTAATTCAAGCGGGCCATTTCCCTCGAAGCATGGGCAAACCAGCCTTGACCGTGTTCGCGGATGAGAACCAGCGCCTTAACGAAACTCACAACTCCACCATCGCCCAAGTCGCTGCCGCACTGCAGATAGCAGGTGCGGACAAGATATATCACCTGAAGAGGAATCACCGGAACACGAAGCAGATCGCTGGGTTTGCTGCGCACTTCTACGCAGGGCTCAGGACAGGCTTACCAGACCTGCCCGACCGAAACGGGCCCCGCCCGGGGGTCACTTTCGGGAGCGACCTTCCCCATCTCGTGGATCGCATCGCCGATTACGTCAGGCGGAGACCTGAGGAAGAGGTGGGGGTTCTTTGTCCCAAGGACAGTGTAAGGACGAAGGTGTTTAGCGGGCTGAAAGACCGGCTCAGCGACGCGAAGGGAATTGCTGTCCAGAGCTACTCCTCCAGAGACCCTTCGCTGAGGAACACTGACTGTATGCTCTTTGACGTGCCTGGTACGGTCACCGTTCTAAACTTTCAGAGTGTCAAAGGACTCGAGTTTGATGCGGTCTTTATCGTTGATCCCTTGCTCGGCGGCTCCGCCGAAGGAAGTGGGCAACAGCAATTCAAGATGAACCTCTACGTGATGTGTTCTAGGGCCAGAAGTTACCTGAACCTAATGTTTGTACACTCCCGCGATGTAGTGTTGCCCTTGCTGCCAAGCTCAGATACGTATCGGCTGGAGGAGGCGCAGTGACCCCGAAAGCTAGAGGTGGCGCACCGGTTGCCGTACGAAATGGTCCCAAAGCACTGGCCGAGCCGAACCGCCCCACACAGATTGCGGAGAATGGCTCCGTAATGCGGCTATTGGTGCCTATGCACGAGGTCAACGCACTCCTGTGCATCGCCGGTGGCTGCCTGATGCCTAGGTTCGAGGACACCGCTGCAGTTGACCAGCATGCCGAGGATGGACTGCACCTCCTCGCGTGGCCCCGCAGTATTCCTCGGCACGCATGGGAGGCGGCTCGAGGGCAATTGGACTATGGGGTTGTGGTAGGGTTCGAGGTCTCAGCGCCAGCGGGGAGCTCGGAAACCGACACTGGAGCGCCGATTCGACTCCGTGCTCCTATCCCCCTCTCAAGAGTCCACCGGCTGGTCACTCCATCAACTGATGCGTCGGACTCCTTCCTTGCCCGTGCCGGAACCTATGCCGACGTCCCGATCGAGGCGGTGGTTGTTGAATCGGATGCCGGCGTGTTCATTGATGCTAGCGAAGGCGGAAGTCTCCGGTTGCCGCTTTCGGGTCCGGAAGCGAAGCTTGGAGTGCCCAGCGCTGACGTGGCTAAGTGGCGGCAGCTCGACAAGCTTGGTGGGGCGCTAGCCGGGGTTCTGCTGGCACTCAGGGCAGGGCACTGGAGCCTGGAAGAGGCGGCAAGAATCCTGAGTGTTGTGGCTGCTCATTTAGCGCCCGGTCCGGACCCGGTCGGACTCGGCCGTGCACTGGTGGCGGCGATGGGGGGCGCGGATGACGTTCTTGGACCGGCAGTCTTCGCGGAGGTGGCCAACCGCTTCCGATTCATGAGCCATCGCGAGGGATTCGATCCAGATGACCTCCTTGAAGAAGTGTGCGCAACGGCCTCGAAAGGGCTCGGACCAGAGGATGCAAGTGCCCTAGCCACGTTCCGGGAATCAGGAAAGGCCATTCTCGGGTTCACTGGCGCCGAAGCGGATGACTGGCTTTCGGATGAGGGGAGGATCGGCCTAAGGGCGGTGCTGGCCATGCTGCAAGCAAGTGATGTAGCAAAACTCACCTTGCTGGTGGCCAACCGCCCCGGTGTGGGCAAGAAGGTGTCGCTTCTAGCCTACCTGCTTGCGGGGCTGTTGCGAGGGGCAACGGCGCTGCCTGGCAGCTTTAAGGAGCACTCCACGGGCATCCACTCAGCCATGGGCTCGTTAATGGCGCTCGCCACGAGTGGTACCGTACCTAGCTTCCGGCAGGTGGAAGGAAGCGACCACGCGGGCGCACCTGTGAATGTCCTCATGGTGGGAGATGTCGAGGTGCTCCAGAGCCCGGTGCCTGATGCCGGTGCAATAGACCTTCTAAGCAAGCTTGCAGTGAGCGAAGGGTGGCGTCGCACCAAGGGAATAGGCAGGCTTGAGTTTGAGGCCACGTTGCCGTCGGGAAAGACCGCTATCCGAGCTAGGCTTCTGAGACGGAACAACGCGTTGCCTCGTGGCCTTATCCTCCGCTTACTGGTGCGAATCGAAGGTCTGGGAAAGAGGGGAACATTGAAGCGGGAAGCGGTGGCGCGACTTGCAGATGTTGCCAGGGTTGGCGTGGTGTCAGTGGCGTTCGAATTGGAATCAGGTATCGCAAGCGTGTGGTTATATGTGGACCTACAAGCGGATGACATCGTCAGCGCAGGGGTCGCGGATGCTGTTGGTGTCCTTCGGGACGCCGTCGCTGCCTACAAGCGCCGTTAGCGGGCACCCGCACATCCGCCTGAGCCGGACGTCACTAGTTCTCGCTGAGCGCCGCGTCGGGCCGCACGCTGCTGTGGTCGGAGAGCCAGCTGGGTGCCTATTCAGGGAGCACGGCGACCGGGCGTCTAGAGTGCAGCAGTGGCTTCCTCGTAGTTGCGCGCCCGCGCTGCCTTGGATTGCCGATCCTGCTGCGCCTGAACGGGACACGCAGGGGGACCATCGGGAATGAAACACGCACCGACACCAGCGGAACAGGGTACGCTAGACCACTTGCTCGAGCGCTTTCAGTTCGAGGCAGTCACTATCCGTCTCACCCGCACGATGCTAAAGAAGAAGATAGTCGATGCCCGCGCATCACTGAGGTACTTGCTCGCAAAGTCCGGGCTTGTGGAATACGCGGCACTCCCTCTTGGGGCAAAGTTGGGAGTTCAGCTCACAGTGCCGCTCGTCAAAGTGCGGGAGAGCCAGCCTCGGCGCGTCCGCTTTTACCGGCCCAAAGCGAAGAGAGGTGATCCACGGTTCTGGATCTCCGGACTGAGCGCGGATACCGTCGCCGATCAGTTGCTCGTCGCAGCATTCGCGGATGGGGTGCTCGTATTTCTGGTTGTGGACGGTGACCCCGAGGGACTCCGCGAAGCACTGGCGAAGTACATCCCTGAGCGTGCGGAGGCACGAAGGATTGAAGCCGCGCTGTTGAGGATCGAAGCGAAGGTTCGTGAACTCTCCGCAGAGGGTTGGATTCGAACTCTGCGCCCAGGTGACACGGGCATCGGATTCACGTTCGAAGCGCGACTGGGAATCGCCGCAAATGTACGGCAGGATGCCGACCTCGATGGCGTGGAAATCAAGACGCATCGCACTGGCAGGGGGTCTCGGTCGAATCCTTTGGTCACCTTGTTTGCCAAGACGCCAGTCTGGGGCGGCATTGGGGGCACTGCTGGTCTCGTTGCGCGGTTTGGCTACGACGACGAGGTGAGGCAACGAAGGGCGCTCTATTGCTCGATCAAAGTCAAGCCGAACCGTCAAGGCTGGTCTCTGGAGGTAGCTGTAGACCTAGGCCGAGTTAATGTGTGTCATGCAGGTGAGCCTGTGGTGTACTACACACTCGAAACTTTGCGAAAGCGCCTTCGAGAGAAGCACAGCCATACTCTTTTCATTGCCGCTCAGGCGCGTGGATCAGGGAACGCTGAGGAGTTTCACTACACACAGGTCGTCTATTATAGAGAGCCATCACTGGCGGCATTCATCGACCTCGTGCTGGCCGGGCACATCGGCCTCGACTTCGCCGCAAACGTCCGAGAGGGTGTCGCAGATGACCGTGGATATCTCTGGCGGATTCGAGAGCGGCACATTCCGGCACTTTATTCCTACCAGCGAAGGCTGCTTTGACAGGACCGCAAGGCCAAGCCGTGTTGTCCACGGCTATGCGTGCGCTACCGGTGCCTGGTCAGCATTTCCTTAAGGTGTTCGCCTACACAGCGCGCGAGACGTACGGGAACCGCATTGCCAATCTGGGTGTATCTCGGAACCTCCCGGTCCCAAATACCCTTGCTCGGGATCCCCGCGCGGCGCGACCCTCCTGTAGTGCGTGGCCCTTTGAACTCGTACCAATCGGGAAACGTCTGCAGCCTCGCCCACTCGCGAACTGTCAAGCTGCGTGGCTGGGCGAAATGCACATAGTCGTCTGGGAGGGAGGTGGCAGTAATGGTCGGCCCACCGGGTCCCCATGTCTTGTCCAATAGGCGCTGAGCGAATTTCTTTGTCCTAAAGCGTGCGGGGATTGTGCCGCCGTTGTCGATCATGCTCTGAAACTTCTCGCGAACCCTTTCAGAGTGATCGCTGTATTCGTGCTCGGTGAGTAGAACGTTGTCGGCCAGTAGTCGCCGATTGCGCCCTGTCCTCATTTCACGCTGGAACTTCGTTTGTGCCGGGCGTGGATACTTGTCGGTGCGGCCACCTGGGCAATAATGGGGGTCGATCAAGTCTCCAAAGACATCTTCCAGATCAGGTGCCTTAAGTCCCGCTCGCGGTGCCGGCAAGAACCCGGCCTCAATGGCGCTAGGACCCATTCCATCGTACGCCGGAGGCTTGACCCCAATCGACTCAAGAAAGTCGCGCCGTATCCCCACCATCAAGATCCGCGGGCGGTTTTGTGGTACGCCATAGTCCTTCGCGTGCACGAGAGACCAGTACACTGCGTAGCCTTTGAGCTTACGAAAGGACTCCAGGACCTCTTGCCAGATCTCTCCCTTTTTACCGTCGGGGGTCCACCTCCCTGAAAGGAGACCTCGCACGTTCTCGAAGAGGAACGCCTTCGGCTCAACGGCCTTAATTACGCGGATCATCTGCTTGTACAGGTAGTTCGAAGGAATCTCGGCTCGCGTCACCTTGTGGGTACGGCGGTGACCGATTCCGGAGTAGCCTTGGCAAGGGGGACCACCGCACACAAGATCAACCTGCTCGATTCCATTTTCAGCCCACTCTCTGCGCAGCTTCTTGAGCCGCTTGTTCGTCAGTCGCTTGATGTCCGTAAACGGCTCAATGCCCTGCCCCTGCCGGTTGCTCATGTAGGTGTCGAGGGCGGAGTCGTTAAGCTCGGATACAAGCAGCGGGCGAAAGCCAGACTGCTCCAATCCGAGGGATAGCCCACCGCACCCGGCGAATAGGTCGATTACGGTCAGCTGATTCTGGTTCTGCTGCGCTTGCATCGGTTAGTGCGTCCGCGTTCTGGGGGCTGGGTTCGGGCCGCACGAAAAATAGCTATGTTCTTGGCGGAGATGTAGGCAGGAAAACGCGGGTTGCCCGACGCTGGAGGACCGAGTGGGAAAGCGAGCAGTCGAGCCTTACGGCCCCGCAAGGCGCCGGCGCCGTATAGGGGTGCCCACCTCGAGCCGGATCGGCACGTTTCAAAGGGCCCTCCTAGAATGGTACAGCCATAACGGGCGTCGGCTTTCCTGGCGTCGGGCCCGCGTCTCAAAGTACTACCTGATTGTGGCGGAGGTCCTTCTCCAGAGGACCACGGTCCGCGCGGTAGAAGAGTTTCTACCATCCTTTCACTTCGACTATCCGAACTGGAGGGCGATCGCCGACACCTCGGTGAAGCGATTGGCCAGAAGCCTGAAACCGCTCGGGCTCCACAAGCGGAGAGGAGCATCTTTGCGGGCTCTGGCCGAAGAAATGGTCCAGAGGCGGGGGCGTTTTCCACGGAAGAGGGAGGCCATCGAGGCGCTTCCCGGCGTGGGGCAATATATCGCCAATGCGATCGAGCTATTTGTCCACGACCGTCCTTTGCCGCTGCTTGACGTCAATATGGCAAGGCTTCTTGAGCGATACTTTGGGCCCCGCTCACTCGCAGATATCCGCTATGATCCCTACCTTCAAGAGCTTGCGCGCCGTATCGTCGCCTGCCATTCTCCGCGAGTGATGAACTGGGCAACCCTCGATTTCGCTGCGTTGGTGTGTAGGGCGAAGCACCCCATTTGCGAAGTGTGCCCGCTGAGCCGGGATTGCAGGAGTCGGGAGCGGGCCCTTCCCTGTGCGCCGCATGTCCGGACGGCCGGGCTGCGCCGAGCTTCGGGATCGAAATAGAATCAGAAATACACCCCATAGGCGACCGGCACTAGGCGCCCATCCGGGAGCTTCCACAGGTAGACGGTGTTCGAGAAGGCTGGTAGGGGGAGCAGCGTGATCTGAGTGGCCCCGACCACAATGTGGTCGAAGGGGGCATCGGGGCTCGGGTCGATTGGGGAGATCACCTGTTTGAATTCTGGGTGCAGAAGCCACGCCGGTGATCGTGCGATCTCAAGCGGGGATGGGCGAAGGTGATTCGCAGACGTCTCTCTGAGGTGAAACTCGCTCCTAAAGCGGCGCTGTGGCTGCCTCGGGACATCAAGCTCGAAAGCAAGCTGGCCATCGCTCTCAATGATTTGGTAGGAGAATAGGCCGGCGCGACGCAACACAAATGTGAGCGACCCCCGTCCATGGAGCAAATCCCGATTGAACTCTGCTTCCGCAGGGACACCGGGAGTCTTGTGCTGCTTCCAGGACGTCATGAGGCTCTGTTCGACATTCTCATCATACAGCGGTACGAGCGCCTGCCAGCCGGTAGGGACATTCAGCCGACCCAATTGGCGCTGATCGAGTTGGGCCAAACTGCGCTCGATGCCTGGCATATCAAAGTAGATGTCGACATGAAGCGTGGATGGGAAGTAGTGCGCAAAGTTTGTGAGCAGGCCAGCCAGCGTGCTCGTCAAGGACGTGAGTAGCAGGACGGTGCGAAGCAAGACCTTCTTACTAAGCCACAAGGGAACAGGGATCTTGAAGCCGAGTAGGCCGACGCTCACTTCCGTCTTGAGCAATGCGCCGGGGTCTCTCACCAAGATCTTCGGGCTTGCGACCACCAAGACTAAGACGACGAATGCGATCAGGAGCGGTAAGTAGAATCGCAAGAGGAATGGAACTGGATCCGTCATGGCAAGCGTCCCATGAACGCAGCTACGGCTCGGAGGACTTCTTCGGGGCGCTCTTCGTGGGGAACGTGGCCGGTGTCCGCTAGAAGGCAAAGTGTGGCGCCAGGAATGTCCGAGGCGAAGCGGTAGGCGTGTTGCGGAGGAATCACCGCATCTTTTAAGCCCCAAATGATCAAGGTAGGCATGGTGAGCTGGCGAAAGGCAGATGAGTATGAGTCAACTTCGGCAGCGGCGAGATGGGCTGCCGTCTTGATTAGTGCACCACGGCTCCCGGGTAGGTCCAGGAAGTACGCATAGCGGCTGACGCGCTCAGCGGTTATCTGGTCGTGAACGAAGAAGATCCGACGAAGTGCTAGGCGTGTGCGGACCGTTGCCGGTAGGAGGGATGTGATGGCTCGTGAAATAGGATTGTGAATGGCGGCAACCTGAAAAGGCAGGTCCTGCGGATAGCCGGCACTGTCTATGAGGACGAGCCCCGCAATTCGAAACGGCAGGGGCTCCTCTATTGAGGCGAGTGCCGTCAACAGCGCAATGCCTCCCCCGAGTGAATGCCCGATGAGCACGACGGCTGGAAAGCCAAGCTTGCCAACGAAGGCAGCCAATAGGATGGCCTGCTCCCGCGGTGAGTACCGGTCCTCTCTGGGTTTGTCGGAGAATCCTGACCCGAGGAGGTCAAGGCGGGCAGTTGGCCACTGGCGGGCCATTGGAGGAAACACGTCGTGCCAGGACTCCAAGGAAGCGGCGAACCCGTGAACTAGCACGAGGGCGGGCCCAGGTTTGCTGGTACCGGATATCTCGTAGTTAAGTGCGGCACCCTTCACCGTCATCCGTTGACAAGGGCTCAGCGCCTTCATGGTGCTCCTTTCTACCAGCGTTCCGTGGGGATGGGCACCCGGCCGTCTCGGGGTAGCTAAGGCCCTTGAGCCGTAACTCCGTCTCACGAACCGGGACCACCGCCGCGTGTCGTGCGGAATTATGGCGGACCGCTGTTGTGACCTATCTGCTCGGGCTAAGGCCACCGCGTCGTCACGAGCTCCCGAGCGTTTGAGCTCAAGACCACCCACGCACCTCCCACAGATCGGAAAGACCCCGATGAGGGTAAGAGGTGTGAGACGCGG
>CAZPER010000063.1:0-23201 GCA_964585655.1 uncultured Gemmatimonadaceae bacterium | reverse complement strand
CCCAGCCGCAGCGCCGGCGCATTGGCCTGCACCGCCGCCATCCGCTGCTCGATGGCCAGTCCCTCGGCCACGACCTGCAGGATGCCGCTCACGCCAAGCAGCGCGAAGAGTCCAAACCCGCCCAGCACCAGCAGCACGCGTCTCGGCTCCACCCGGAGCGCCAGGAGGCGATCGAGCCCCACCCCCGCAAGGAGGGCGACCGGGAAGGCGACGAGGAAGAAGACCATCCCCACCGCGCGCATCTTCTTGAGCATCGGCACAAACTCGAAGAAGGGCCGGTAGAACGGGGTGTGCCCGGCGAAGGCGATGAACTGGAAGACCACCGCCCCCACGATCAGGGCCAGGACCAGCCGCCGACGCTCCCGATCCCCCCACGCGAAGCAGGCCAGCGCCACCGGAATGAGCCCCAGGTATTCGGTGTGGAACTTGATCGGGTTCCCGCCCCAGTAGCGATCGAGGACGCCGTTGAACTCCGGCAGGATCCAGGTGAAGACCTCCGAGGGGGGCATGGCGTAGCTGTTCACCCACTCCCACCCGGTGTTGGGGCCCCCGGCGGCGCGCGGGGAATACTTGATGTAGTCGAGGAACGGCAGCACCTGCAGCCCGGTAATCGCGATCCCGACCACCACCGCGGCGGCGGCAAGCGCGATCGCGCGCCATGGCCTGGTCGCCGCTGGTCGTTCGGAATCCCAGAAGGCCAGGTACAGGGTCCAGAGTCCGAGGGCCATCATGAGGAAGTAGCACATCTGGTAGTGGCCGAGGATGAGCAGGGCGACGACCAGGCTGAAGGCGCCGAAGGCCCATTGCTGCCCCCCGCGAATGGCGCGGAGCAGGACCCAGAAGGCCAGCGGCGTCAGGGCGGAGACGAAGAGCTTCCCGTCATGGCCCGGGCTCATCTGGGAGGCGACGATGCCGGAGAGCTCATACGCGACGCCGGCCGCGACAGCCGCCGTCCAGCTCAGCCCCAGCGCCCGGGCAAACCCGTAGGTGAGCCAGCCGGCCAGCACGAAGTGGACGGCCATGCCCCAGGTGATGGCCAGGTCCACCGGCATGATCCAGCGGAGCCAGGCGGTCGGATAGAAGATGTCGCCGTGCATCGCCGCGATGTACGGGAGGCCGCCGTACAGGTAGGGATTCCACTGGGGGATGGCGCCGGTGGCCTTGAACTCCTCCGCGCCGAAGAGGCGGAAGGAGTAGCCCGCGATGAACATGTCCGAGCGCATGCCGCCGAACAGGATCTGGCCGGTCAGCAGCGGCCAGAGCAGCGTGAGCGCCGCGAGGATGCAGACCGCCGCGGCCAGGGTGCGGGGCCAGCGGGGTTCCCAGGGCAATGATTCAGACGACACGAGGTTTCCCGGAACGGAAGAGGAGAAAGGGCACCGCGGCGCCCAGTTCGGTGATGGTCAGCAGGACCCGGGAGGCGATGGCCAGTCCGCTCGCCGGTCCGAGGCCAATGGTCCCCTGCAGCATCGCAATCATGACCCCTTCCCGGACCAGCAATCCGCCCGGGGCGAGGAGCGCCACCAGTCCCGCGACATACGATGCCGCGAACCCCCCGATAGCCGCCGCCGGGCCCAGCGTCCCGACCGGCAGCGTCCCCAGGGCGAGCAGCCACAGCGCCACTCCGTAGCCGATCCATGCCAGGGTATTCGCCGCCACGCCGAGCAGGATCGGCCCCACGCCGGGGCCGCGACCGGCGTCCCTGACGCCCACGAGGGCCAGCAGGCTCCTCGTAACCGGCGGATATGCCAGGGCCGCCACGCCGAGCGCTGCCGCACCCCCGAGCACAAGGACGTATACCAGGGCGCCGGGGTGACTGGAATCGAGGGCGGCTCCGCCGAAACCGGCGGCTACTGCGGCGCCGGTCCCGACCGCGAGGGCCTGCAGGATGACGGCGGACGCCGTGGCCGCCCAGGCCGCGACCCCAGCTTCCCGGGCCATGAGCGCCATGCCGGCGATCGCCCACACCTTGCCCGGCACGTACTTCCCCAGGCTCGACACGATCCAGATTCGGGCCGCCTCGGGATAGGCCAGCCGCTCGCCCCAGCCGCCCAGCATCCGCCGCCACGCCTCGATGAGCATCGCATACATGCCCCAGACGATGAGCAGCGACGCCAGCACCGGCAGCGGCCGGAACTCCCAGGCGATCGGCTGGGCCCGGAGCTGGTCCCAGTTCCGGACGAAGCTCCGGACCACGAGCGCCAGGATCGTGATCCCGATCGCCCAGCGGAGGACACGGATCAGCCGCTCACCCATGGCGCGCCTGCCGGTACCACGATTCGCAGGCCTCGGCCACGCGGGCCGGGCTCAGCCTGTCACGCCAGCGTTCCCCCTCGCGCGCGGCGGCGGCCCGGGCGAGGGGATCCGCCAGCAACTCCCGGGCGGCCGCCGCAACCGCCTCGGGCGTCGGGGGGACCCGTCGTCCGGCTCCCGAGGGGGGAACCACGTCCAGCACGCCCCCGCCATCCAGGCACGCCACCACCGGAACGCCGGCCATCAACGCCTCCGCGGCGGCCAGGCCGAAGCCTTCGCCGATGGCGGGGAAGAGCGCCAGGTCGGCGCGCTGCAGCAGCGCCACGACTTCGGCCGGCGGGACGGCGCCCAGGAAGCGCACCCGCCGCTCGACACCCAGGCCTCGGGCCTGTGCCTCGAGGCCCTCGCGCTCCGGACCCGCTCCGATGATCGCGAGGGATGGCAGGTCGGGAGCGAGCGCGAGGGCGCGGAGCGCCAAGTCAATCCGTTTCTGCCGCGTCAGCCGCGCCACCGCCACCATTCCTCCGCCGCCCGTCCCCACCGCCCCGTAGCGGCTGACATCCACCGGCATTGGCTGGATGCAGGACGAGGGGATGTCGCGTCCCGTCGCCCTGGTCACCTGCCCCGCCGCGTGGGCCGACACCGCCGTCACGACCTGCGCCCGCCGGAGGAGCGGCCTGGCCAGCCGGCGGGCGACCGCCGACCGTTCGAGCAGCCCGGCGTCCGTCCCGTGCAGCGTGATCACGAGCGGCACCCCCCGCGGCGCGGCGAGCCCCGCCGGCACCCACCAGTGCGCGTGTATGACGTCGGCGCCCTCGTCGAGCGCGGCGCGGGCCGCGCGTCGGAGGGCGCGAATCAGGGACCAGGCCCGCCAGGCGCCGGCCGGGGTTCGTGCCGCATCCGCCATGGTGCCCCGGTACGCGAGGGTTTCCTGCGCGGCGGCGGC
Organism: uncultured Gemmatimonadaceae bacterium; assembly: GCA_964585655.1. Lineage (GTDB taxonomy): Bacteria > Gemmatimonadota > Gemmatimonadetes > Gemmatimonadales > GWC2-71-9 > JADJOM01. Next base: position 20,002 of record CAZPER010000063.1, on the reverse strand, counting down.
GTAGCGCACCCGCTGGACGGGAATCCCGTCCAGCGCCGGCTCCCCGGCCTGCCCCTGGTCACTCGGCGCAATGATGCGCACGTCATGCCCGCGGTCCTGGAGCCCGCCGGCGAGCGTGGCCAGGAAGCTGCCGGAGACGTCCCCCGCGAATCGCGGGTAGTTGTGGGTCAGGAAGACGACGCGCACATGCTCCCGTCAGCGATCCACGGCTACCGGATCACCGTCACGAACCCGGCCTCGTTGGTGATGACCGCAGTCCTTCCCGCCGCATCAAACGCCACATTCCGCGTCGTGCCCCCGACGACGAGGGCGGTGTCCACTCCGCGCGAGCGGCGATCCACCACGGTGATGCCGCCGGAGGGTCCGGTGGCGACGTAGATCTTCCGCCCATCCGGGCTCAGGCCAAGCCCATAGGCTGCCATGGCGATCGTGGTGTCGCGGGTGCCGCTCCCGAGCGACCAGATGTCCAGTCCGAGGGTCTCATTCGCGATCAGCAGCTCCTTGCCATTGGGTGAGACGGCGAGCCGCTGGGGCATGCCGCCGGTCGGAAAGGTGCGGAGGACCTGATGGGTGAACGCGTCGACCTCCACAACGATTCCCCCGTCCCGGGAGCTGATGTAGATGCGGTGGAGGGAGGGGTGCCGGGCAAACCCGTTCACCGCGGGCGGGAGGATAATCGAGTCAACGATCGCCAGACTGGAGGCATTCACCACGTAGACCTGCCCGGTGCTGACCGAGACGAAGACCTCGGATCCATCGGCGCTGGTGATGAGGTTGAAGCCGTCCGCGGGGAGCGACACCGAATCGATCGCGGCGCCGCTGGCCACGCTGATCGCGGTGAGTTTCTGCCCGGTCTGGGCCACGACGAAGGCGCGGTCACCAGCCGGGTTGAATGCCACGTGTGGCGGCACACTCCCGACCTGAATCGCGTCCCCGAACGCATCCACCGGGAGGGTGTCGTCCTGCACCACGGTGTTCCCGCTGATCAGGCTGACGTATGTCCGGCCCTGCGATGAGATGGCAACGCCGTATGCGGTCCCACCGACCGGAACGCTGTCAATCTCGGCGAGCGTCGGATGGGTGCGGTTGGACGTTCCCGGACCGGTGCTGCCGCCACACGCCAGGGCCGCGAGCCCCAAGCTCAGGACGGCCACCTTGCGGTACTTCATGCTCCCCTCCCCTCGGCGCTGGTCATCATTAATCCCCCCCACCCTGCCGGGCCCGGCGGGCGGTCTCCCGCAGCTCCTCGCGGATCCCGGCGACCATCTCACCCAGGAACCCGAATCCGAAGAGCGCGATGCCGCTGATCACCATGGTCTCCACCAGGTTGAGCAGCGGCCGGAACCCGATCCCGTACCCGAACCGGAGTACCAGCGCGACCACCCCCGCGAGGAAGCCGACCACGAACAGGAGCGCCCCCGCCACCCCGAAGAAGAGCATCGGCTTGCGGCCGAAGCGCAGCTGGAACCAGACCGAGAGCAGGTCCAGCACCCCGACCGGGATCCGGCGCCAGGTGAACTTGGAGACCCCGGCCTGGCGCGGATAGAGGGGCACCGGGCGGCTCGTCAGCCGGAAACCATCGGTCACCGCGATCACGACCATGTACCGGTGCCAGTCCGGCCGCAGCGGGAGGCCGGCCACGACCTCCCGCCGGTACGCCTTGACCGAGTTGAGGTCGGTCGCGTCCACCCCGAAAAGGACGCGACAGAGCCGGTTGTAGATCCCGGAGACGAACGCCTTCTCGTACTTGCCCTGCTTGGTGCCGGTGACGATGTCCGCCTGCCCGTCGAGGATGGGCTGGACCAGCGTGGGGATGTCCTCGGGGCGGTACTGGAGGTCGGCCGGGTAGAAGACGAAGATGTCCCCGAGCGCGGCATCCGCCGCCGAGGTGAGCGCATCGGCGATCCCCCGCTGCCGGCGGTGGGTGACGACGCGCAGGAAGGGGTAGTCGGCCCGGAGGCGGGTGAGGACGGCGGCGGAATCGTCCCGGGAGCCGTCGTTCACCACGATGACCTCGAACGGGAAGGACGCCCCGCCCAGCGCCACCGCGCATTGCCGCAGGAACTCGGGAAGGTTTTCGGCCTCGTCCTTCGCGGGCACGAGCACCGAGACGACGGGCGCGCTCATACCCGCTTGCGCATCCGGGCGGGGAGGATGCCGAGCTGGTCCCGGTACTTGGCCACCGTGCGGCGGGCGATCTTGATCCCCTGCTCCTGGAACAGGGCCACGATCTGCTGATCGGTCAGCGGATTTCCGGTGGCCTCCTCGGCGACCATCTTCTGCAGCTTGGCGCGGATGGACCGGGCGCTCGCGTCTTCCCCGGAGGCAGTGGAGAGGGCGCTGGAGAAGAAGAACTTGAGGGGGAGGACGCCGCGCGGCGTCTGCACGTACTTCTCGTTGGTGACCCGGCTGACGGTGGACTCGTGCATGTTGATCACCTCCGCCACCTCGCGGAGGGTGAGCGGCTTCAGGTACTCGATGCCTTTCTCGAAGAACTCCCGCTGCCGGTCCACGATGAAGTTCATCACCTTGAGCATGGTCTGCCGGCGCTGCTCGATGGCCTGGATCAGCCAGTTGGCGCTGTTCATCCGCGACGCGATGAACTCGCGATGCTCGGCGGTGAACTTCTTCTTGTCCCGCGCCAGCTCCTGGTAGGAGCGGGAGAGCCGCAGCCGGGGCACGCCGGTGTCGTTGAGGAACACCCGGTATTGCCCCTCCACCTTTTCCACGACCAGGTCCGGGATCACGTAACCATCCCCGCCCGCCGAGTGCTTGAGCCCCGGCTTGGGATCCAGCCGGGCCAGCTGGTCGGCCGCGGTCTGGACCTTCAGCGGCTCGGTCCCGAACCGCCGGCCCAGCTCGTTCCACCGGTGGGCGATGAGGTCGGGGAAGGCTTCCTTCACGAGGCGGTAGGTCAGGGTGCCGGTGTCCTTCTTCTCCTCGAGCTGGATCAGGAGGCATTCCCGCAGGTCGCGGGCGCAGACGCCGGGCGGGTCGAGCCGCTGCATTATGTGCAGCATCTCCTCGACCTCGGCCATCGTGAAGTACGGGATGCCGGGACGGTGCCCAGGGGGCAGCGGCTCCGGCGGCGCGGGGGCGTCCCCGGCGATGATCGTGGCGCCCCCTTCCGGCACCCCGATCATCATGGTGGAACTGGCGGCCGGGCGGTCCTCCGCTTGCTCCGCGCGCTCCTCCTCCTCGTCCTCATCGAACATCTCGGGGTAGGCTTCTTCGGGGTCGGAGGTGAGCCGGGCCTGGCGGACCGGGGGCCGCCCCGCCGCGCGGTCGGCGTACTCCTCGAGCAGCCGGTTCACCTGGGTGATGATCTCGTCCAGTGTGGCGGCGAGGTAGCCGTCCTCCTTGATGTTCCCGAGGAACTCCTCCACCAGCAGCTTCTGCCGTGGGGTCAGCTCCAGCATCAGGAGCTGTTCCCGCAGGTGGTCCTGGAGGTTCTGGGTCTCGACCGTGACCGGCTCGGTGTACTCCTTCTCCTCGTACTCCTCCCGCGCCCCGCCCTGCACCTCGAAACCGTTGAGCAGGATCTCCTCCCAGTCGGTCTCGTTCTCCTCCTTGATCTTCTCCTTTTCCTCTTCCTTGGTCGGGGTCTGCTCCCCCTGCGTGACGTCCTCCTCCTCCGGCTCCACCAGGTCGAGGAACGGATTGCTGAGCAGCTCCTGCTTCAGGTGCTGCTGCAGGTCCATCATGGGCATGTACAGCATGTCCATCGCCTGGTAGAGCCGCGGGTTGATCCGCAGGTCCTGCCGGAGCGACGTATGCTGCGAGAGCCCGGTCCTCACGCGACCTGCTCCAGCCGGGCGCGGAGCCGCGCCGTCAGGGTCGGGCCGAGGTAGAGCTGCGCGACCCGGTCGTCGAACACGAGGTCCCGTACGGGGCCCGCCACCTGCACCCGGCCCTCGAACATGATGTAGGCCCGATCCACGATGTCGAGCGTCTGCTCCACGTTGTGGTCGGTGATCAGCACCCCGATGCCGCGGTGGCGGAGTCCGGCGACGATGGTCTGGATGTCGTGGACCGCGATCGGATCCACCCCCGCGAACGGCTCATCCAGCAGCATGAACTTGGGACTGGTCACGAGGGCGCGGGTGATCTCCAGCCGCCGGCGCTCACCGCCGGAGAGCGAATAGGCCTTGTTCTTCCGCAGGTGCTTGATGGACAGCTCGTCCAGCAGCGTCTCCAGCCGCTCCTTGCGCTGGCTGCGGGAGAGGTCCAGCGTCTCGAGGATCGCGAGGATGTTCTCCTCGACGCTCAGCTTCCGGAACACGCTCGGCTCCTGCGCGAGGTAGCCGATGCCCTGCCGGGCCCGCTGGTACATCGGGGCGTTGGTCAGGTCCTTGCCGTCGAGGGTGACCTTGCCCGCGTCGGGCCGGATGAGGCCGGTGATCAGGTAGAAGGTGGTGGTCTTCCCCGCCCCGTTGGGGCCGAGCAGCCCGACGATCTCCCCCTGCTCCACATGCACGCTGACCTGGTCCACCACGCGCCGGCGCTTGAAGCTCTTGGAGAGGCCGGTGCCCTCGAGGATGCTCCCGCCGGGGACCGGGGCGGTCACCAGGGAAGGCGCCGCGCTCCGCCGGGCCTGCATCCGGGCCCGGGCTGATTCCACCAGCGCCGCCTCGGTGCCGACGCGGTCGGCCACCGCGGCGCCCCACCAGTCGCCGTGGGCGCGAACCGTGGTCCAGCCGTCCGGGCTGACGGGAAGGATGAGGCCGGCGTCCACCAGCCGCGGCAGGACCGAGTTGATCAGGTTCTCGTGGACCTCATCGCCCGAGATCTCGGTCGTCCCGCCGCCCGTCGTACCGAGCGTGTCCTGGGCCATCTGCCGGTAGGAGGCCGCGAACGCGGTGAAGTCGGCGATGCCGGTGGGGTTGCCCTCGCGGACCAGCGCCGCCAGGGCGATGGGCTGCGACGGGTCCATCTCGGCCGCCCGGGCCACGATGTCGGTCATCGGGCCTCCGGCCGCGGCGCGGGCGGGGTGGAATCCGCTGGCGCGGGCGCCACCGGCGCCGGCTCGAGGTTGAGCCCGTCCACCCGACCGCGCAGGTCCACCCGCGCGACCCCGCGTCCCCCTGCCGGCTTCATGTGCACCGTGATCTGGTCTCCCCGCGCATAGTTGATGGACGGCAGTCCGCCGGCCCGGTTCTCGTCGCTCACCCGATAGTAGGACCGCGCGGTCCCCACCGCGGAGAGGGTGCCCAGGCTGGTCCGCGCGGTGCCGGCGGAGTCCCATTGCACGAACCGGGCGACCACGGTGTCGCCCGACATCCAGTCCCGCTCGCCGCTGGCGGAGTCGAGGGCTCCGCCCACCCAGGCGCGCGCGTAGGCGCGCACCTCGGAGAGCGTGCGGGCCGGTGTGTCGAAGGCGAGCGAGTCGCCGCGGATCTCGTAGTCCGCGGTCAGCCCGCGCGGCCGGACGAGGTCACCCCAGGCCAGCGTCTGCACCAGTTCCTCATTGACGAGGTCGAGGCCGATGGTGTCCGCCACCAGGTCCAGGTCCCGGCTGACCGCGTGGCCGTTGCCGAGGGCGGTGACGTAGGTGACGGCCTGCTCCGCGAGCGCCAGTTCGATGCGGACGCCGGTCAGCTCGAAGGAATCGCGCCCGGTGCCCCGCATGAGTGGCTGCCCGATCAGGACCCCTTCCCCTTCGGCTCCGCTGTCGAGGTAGAGCGAATCGCTCCGCGCGGCGAAGTCACTCCGGTCGACGGTGACCTTCCCCGCGGCCCACATCCGCTCGTCGCCCCGGATGCGCACCCGGTCCGCGACGATGATGTACGGCTCGCCGCGCCCCCCGGCGGAGTCCCGCGGCACGGACTTGATCGTGGGCCGGGAGATGGCGTAGAGCTCCGCCGTGTCCCGCAGCCCGGGGACGATCCGGTAGTAGTCGAGGTGTGGCCCGGTGAGGGTTGATCCGCTCGACAGGTTCTCGGTGACGACGCGCCCCCGGGCCTCCCACCGCTCCCCGTTCCGGTAGTAGGTGCCAAGATCGGCGTTCATGGTGATGGTGGAATCGCGATACCGCACATTGCCCACGAAGACGACCAGCGAGGCGCCCTTGCGGCCGAAGTAGGCCACGCTGTCGCTCGACATCCGCACCGCGGTGCCGGCGCAACTCATCTGGACGCCGCCGCCGCCGTAGTAGTTGGTATCGGCCCCGACCGGCACCTGGGCGCCCACCCCGCCGATCCGGTCAATCTGGAACTGGCACCCCTGGCCGCGCTGTTGCGCCGCGAGCGCTCCGGCCCCCGCGCCCAGCGCGAGGAGCAGGGCTGCCAGCGAACGCCGCACCGCGCGGGGGTGCATGCTCACTGGCCCGGCAGGATGAATCCGCCCGGCGTGCTGTCCCGGCGGGTCTGCCCGCCATGCGGCTGCTGGGCGCGGATGTTGGCGAAGTCAGGATCGGAGACGAAGCCGTTGCCCTCGAGGTGGTGACCCGGCCGGTCGAACACGAAGGGGCGGCTGGAGGAGATTTCCCGCGTGCGGGCGTCGTAGCGCAGCTCCTCGCTGGTGAGGCGGCGCCCGTCCGGCGTCTTTCCGACGACGTGGCCCCACGCGGTCATGGAACCATCGCGCATCTGGTACAGCCCCGAGTCGGCGGTGACGCTGCTCCGCTCAAACCCGCTGGCGTCGAAGAAGGTGACCGTGACCTGCTTCAGCCGGGAGAGCTGGGTCGGCTCGTAGATGTACGCGGTGTCCGACACCACCCGGGTGCGCCGCACCCCGTCGGTGGTGATCATGTGCTCCATCTTGTACAGCACCTGGTCGGCGGTGTCCGCCGCGGTCACGGTGACCGTCGGCTTGACGCCTTCCTCGGCGCAGGCCGCGACCACCGCGACCAGCCCCGCCAGCGTCAGGACCCGCCCCGCGCCACGCCTCATGCCGTCTCTCCCCGATCCTCGAGATAGGTCCGTACCGCATCCTCCCAGCGGCCCTGGGCCCGAAGCAGCGCCTCGATGGCCTCCCGCACCGCCCCGCTGCCGCCCGTCGCCCTGGTCGTGTAGCTGACCAGGCCCTTCACCTCGTCCACCGCGTTCGCGACCGCCATCGGCAGTCCGACCCGGCGCAGCACCGGCACGTCGGCGAGGTCGTCCCCCAGGAAGGCCACCTCTTCCCAGCCCAGCCCCCGGCGCAGGAGCATCTCGGTCATCGCCGGCACCTTCCGCGCACCCTTGTCCTGGATCACCTCGTCGATCCGGAGCTCGGTGGCCCGCAGCGTGGTGGCGTCGGAGTACCGACCGCTCACCCAGGCCAGCACCAGCCCCATCCGCCGCGCCAGCCCCATCGCGAGGCCGTCCTGGATATCGAACTGCTTGAACTCGATCCGTTGCCCCTCGACCAGCCCGAGGTAGATGGCGTTGTTGGTCAGGACGCCGTCCACATCCAGCGCCAGCAGCTTGATCCGGGCCGCCACGGCCGGGTCGATCATCCCGGCTGGCTCGGGGCAGAGGCCACGCGCCGCGCGGCATGCCAGACGTCCAGGGTGCGGGCCATCAGGTCCTCCAGCCGGTCGAGGGGCCACTGCGTGGCGGCATCGCTCAGGGCCTGTTCCGGTGCCGGGTGCGTCTCCAGGAAGAAGCCGTCCGCCCCGGCGGCGGCGGCGGCCAAGAGCAGCGTGGGGACCTGGTCCCGCTGCCCACCGCTCGCCCCGCCCGGTCCCTGTCCCGGCTGCTGCGCGGCGTGGGTGGCGTCGAACAGCGCCGGAGCGCCACAGGCCCGCCGGATCCGCTCGAAGCTCCGCATATCCACGATCAGGTCCCCGTAACCGAAGGCATGCCCACGTTCCGTCACGGCCAGGTCAAGGCTCCCACCGCTCCGCACCTTCCCCACCGCGCCGGCCATCGCCTCCGGCGCCAGCCACTGCCCCTTCTTGAGATTCACCGGCAATCCGGTCCGTCCCGCCGCCAGGAGCAGGTCCGTCTGCCGGCAGAGAAAGGCCGGGATCTGGATCGCATCCACCACCGGCGCCACCATGGCGGCCTGGGCCGGTTCGTGGATGTCGGTCAGCACCGGCAGCCCGCTGTCCTGCCGCACCCGCTCGAGGGCCCGCAGGCCGGCGTCGATGCCGGGGCCGCGTGGCGCATCCCCGCGGGCCCGATTGGCCTTGTCGAAGCTGGCCTTGAAGCAGACCGGGATCCCGAGCCGCACGGCGATCCCGGCGAGACGATCCGCGATCCGGGGCAGGACATCCCCCGGTTCCACCACGCAGGGCCCGGCGATGAGGAGCGGCGCCGCGTGGAAGGACCAGCCCATGTCAGCGGGTCGCCGCGGCCACCGCCGGGCGGCTCTGCGCCGGGATGTGCTGCCGCCGGGCGAGCGCCGCGGCCACGAAGGCCGCGAAGAGCGCATGCGGACGGGTCGGGCGGGACTTGAGCTCCGGGTGGAACTGGCAGCCCAGGAACCAGGGATGGTCGGGGAGCTCGATGATCTCCACCAGGCCGCCGTCCGGGGACTGCCCCGAGAGCCGCAGGCCGTGCTCCGCCAGCACATCGCGATAGGCGTTGTTCACTTCCCACCGGTGCCGGTGCCGCTCGCTGATCTGCAGCGTGCCGTAGGCCTGGGCCGCGCGGGAGTCCTTGCGGAGCCGGGCGGCGTAGGCGCCCAGCCGCATGGTGCCGCCCATGTCCTTCACCTCGCGCTGGTTGGCCATGATCGCGATCACCGGCGTCTCGCACTCCGGCTCGAACTCGGTGCTGCTGGTCTCGGCCATGCCGCAGACGTTCCGGGCGAACTCGATCACCGCCACCTGGAGCCCGAGGCAGATGCCGAAGAACGGCAGCTGGTTCTCGCGGGCCCAGCGGATCGCCTCGATCATCCCTTCGATCCCGCGCACCCCGAAGCCGCCCGGCACCAGCAGTCCGTCGTAGTCGCCCAGCAGGCGGCCTGCGGCCTCCTGGCTGGTGAACTGGTCGCTGGAGAGCCAGTCGATCTGCACCCCCGCGTCGCTCGCGATGCCGCCATGGATCAGCGCCTCCTGCACCGACTTGTAGGCGTCGTGCAGGTCGGTGTACTTGCCCACGACCGCGATCCGGACCGCGTGCTTCGGGTGCAGGATCTTCTCGACCATCGCCTTCCAGCTGTCGAGGTCCGGCTCCCGGGTCTCCAGGCGCAGCCGCTCGCACACCACCCGGTCGAAGCCCTGGGCCCGGAACCGGAGGGGGATCTCGTAGATCGACTTGCAGTCGGGGCTTTCGATGACGCAGTCGAAGTCCACGTTGCAGAACCCGGCAATCTTGCGCTTGATCTCGGGGCTGATGGGCTGCTCGCTGCGGCAGACCAGGATGTCGGGCTGGATCCCGATCTGCATGAGGTCCCGCACCGAGTGCTGGGTGGGCTTGGTCTTGAGCTCGCCGGCCGCCGCGATGTAGGGCACCAGCGTGAGGTGGATGAACAGCGCGTTGTCCCGCCCGACCTCCTGGCGGAACTGGCGGATGGCTTCGAGGAACGGCAGCGATTCGATGTCGCCCACCGTGCCGCCGATCTCCGTGATCACGACATCGTGCCCCGGCGCGGTGCGCCGGATGGCATTCTTGATCTCGTCGGTGATATGGGGGATGACCTGGACGGTGGAGCCGAGATACTCGCCGCGCCGCTCCTTGCCGATGACGTTCTGGTAGATGCGGCCGGTGGTGATGTTGTTCTGCTGCGACAGACTTCGGTCGATGAAGCGTTCGTAGTGGCCGAGGTCGAGGTCGGTCTCGGCGCCGTCGTCGGTCACGTAGACCTCGCCGTGCTGGAACGGCGACATCGTGCCCGGATCGACGTTGATGTAGGGATCGAACTTCTGCATGGTGACGGTGAGGCCCCGTTCCACCAGGAGCCGGCCCAGCGAGGCGGCGGCGATCCCCTTGCCGAGGGACGACACCACGCCGCCGGTGACGAAGATGTACTTGGTCGTATTGACGCCGGTGGTCATCCGTGTTCCTCCTGAGCGAGCCAGTACGCCTCTGCGCGGCGCAGGTCTTCCGGGGTATCCACGCCGGGCCGCGCGGCCTCGTCCAGCCGCGCGACACCGACACTCATGCCGTGATGCAGGGCGCGAAGCTGCTCCAGCCGCTCCGCTTCCTCCGCCGGGGACGGTCCCAGCCCGGCCCAGCGGGCGAGCGCCGCCCGGGAGTAGGCGTAGACCCCGACGTGCTGCCAGTACAGATCGCCGGCCGGGGCGCCGGGATCCCGGCGCCAGGGAATGGCCGCCCGCGAGAAATAGAGCGCCCGCCCCCGCGCGTCGGTCACCACCTTCACCCGGGAGGCATCGTGCGCGTCCTCGGCGGCCAGGGGCGCCGCCGCGGTGCCCACGTCATCGCCGTCGTGCATGACCCGCTCGAGGGCACCCCGCAGCGCGGAGGACGACAGGAAGGGCTCATCACCCTGGATGTTCACGACGACGTCGTGCCCCGCGAACTCCGGTCGCGCCGCCACCTCCGCCACCCGGTCGGTGCCGCTCCGGTGGTCCGGATCGGTCAGGATGGCGCGGGTGCCGGCCAGTTCCACCACCCGGGACACCATCGTGGAATCGGTCGCCACCACGAGGTCATCCACCAACCCGAGCCGCTGCACCCGCTCAATCACTCGGGTCACCAGGGGCTCGCCGGCCAGGGGCTGGAGCGGTTTGTGGGGGATGCGGGTCGAGCCGAGACGGGCCGGGATAACACCTAGGACGCGCATTTCCGAACGTAATAAAGCCGCCCGGTCCTGTCAAAAGTCATGCCGGGCGGCGGAAGGGGTCTGGGGATAGCCCCTAGCTGATTATCCGTCAAGTGGTTAGGTGATGGCGGCCGCCCGGTCCGTACGCCACGCCGCCGCCAGCCGGAGGAAGTTGGCCAGGAGCCCCTTCCCCCCCTCCGTCGCGATGGACTCGGGGTGGAACTGCACCCCGTACAGGGGGTGCTCCCGGTGCTGCATGGCCATGATCTCCTGGCCTCGGGGACGGTCCGAGGACCAGGCGGTCACCTCGAGCGCCGACGGGACATCCTCCGCCGCCACCACGAGGGAGTGGTAGCGCATCACGGTGAGCGGAGTGGGAAGGCCCTGAAAGAGGCCGGTTCCAAGATGGGTGACCTGAGTGGTCTTCCCATGCATCAGGCGGCCGGCACGGATGACCCGGCCGCCAAAGGCCTCCCCGAGTCCCTGGTGTCCGAGGCAGACCCCCAGCAGGGGAATCCGGCCGGCCGCGGCCCGGATCAGCGGAATGGAGATCCCCGCGTCGCGCGGCTCGCCCGGACCTGGAGAGATGATGATCGCTACGGGATCGAGGGCGAGCGCCTCGGCCACCGTGAGCGCGTCGTTCCGGAACACGACCGGATCGGCGCCCAGCTCACCAGCCAGCTGGACCAGGTTGTAGGTGAAGCTGTCGTAATTGTCGAGAACCAGCAGCACGCGGCGAGTGCTCCCCGGCTCAGGGCCTGGGGGCGGGTGGCGCCGGCGGCGCGGGAGCCCCGACGACCGCGGTGGCCGGGGCGCCCTGGGTCCGCTCCAGCTCCAGCGCCGCCCGCTGCAGTTCCCGGGCAACGATCTGGCGCACCGAGTCCCCGATCTGGCGGCCCGCCTGCGCCAGCGAATCCACCTCGAGCGGCGAGATGTCGTTCATGTTGTTCACCGCCTCCAGCCGCACTTCGTCCGCCTTCATCCGGTCCATGACGGCACGCATCTCCGCCCGTGCGGAATCGGCGCTCAGCTGCAGCCGGCGCCTCGGCCCGGCCCCAAGGGCGGCGGCGGAGTCCTCGAGCTCATCCGCGAGGCTGCGCAACTCATCCACCGAATCGGACCGCGCGTCGATGCGGCCGTCCAGGAGGTTTCGCATCGCATCCAGCCGGGCCTCCAGCGCCACTCGCGCCGGATCGGGGGTACTCTTCACGTGGATCCCGCTCCCGTCTATGTGGATCATGGTCCGGCGGATCTCGGCCACCGCCCCGGATGGCAGCATCAGCGGGAAGGAATCCGGCAGCCCCTGAAGTACCACGGTCCCGAACTGCTCCACGCCGGCCAGCGCGGTGCCCGGCGCCTGGCAGCGGAAGGTGGATCGCTCATTGAGGTGCTGCACGTCGTCCACGACGAGTACGCAAGCACGCAGCCGCTCGGGGGAGACGGAATCCGCCAGCTTCACCAGGACCCGGACACCGGAGAATGACTCCGGGCTCTCCCGGAGCAACTCGACCCGGCGGAGGCTTCCCAGCTTGTCGCTGTCCACCCGGAAGGGGATCAGGCCGATCAGCGGAATCCGGATGGGGTCGGAGCTGTTGATGGTCGAGTTGACCTTGACTTTGACCGACTTGATCCCGGTAATGACCAGCATCCCCACGACAAAGATGCCGAAGGCTCCACCGATGATCTTGACCCAGTAATTTCGCATGGCCTGCTCCACAGATTCCCTGTCCGGACGGGCGGGGCGTTCCATCTAGAGACGCACGAACGGGGCCAGGGGTTTCAGGCGCCGATTCGGGCGGGAGACCGCAAGTGATCGAAGTCCGCGACCTTACGAAGGTGTATGGGGCCCTGACGGCCGTGCAAGGTCTCAGTTTCTCCGTCGCCGCCGGCGAGATCCTGGGGTTGGTCGGGCCCAACGGCGCCGGGAAGACGACCACGCTCCGGAGCCTCGCGGGCATCATCCGGCCTACCCGGGGAGAGATCCGGATCGCGGCCCACGACCTGGCGCAGGATCCGATCCGCGCCAAGGGCGCGCTCGCGTTCATTCCTGATGAGCCGCAGCTCTTCGACTACCTCACGGTGGGGGAGCACCTGCGCTTTACGGCGCGGCTCTACCGCCAGCCGGACACCGTGGCCGATATCCCGGCGATGCTGGCCGAGTTTGAGCTGTCGGACAAGGTGGATGCGCTCGCGAGCGAGCTGTCCCGCGGCATGCGGCAGAAGCTGGCAATCGCGTGTGGCCTGCTGCACCGGCCCGCCGTGCTCATGCTCGACGAGCCGCTGACCGGCCTCGACCCGCTCGGCATCCGGCGGATGAAGCGGACCATCGCCGCCCGGGCGCAGGCCGGCACGGCGGTGATCCTCAGCTCCCACCTCCTGCCCCTGGTCGAGGAAGTCTGCACCCGGGTGCTCATCATCCACCGGGGCGAGCGGGTGGCCTACGGCACCACCGCCGAAATCGCGGCCGACCGGCCGGAGCTGGCGGGACGGGGGCTCGAGGAGATCTTCCTGTCCCTCACCGGCCAGGGGGACGGACCCTCCTCGTGATGGGGGCGGCGCTGTACCTCTTCGGCGCGACCCTGCGCAACCGGGGGCGACGGCTCGCGCGCCAGTTGCGCAGCCCCCGGTACGCCATCGCCATCCTGGTGGGCGTCGCCTATCTCGGCCTGGTCTTCTTCGGTCAGCGGCACGGCCGGCCCACGGCTCCGCCGGGGCCCAGCCTGGCGGCGGGAGGCACACTCCTGCTGGCGGCGATCGTGTTCAAGTGGTGGATCTTCGGCGCGGACCGGACCGCCCTCGCCTTCACCCCGGCGGAGATCCAGTTCCTCTTCCCCGCCCCGCTGAGCCGGGCGCAGGTGCTGGGTTACAAGCTGGCGCGCAACCAGGTCCTCATTCTCTTCAATGCGGCGCTCTGGACCGTGCTGTTCTGGCGCGGCGGCCCCGAGCTGGGCGCGGTGCCGCACCTGCTCGGCCTCTGGCTCTGCTTCTCCACGCTCTCGCTGCACCGGCTGGGGGCGGCGCTCACCCGCGACAGCCTCCTCCAGCACGGGTCCAGCGGGTGGCGCCGCGCCTGGCCGGCCGTGCTCATCCTCCTCATCTATGTCGCCGGCGCGGCGCTGGCGTGGCAGCGGATCGACGCTCCGGATGCCGGTCCGTTCGCCCGGGTGGTGGCCCTGGTGACCACGGCCCCGCTGGGCTGGCTGCTGCTTCCCTTCCGGATTCCGCTGGCGCCGCTGGCCGCCCAGGGATACACCCAGTTCCTGACCGCCCTGCTCCCGGCCCTGCTGCTCGCCGGCCTGCACCTGATGTGGGTGCTCCGCGCCGACCGCGGCTTCGAGGATGCCGCGCTCGAAGCCAGCGCCCGCCGCGCCGAGCTGCTGGCGCGGTGGCGGCGGGAGGGCACGGTGGCCGCCACCCTGGAGGGCGCCGGCCGTCGCCGCCTGCCGCTCGCTGCCGCCGGATCGCCGCTCACCGCGATCATCTGGAAGAACCTGACCCGGCTGCTCCGCACGGTGAGCCCGGCCTTCCTGGTGGCGATGCTGGTCCTGATGGCGATCGGCATCGGCCTGGGCGCCGCGGAGCGGGAGAGTCGCGGGGAGATGATCACCCTGGGAGGAACGCTGGCCCTCGCCTGGGCGGCCGCGCTGAGCCTGCTGGGGCCGCAGTGGATTCGCGCCGACCTGCGTGGAGAGTTGAACCAGCTCGACCAGCTGCGGACCTGGCCGCTTTCCGGCACGGTGATCATGGCGGGCATGATCGGTTCCTCCGCGCTGGTGCTGACCGTCGTGCAGGCGGTGCTGGGAGCCCTCGGGGTGTGGGCCCTCGCGCTCGAGCGGCAGATCCCGCTGCCGGGGCCGCTGGTCCTGGCGCTCTGGTTCGCCGGGATCGTCCTGCTCGCGGGGCTCAATCTGGTCGCATTCGGGATCCAGAACGGGGCCGCGCTGCTCTTCCCCGCGTGGGTCCGGACCGACATCCGTCCCGGTGGCATCGAGCAGATGGGCCAGCACCTGCTCACCGCCGGGGTGTCGTTCCTGCTGTTGCTGCTGTTCCTGGTCGGGCCGACACTCGTCGGGGGCGGGACCGCCTACCTCCTCCGGCCCGCGCTGGGCTCCTGGGCTCTGCTGGCTGCAGCGCTGGTCGCGAGCGCCGGACTGCTGCTGGAAGGCTTCCTCCTGGTGGACTGGCTCGGCGACCGGTTTGAACGTGGCCCTGCTGCCGGCGCCGAGTGAGGGGCCCCGCGCCGTGGCCGGTCAGTCGCGACGGAAGCGGACGTAGCGGAGGGCAAGGGTCGGCAGGACGAACAGGCTCAGCAGGGTGGAAGTGGTGAGCCCGCCCAGGATCACGACCGCCATGGGGCCCTCGATTTCCCGGCCGGGGTCTCCGCTGCCCAGGGCCAGCGGCAGCAGCGCGAGACCGGTTACCAACGCCGTCATGAGGATGGGGCCCAGCCGCTCGCTCGCGCCGCGGAGCGCCGCCGCGTGGTTCCACGGCGCTCCCTCATCCGACACCAGGTGATCGTAGTGGGAGACCAGCATGACGGCATTGCGGGTGGCGATGCCGAACAGCGTCACGAAGCCCACCAGCGAGCCTAACGAGAGGGTCCCGCCCGCGAGCGCCACGGCGACCACCCCGCCGACCAGCGCGAAGGGGAGGTTGGCCAGCACCAGCAGGAGCCGGCCCGGCTCACCGAACGCCACCCACAGGAGCAGGATGATCACGGCCGCCACCAGCAGGCTGTGGAGCAGCAGGTCGCGCTCCGCCTCGCGCTGGACCGTGGCGGTTCCGGCGAGTTCGGCGTACACCCCCGCCGGCAGGAGTCCCGGATCCCGCAGCCGCCCCGCGAGTTCGTCGGCGTAATCGGTCACGTCCCTCCCGCGGGCGTTGGCGGTCACCGTCTGCACCCGACGCGTGCCCTGGTGCGCGATGACATACCGGCCACTGGAACGCTCGACCGCCGCGATCGCCCCGAGCGGGGTCTGGCGACCATCGTCCGCGCGGAGCGGCAGGCGCCGCAGGTCCTCGGGCCGGGCCCGATAGGCCGGGTCAAGCAGCACCACGACGTCGGTCCTCCGCGCCCCGTCGTACACCTGCCCCGCGCGGACGCCCCGGGTCGCGGTTTCGACCTCCCGCAGCACGTCATCGCCGGCCAGCCCTGCCGCGGCGACCGCGCCGGGGTCCAGGCGGATGGTCACCCCGGGCACCACCGCGGGCGGGTCATACTGGACGTCGGCGGCGCCCGGGACGCCGCGCGCCAGCCGGGCGACGCGTTGTGCCGCCGCGTCCAGGCTGTCGAGGTCGTCCCCGAAGAGCCGGACCACCACCTGCGCCGTCGAGCCCGTCAGCGTCTCCTCGATCCGTTCGGTGAGGAAGCCGCGGATGGCGAAGCTCACGCCCGGAAAGCCGCGCAGGTTGGCCCGCAGCGAATCCTCGAAGCTCCGCGCCTGCTCCCCCTGCAGCGGCTTGAGCTCCACTTCGATCTCGCTGTAGTGGGTGCCCCAGGTATCCTCGGACAACTCGGCCCGCCCCGCGCGCTGGGCGACCGCGTGCACCCTGGGGTCCCGGGCGATCGCCGCGCTCACCAGGCGGCCCAGCCGCACCGACTCCTCCAGCGACGCTCCCGGCACGGCCGACATGTGCACCACATAGTGCCCCTCCCGGAAGTCGGGGAGGAACGACGAGCCGAGAAATGGCACCACGATCATGGCGCCCGCGCAGACGGCGGTCGTGGCCAGCGCCACGGCGCGGGGGTGGGGCAGCAGGGCCGCCAGCAGCCGCTCGTAGCCGCGCCGGAGGCGCAACAGGAGGTGCGGCTCCGCCGGGCGGCGGTCGCCGCGGGCGAGCAGCAGGAGGGTGAGCGCCGGGGTGACGGTGAGGGCCACGATCAGCGAGGCCAGCGTCGCGAGGATGTAGGCGATGCCCAGGGGCTGGAACAGCGCCCCCTGCACTCCGCGCATGGTCAGGACCGGCGCGAAGACCAGCGCCACCACGAAGGTCGCGTACACCACGCTGTGCCGCACCTCGAGGGAGGCGTCCCGCACGACTTCGAGCGCCGGGCGCGGGGCCGGCAGGGCCCGGTTCTCCCGCAGGCGGCGGGCGATGTTCTCCACGTCGATGATGGCGTCATCCACGACCTCGCCCAGGGCGATGGCCAGCCCGCCCAGGGTCAGGGTGTTGAGACTGAACCCGAACCGGTCCAGCACGATGATCGCCGCGAGCAGGGAGAGAGGGATCGCGGAGAGGGAAATGGCGGCGGCGCGCAGGTCGGAGAGGAACAGCACCAGCACCAGGGACACCAGCACGGCCCCGATCAGGAGCGCGGTGGTGATGTTCCGGATGGCGAGGTCGATGAACGCCGCCGGCCGGAAGAGATCGGGATGCAGCGTCATCCCCTCCGCCGCGATGGCCGGCCGCAGGTCGGCGAGCACCCCCTCGACCGCGGCGCCGACCTCCTTGGTATTGGTGCCGAGCTGGCCGGAGACCACCACCACGATGCCGGGGCCCCCGTTGATGCTGCCGGCGCCGAAGGGAGTCTCGGCCCCCTCGCGCACGGTGGCGACATCCCCGATCCGGAGCAGGCTGCCCTCCCCGCTCCGCACCACGCTTCCGGCCAGCGCGTCCGGCGTGGCCAGCTGGCCCTCGGTCCGGATCACGATCCGCTGGTTGGGATCATCCATCACCCCGGCGCCACGGACGCCGGTGGCGCGCGAGGCCGCACCCACGAGGTCCTGCAGCCCCAGCCCCCGGGCCGCCAGCCGCTCGGGATCGGCCAGGATCTGGAGCTGGCGCACCTCCCCACCGAACACCGCCACCTTGGCGACCCCCGGGGTCGCCAGCAGCCGAGGCCGCACCGTCCAGTCCACGAAGGTCCGCTGCTCCATCGCGGTGCGGCGATCGGAGGTGAAGCCGATCATCAGCACGGTGCTCGATGAGGAGGTGAGCGGCGAGAGGATCGGCGGTTCGACCGACGCCGGCAGCCGCCCTCCCAGCTCGCCGAGCCGCTCCGCCAGCAGCTGCCGCGCCTCGCGTACGGGCACCCCGGGATGCAGCACTGCCGTGATGACCGAGAGCCCCTGGATGGACTGGGAGCGCAGCACGGCGATCCCGTTGGCGCCGTTGATCGCGTCCTCGATCGGCTTGGTAACCAGGACCTCGACCTGTTCCGGGCTGAACCCCGGCGCCTCGGTCTGGATCGACACCTGCGGTGGGGCGAACTCCGGAAAGACGTCCAGCTTGGCCCGGGCCACGATCGACGCACCATAGAGCACTACCGTGGCCGCCAGGCCCACGACGACGCCGGGGCGGCGCACGGCGAAGCGGACCAGTCCGGTCAGCATCGGGAGCCGCCTCGGCTCACTCGCCCACTTCCTCGCCCACCACGATGCGGGCCCGGAATTCCTCGCTGAGGAGCTGGCCGGCCCCGGCGATCACGACCCGGTCCCCCGGCGCGAGCCCGCTGGTCACCCGCCAGCCCCCCGGCACCGGGTGGTCGGTGGACACCCGCACCCGCGTGAAGCTGCCGGGCTCCGCCTCAAGGTACACCCACGCGAGGGCGTCCCACTGCACCACCGCCGCGGCGGGCACGGTGACCCCGCCCGCGGGAACGTCGGGGTCGGGAACCAGGGCCTGCAGCGCGGCGCCCGGCCGGAGGCCGGCGCCGCCCCGGAGGCGGTAGAGGACGGCGGGTCCGCGGGTCAGCGCGTCCGCCTCCGGGGCGGGTCCGGCAAGGATGCCGGTGATCCGCGCCCCCCCAGCCAGGGGCCGGAACGGGAGCGTGCCCGGGGCGTCACGGCCGCTCCACGCCACCTGCGCCAGCGGCGCCGAATAGTCCACCAGTTCCAGCAACGGCTGCCCGGCCTGCACCAGCTCGCCCGGCTGCGCCAGCAGGCGCACGACCGTGCCGCTGGCCGGCGCGGCAAGCGGCCGGGCGTCTCCCACCTGCGCCACCAGCTCCCCCGCCTCGAGCCGCTCACCGACCCGGGGCCAGGCGCGGTCCGGCAGGGCGACCAGTCGACCACCGACGCCGGCCCGGACCGCGCTCCCCGCTCCGGGGTCCGCCACCACCACCGCGGGAAGCGCCCGCTCGGGTACGCCCCGCGCGGCGGCGAGCGCGGCCACCCGGATTCCCATCCGCGTCCGCATCACGCTGTCCAGGGCAACGGCGGCGCGGTCTCCCACCGCCGTCAGCGCCGCGGGCGCCGCAGCGGCCTCGTCGGCGTCGCCCGTTTCCCGTTGCCCGCCGCACCCCCAGGTGAGCAGCAACACCAGCGGAAGGACCCTCCTGCCTCGCCATGCCCGCATCCGGCGCTCCACCGCTAGTGTTCCCCGTGATCCGGCATGCCGCCGGTCGCCTGCACGAGTGCGCTTCCCGCCAGCTCCACGGCGTCCTCCAGTCCCACACGCCGCCGGCTCAGCCGGGCCAGCTCCGCGCGAGCCAGGATGAGGTCGAGCCTCCCGACCTCGCCGCGGGTGAACGCCGCCTCGAGTGCGGCCACCCGTGCGGTCGCCGCCGTCGCGTCCACCGCCGCCAGCTCCTGCCGGCGCGCCTCGCAGGCGGCGAGCACCCCTTCCACCTGCCCCAGCGCCCGCTCCTGGGCCTCGAGGACGCGAGCGCCGGCGAGTGCCCGCGCGGCCATCGCCTCTCCGATCGGACCGCGATTGCCATGCAGCAGCAGATCCGGCACACCCAGCCCGAAGGTCCACTTTCCAGTGCCATGATCGAAGAAGATGCCGGGCCCCAGGTCGAGGTCCGGCCAGCTGTCCGCCACGGCCAGCCGGAGCCCGGCTTCGGCCCGCTGATACTCGGCCACAAGGACCCGAAGGTCCCAGCGCCGCTCAAGCGCCTGCGCCAGCAGCCCGGGGCGTGCCTCGGCGGCGGGACAGGGGAGCGGCGCAATCCGGACCCCGTCCAACGGCTCGAGCGCGGCGGCTGGGAGCCCGAGGGTTCCGGCCAGCGCCGCCTCCGCCTCCGCCAGCGCGCGTCGCAGCGCCGCATGCTCGGCCCGCAGCTCGCTCCCTTCGGCGCCGATCCGGGCCAGTTCGGTGCGGCTCAGGGTTCCCTCGTCGAACCTGGCCTCGGCCAGCATCAGGGTGCTGTCGGCGAGCCCGATGACCCGCGCCAGCGCCTCGCCCTCCCGGCGCAGGGCCACGACCACCCGGGACGCACGGCGCACCTCGCCGGCCAGCTCCCACGCTTCGGCCGCTCCCCGCGCCTCGGCCGCCAGCACTTCGGCCTCCGCAATGGCGCGGCGCGCGTCCCGCTTCCCGCCCAGCTCCAGGCGGAAAAGCCCGCTCAGCGCGACGCCCCAGCGGGAAGACCCA
This sequence comes from uncultured Gemmatimonadaceae bacterium, assembly GCA_964585655.1. Lineage (GTDB taxonomy): Bacteria > Gemmatimonadota > Gemmatimonadetes > Gemmatimonadales > GWC2-71-9 > JADJOM01. The sequence continues at coordinate 31 of CAZPER010000063.1, read as the reverse complement.
TCCCTTCCGGAGAACGAGTACTCGGTCTCGG
>CAZPER010000062.1:0-23290 GCA_964585655.1 uncultured Gemmatimonadaceae bacterium | reverse complement strand
GCATGCCCTGATGTTTCACGGCGACGCCGAGGCGGTGAACACGGAGGTGGACCGGGTGCTCGCCGTCACGCTGGAGGACCTGCGCCGCGTCGCCGGGACCTGGCTCAACCCGGGCGCCGCCCTCACGCTGATCGTTTCCCCGGAGGACGCGCGATGACCGCCCGCCGCTTCGCCGCGACGCTGCTCCTGGCGGCTCCGGTGTCCCTCGCCGCGCAGCAACCGGTCGTCGAGCCGCCCGCCGCCGCGCCGGTCACCGCCCGGACGCTGCCCCGCGCCCAGGAAGCCCTGCTCCCCAACGGCGTGCGCCTGATCCTGCTGGAGCAACACCGGCAACCGGTCGTCTCGATCGCGTTGACCATCCCCGCCGGCAGCGTCTTTGATCCGGAGGGCCGCGAGGGAACCGCCGACCTGCTGGCCGCGCTCCTGACCCGGGGCGGCGGCAGCCGAAACGCCGAGCAGGTGGCCCAGGCCATCGAGGGCGTTGGCGGGTCGCTGTCCGCGGTGGCCGATCCCGACCAGCTCACCCTGCAGGCGGACGTGGTCTCGGATCAGGCGCCGCTCGCTTTGGAGCTGATGGCGGATGCCCTGCTCCGCCCGGCACTCGATTCGGCGGAGGTGGAGGCGCAGCGGATCCGCTCCGCGAACTCCCTCGCCGGCGGGCTGGGCAGCCCGGGGACGATCGCGGCGCGGGTGTTCCTGATCGGGACCTACCGTGCCAGCCCCTACGCCCGCCGCGCGACACCGCAGTCCGTCGCCGCGATCACGCGGGCGGAGCTGCTCGCCTTCCACCGGGCCAGGGTGCGGCCCGCCGGGGCGGTCCTCGTGATCGCCGGCGATATCAGCCTGGTGGAGGCACGCCGCCTGGCGCTGCAAGCCTTCGGCGGGTGGAAGGGGCTCCGGCCGGCGGGACTGCCGGTCGTGGCGGCGACCCCGGCTCCGCAGGGCATCATCCTGGTACACGTGGGTGGCGCCCGCGAGGCCGATATCGTCCTCGGCGCCACCACATTCGCTGGCACCGACAGCGCCTACTACGCGACCGCGGTGCTCAATCGAATCCTCGGAGACGGCCGGACCGGCCGGCTGGCCCGCGCCCTTGGCGGACAACGCAACTGGACCCTGGCCACCGGCTCCTCGTTCCTTCGCACGGTCCGGCTCGGGGTGTTCCAGGCCACCGCGGCGGTGCCGGCGGAGGTGGCGGACTCCGCGCTTCGCGTCATGTACGAAGAGGTCAACCGCCTGCGCACCGACCTGGTGCCGGCGCGGGAGCTGGAGCGGGCGCGGGAGTCGGTCGCGGGCGGCTTCGCCCTGCAGCTGCAGACCGCGAGCCAGGTGGCCGCCGCGACGGCGGAAGCCCGGCTGCTGGGCCTGCCGGGCACGTACATCGGCGGCTACCGGCCACGCGTCCTCGCGGTGACCGCCGCCCAGGTGCGCGCCGCGGCGCGCCGGGTGCTGCCGGCAACCGGGCTCGTCACGGTCGTCGTGGGCGACGCCACCCGGCTGCACGCACCGCTCTCGGCGATCGGGCCGGTCCGGATCTTTGCCCAGGATGGCCGGCCGCTCACCCCGGAGCAGATCGCGCCCGCGGCCGGGGCGCTGCGGCTCGATTTCTCCCGCCACGTCCCCCGCACCGATTCGCTGGCGATCGTCGCCCAGGCCCAGACGGTCGGCCTGCAGGTCGCGTCGCTGGTCCGCGCCGGAGATTCGCTCACCTATGTGGAGCAGACGGCGCTCGGCACGGTGCTATCCCAGACGACGACCCTGGTGTTCGATACCGCCGGCCGGATGCGCCGCCTGGTCCAGGTCGGGAAGGTGCGCGACCAGGACACCAGGATCGACCTCCGCTATTCCGGCGGCCGGGTCGAGGGCGCGACCGACCTCGCTGGACCCGACGGTCCCCGCCACGTGGACGTGAACAGTCCGGTGCCCCCCGGCGTCGTGGACGACAACGGGGTCCAGGCCATCCTCCCCTTCCTGCCCTGGGCGCTCAACACCCGCTGGGAGATCCCGGTCTTCGCCTCCGGCGAGAACCGGATTCGCACCCTGACACTCACCGCCGCGGATATCACCCAGGTGACGGTCCCCGCCGGCACCTTCGAGTGCTACCGCGCCGACCTCGAGGGCGGTCCGCAGCGGGTGTCGTTCTACGTGACCACTGCGGCGCCGCACCGGGTGGTGCGGGTGGAACTGGCGAACTCCCCCATCGTGTTCATGGCGGTCAACCCCTGACGCACCCCGAGGAACAGCGCATGACCCGCCGACTATTCCCCGGCCTCCTCCTCCTGCCGCTGCTCGGCTGCGCGAGCGCCACACGCTCCGCCCAGCCTTCTCCCTCGGCACACGCGGGCGGAAGCCAGAGCTGGAGCCGGGCCCAATACCCCAGCACCTACCAGCGCCGGGCCGACGCACCGGTGCTGATCCGGAACGCCACGATCATGACCGCGGCCGGGCCAGAGCTGTCCGGCGCGTCGCTCCTCATCCAGGACGGGAAGATCGTGGCGGTGGGACGTGACCTCGTGCCGCCGGCTGGCGCCCGGGTCGTCGATGGCACCGGGAAGTTCGTGACGCCGGGCCTCATTGATACCCACAGCCACCTCGGCGTCTACTCGGCACCGGGGACGTTCGCGGAGGGAGACGGCAACGAAGCGACCAGTCCGGTCACGGCACAGGTCTGGGCGGAGCACAGCTTCTGGCCCCAGGATCCGCAGATTCCGCTCGCGATCGCCGGCGGGGTCACGATCATCCAGGCCCTGCCCGGTTCGGCCAACCTGATCGGCGGGCGTTCCGCCACCCTGCGGCTGGTGCCGTCGCGCACGGTGCAGGAGATGAAGCTGCCGGGCGCCCCGTACGGGCTCAAGATGGCGTGCGGCGAGAATCCCAAGCGAGTGTACCAGAGCCGGGGGCCATCCACCCGCATGGGCAACATGGCCGGGTACCGCGAGGCCTTCATCCGGGCGGAGCGGTACCGGGAGCGCTGGGACGAGTGGCTGGCGAACCGACGCGGCGCCGCCCCCGAGCGCGACCTGCAGCTGGAGACCCTCGCGGAGGTCCTCCGGGGCAGGATCCTGGTGCACAATCACTGCTACCGGGGCGACGAAATGGCCCAGATGCTGGACCTGGCCCGGGAGTTCGGGTTCACGATCCGGTCGTTCCACCACGTGGTGGAGGGCTACAAGGTGGCCGACCTGCTGGCGCGCGAAGGGACGGCTGCCTCGGTCTGGGCCGACTGGTGGGGCTTCAAGATGGAATCGCTCGATGGGGTGCCGGAGAATGCCGCGCTCCTCCAGGCGGCGGGCGCGCGCACCATCATTCACTCGGACAGCCCCGAGGGCATCCAGCGGCTCAATCAGGAGGCGGCCAAGGCAATGTACGCCGGCAACCGGGCCGGCATCCCGGTGACCCGGGAGCAGGCCATCCGCTGGATCACCGCGAACCCGGCCTGGGCGCTTGGCATTGACCAGGCGACCGGGACGCTGGAACCGGGGAAGGCGGCCGATGTGGTGCTCTGGTCCGGCGATCCCTTCTCCGTCTACTCTCGCGCGGAGCAGGTGTACAACGACGGCTGGCTGGTGTTCGACCGCAATGATCCCACGCGCCAGCCGCGCACCGATTTCCATCTGGGGCAGACCGCGCCGGGGGTGGGACGATGAGGCGGGCGGACGGACGGACCGACGGGCCGACGGGCCGACGGACCGCGAACACCTGTGCCGGGTGGCACGAGCATCTGATGCGGGTGGTCTTGGCGGCGGGGGTGCTGGCCGGCACTCTGCCGGGCCACCTCTCCGCCCAGACCATCGCCATCACCGAGGCGACGATCTATCCGGTGAGCGGGCCGAAAATTGAGCGTGGAACGGTCCTGGTGCGGGATGGCCGGATTGTGGCGCTCGGCCCCGATGTGGCGATCCCCGGGGACGCCCGGCGGATTGACGGGCGCGGCAAGGTGGTCACGCCCGGGTTCTTCCACGCCCAAAGCGCGCTGGGACTCGGTGTCGGCCGCTCCCTTGCCGAAGAAACGGACGAGGAGTACACCGCGATCGGCGGCACCACCGACGGTGGGCAGAGCGGCGAGATCAACGCCAGCTTCAACGTGCTGGCCGGGGTGGACCCGAACGGCATCGCGTTTCCGGTCGCCCGGATGGGGGGCATCACGACGGCCGTCGTGATGCCCAGCGGTGGCCTGATCGCCGGTCAGGCGATCGTGCTCCGGCTCTCTGGCCGGTCCAGCGGCGAGATGCTGGTCCGCTCGCCGGTGGGCATGGTCGTGGACCTGAGCGACGGCAGCCGCTCCGCCGGCGGCGGCAGCCGGGCCGGCGCGCTGGCACGTCTGCGGACGGTGCTGCAGGATGCCGCCGAGCTCCGCCGGCGGCCGGCGGACTGGAGCCAGAACCGGATGCAGCCGCTGGGCGCGCCGGCGCGGGAGCTCGAGGCGCTGTACCCGGTGCTGGACGGGGCGCTACCGGTGTACGTGCAGGCCCGGCGCCAGAGCGATATCGAGAACGCCGTGCAGCTGGCGCAGGAATTCAAGCTCCGGCTGATCCTCCGCGGCGGAACGGAGGCCTGGCGGGTGGCGGGGCTGCTGGCGTCGGCCCACGTGCCGGTGGTGCTCGACTCCCGCGACAACATCCCGAGCTTCGATGGTCTCCAGGCGCGATCGGACAACGCCGCACTGCTCCGGGAGGCTGGCGTGACGGTGATCCTCGCGGGTCAGGATCCGGGAGGGCAGATGAATCTGAGGTTCGAGGCGGGACACGCGGTGCGGAACGGCATGCGCTGGGAGGATGCCCTCGCGGCGGTGACGATCGCGCCGGCGGAGGCCTTCGGGCTGGGCCAGGAGATGGGATCGCTGGCGCCGGGGAAGGCGGCGGACCTCGTGCTCTGGAGCGGGGACCCGTTCGAGTTCAGCACCGGGGCCGAACTGGTGCTGATCCGGGGGCAGGAGGTCCCGCTCACCAGCCGGATGACGGAACTGCGCGATCGCTACCGGACACTCCCGCCCCGGTACTAGGGCTGCGGCCGGATGACCTCGGCTTCGCCGGTCTGCGAGCCGGCCGGAGGTGGGGTGTCGCTCACGGTGACGGCCTCGCCCTTGGCCGCCGCCATCTCCCGCTCCACCCGCGCGATGGACGCGTCGTGGCCGTCGATCCGCTGCAGCCAGGCGTCGAGCTCGAGCGGATCGACCATGCTGCCCCGCTCCCGGCGGTGGTACAGGAAGCCCAGCCGCTTGGCGGCCTCATCCCGCTCACGCAGGAGGCGGAACCGTTCGAGCTGCAGCTTGCCCTCGTCGAGGGCCTGCTGGGCCCGCTTGCCGAAGGTCTCGAGTTCCCGGTTGAGTCGATGGAGTATTCCGGCCATTTCACCCTCACAGTGACGGTAGTGCGAATCTAACGGGGTCGGTGGCGGGGATGTTTCAGGATGAAAAAAGGGCCGGATCCGTGAGGATCCGGCCCGCTGCGTCTGGAAGGCCCGGGGTCAGCTGGCGGACGCCGCCGCGACCGGATAGACGGAGATCTTCATCCGCTTCTTGTCCTTGTGCTCGAACTTCACGACCCCGTCCACCAGGGCGAAGATCGTGTGGTCGTTGCCGAGTCCGACGTTCTTCCCGGGGTGAAACTTGGTGCCCCGCTGGGTGACGATGATGTTGCCGGCGACGACCCGCTCGCCCCCGTAGCGCTTGACGCCGAGGTACTGCGGATTGGAGTCGCGGCCGTTGCGGCTGGAGCCGACACCCTTCTTGTGAGCCATGGGATCCTCTACCCTACCTTGACGTCGGTGATGCGGACGGCGGTGTACTTCTGCCGGTGGCCGGTCTTCCGGCGGTAGTTCTTCCGGCGCTTGAACTTGAAGATGTAGAGCTTGGGGCCCTTGGCGAGGCCGACCACCTCGGCGGTGACCTTGGCGCCCTTCACGAGGGGGGCGCCCGCCGTGATCGTGGTGCCGTCCGAAGCGAGCAGGACCTCATCGAAGGTCAACGTGCTGCCCGGCTCCACGTCCATCAGCGGAAGCTCGAGGGTCATTCCCTTTTCGGCCCGGAACTGCTTCCCGGCGGCACGGAAGATCGCGTACATGGCTGACTCGTCTGGAGACCGGTTACAAGAGCCCGCAAGTATAGCCCGGGCTTGGGGTTTGGGCAAGGGCCCCCCCGCCCCGGGCCCCTAGGCCACGGCGTAGATGTCGGTGACATCCCGGCCGGCCGGCCGGCTCATGAGCCGGAACTCGTCCACCCGCATCATCGGGTCGTCCCGGAGCTCGAGCTCGAGGCCGGTGAGCTTGCCCAGGGTGTGGATCAGCTTGGGCTCCTCCTCCAGCAGGTAGAGCGCCACCTCCGGGTGCAGTCGGATGGCCATCTGACGCTCCCGGCGTTCCCGGCCCGCCCGCTTGAGCGACCGTTCCAGCCGCCGCGCGACCACCTCCGGGGTGAAGACCCGCCCGGTTCCCTTGCAGTCGGGGCATTCGGAGGTCATCGAGTGCCACAGCGATGGGCGCACCCGCTGGCGGGTCATCTCGATCAGGCCCAGCTCGGAGACCGCGAAGGCCTTGGTCCGGGCCCGGTCGCGGCCGAGGTGGGTGCGGAGTTCCTGCAGGACCCGCTCCCGGTTGGCCCGGGTCTCCATGTCGATGAAATCGCAGACGATGATGCCACCGATGTCCCGGAGGCGGATCTGCCGGGCGATCTCCCGGGCCGACTCGAGGTTGGTCTTGAGGATGGTCTTTTCGGGGTCCTTCTTGCCGGTGTAGCGCCCGGTATTCACGTCGATCGAGACCAGCGCCTCGGTCGGCTGGATGATGATGTAGCCACCGGTGGGGAGATCACAGCGGGCCTTGAAGAGATCGCGGATCTCGTTCTCGATGTCGAACTTGTCGAAGAGCGGCACGGTCTCGGCGTAGAGATTGACCCGCTCCATGAGCTCCGGGTCCACGCCCTTCAGGTAGGCCTCGATCTCGTTGAACAGCTCCTTCGAGTCCACGTGCAGCGCGTCCACCTTGGCGCTGAAGAGGTCGCGGATGATCCCGCGGGTCAGCGAGGTCTCCCGCTGCACCAGCGCCGGGGCGCGGACGAAGGTCTTCTTCTTGTTGATCTTGCGCCAGATGTTGAGGAGGCTCTCGACCTCGCGCTTGAAGGACTCCTCGGTCACCCCCTCCGCCACGGTCCGGACGATCATGCCGCCGGCGTCCTGGGCGAGGAGGTTGGAGACCATTTCCCGCAGCTTGGCGCGGAGTTCCTTGCTCTCGATCTTCCGGCTCACCCCCACCTTGGAGGCGTAGGGCATGTAGACCAGGAAGCGTCCGGGGAGAGAGATCTGCGCGGTCACCCGGCAGCCCTTGGTCGAGATGGGCTCCTTGGTGACCTGCACCAGCAGGGTCTGGCCCTTCTTCAGGAGATCGGAGATGTCGGGGAGCTGCCGCCGGGAGCGGACCTCGCGCTGGCGGGGCTCGGCGCCGCCGTTGCTCTCCCCGTTCCGGCGCCCGCGGCGTCCACGGCGCTCCGCCTCCTCGCCGCCGTCGGCCTCCGCCTCCACCTCGGCGGCCTCGAAGGCCTCGTCCCCTTCCTCGGAACCGGGCTCCTCATCCTCCTCCGGCTCGAGGAGGTCCGAGGCGTGCAGGAAGGCGGACTTTTCCAGCCCGATGTCAACGAAGGCGGCCTGGATCCCCGGCAGGACCGCTTCCACCCGGCCCAGGTAGATGTCGCCCACGATCCGGCGATGGTCCGGCCGGTCGATCAGCAGTTCGACGAGGCGGTCGTCCTCGAGAATGGCCACGCGGGTTTCCCGCTGGCTGCCGTTGATCAGGATTTCGCGCTTCACGCGTGAGAGCCTCTGCCGGGCATGGGACCGAGGGCGGGGTGCTGCACGCCCTCGGCGCCTGCCCGGCGCCAGATGATGTTCGGAAGGCACCGGCACCCGGACTCCGGGCTCGCCCGCGCCGCCGCCCCGCCGCCGAGCTGCCGGCCGACCGGGGTAGGATGAATTGGAGGGGAGTCGCTACTGACCGACCGCGGGCGGGGTGCCGGCGCCCGACAGGCGCCGTCCCCCGGAGAGGCCGGTGAACCAGCTGGTACTGCTGCGGAACGGCCCCAAACGGGCCCCGCTCCGCAAGTTGCCGCCAGGCCCCGTGCCGCCGTCCGCTCCGTGAGAGCGAGACGACGAGCGCCAGTAAGGAAAGGCCCAGCCAGGTGGATGGCATGGGCTAAAGATAGGAATGACGGTGGGTTAGGGCAACGGGGGAACCGCCCCTCCTTCAGCTTACGATGTCGCCCAGGATCTGCCGGGCGATGACGATCCGCTGGATCTCGCTGGTCCCCTCCCCGATCTCGCAGACCTTGGCATCCCGCATCATCCGCTCCACGGGATACTCGGTGGTGTAACCATACCCCCCGAAGACCTGCACCGCCTTGGTCGTGACCCGCATGGCCAGCTCGGAACAGAAGAGCTTGGCCATGGCCGCCTCCTTCTTGAACGGCTTGCCGTTCTGCTTGAGCCACGCGGCGTGGTACAGGAGGTGAGTGCCAGCCTCGATTTCGAGCGCCATGTCGGCCAGCTGGAAGTGGATGCCCTGGAAGCTGCCAATCGCCTTGCCGAACTGCTTCCGGACCCCCGCATAGCGGAGCGCCTCCTCATAGGCGCCCTCCGCGATGCCCAGGGAGAGTGCCGCGATGCCGATCCGGCCGGCGTCCAGGGTCTTGAGGAAGTTGATGAAGCCGTGCCCCGGGGTCCCGAGCAGGTTCTCCTTGGGGACCACGGCGTCCTCGAAGACCAGCTCTCGGGTGTCGCTCGCCCGCCACCCCATCTTGTCTTCCTTCTTGCCGGCCCGGAACCCCTTCACCCGGGGCAGGCCAGCCTCGTGCCCCACCCCGACGGCGCGGCAGCGCTCCAGGTCGCAGGTCTCCTTGGTGAGGATGAAGCTGGTGATGCCCTTGTTCCCCTTGCCCGGCTCGGTGCGCGCGGTGGCGACGAAGATTTCGCCGACCCCGGCATGGGTGATGAAGACCTTGGAGCCGTTGAGGACGTAGTGGTCCCCCTTGTCCACGGCGGTGGTGGCGGTGCCGCCCGCGTCACTGCCGGCCCCCGGCTCGGTCAGCCCGAACCCACCGAGGACCTTCCCGGAGGCGAGCAAGGGCACATAGCGCCGCCGCTGGGCATCGGTGCCGAAGTCCATGATGGGACTGGTGCCGAGGTTGGTGTGGGCGGAGATGGTGAGCGCGTGACTGGCATCCACCTTGGCCAGCTCGTGGATGGTGACGTAATACGACATCTGGTCCATCCCCGCCCCGCCCAGCTCCTCCGGCCACGGCACTCCCAGCAGACCGAGTTCACCCATGCGCCGGATGTTCTCCCAGGGAAACTCGGAGGTCCGGTCCAGTTCGCGCGCGACCGGGGCCACGTGGGTGCGGCCGAAGTCGCGGACCATGTCGCGGACCTGGTAGTGCTGCTCGGAGAAGTAGATCGAAAGATCCATGGCAGGGCTCGAATGGGGGTCGGGGAAGGAACCGCGGCAATATAATCCGGCCCGCGGGGATGGCTCGACCCTTATGTTTATTCAACCTCTATGGGGCACGGGACGGCCATGAAAGACCAGATCTGGCGGGCGGCGGCGGCAGGGATCCTCGCGCTCGCGGCCTGCGGCGACTCCACCAGCCCCGGCGGCGGGCCGAGCGGATTGACCCTGGTGCCGGTGGACAGCGGGTTCGACTTCTCGCTGTTCGTGGCGGCGCCGACGGGAGACCGCTCCCGGCTCTTCATCGTGGAGCGCGGCGGCCGGATCCTGCTCCGGAAGGACGGGGTCCGGCAGGACTCGGCCTTCCTGAACCTGACGACTCTCACCTCTCCCGCCACCGGCGAGTACGGCGTCTACAGCATCGCCTTCCACCCGGAGTACGCGAGCAACCGGCGGTTCTTCGTCTACTACGCCAACCTGAACGGCGACAGCCAGCTCGACGAGTTCAAGGCCGACCCCTCGTTCGACCATGCCGATCCGGCCAGCCGCCTGCCAATCCTGACCCAGGCGCAGGTGCCGAACACGGTGTACTACGGCGGGACCATCGGTTTCGGACCGGACGGGATGCTCTACCTGGGGCTCGGTGACGGCGCCCCGATCCTCGCGCTTCCCACCTTCCCGCAGGACAGTGCCAGCCTCCTCGGAAAGATCCTTCGCCTCGGCGTGGACGGCGCGACGCCCTATGACATCCCGGCGGACAATCCCTTTGTCGGCCGGGCCGGGTGGCGGGGGGAGATCTGGCAGGTGGGATTCCGCAATCCGTGGCGCTGGAGCTTCGACCGGGGCACCGGGGACTTCTGGGTGGGTGATGTGGGCGAGGATCTCTGGGAGGAGGTCACCCGCCTCCCCGGACCCGCCCAGGGGGGGAACAACTTCGGCTGGCCGATCCGGGAGGGCAGCCACTGCTTCTCCCCGCCGACCGGCTGTCAGTCCACCGGCCTGACCGCGCCGATCATCGAGTACGCGCACGGGCCGGCCTGCTCGGTCACCGGTGGGTATGTCTATCGCGGCCGGAAGTACCCCGACCTGCGGGGGACCTACTTCTACGGTGACTACTGCACCGGCTTCATCCGGCCGGTGCGACTGGTGAGTGGCGCGGCGGTGCCGGTCTATGCTCCGCTGAGCCCGCCGCTCGTCAACGACAACGTGGTCTCCTTCGGCGAGGATGCCGACGGGGAGATCTATGTCGTCATGGCCTCGGGGCGGGTGTACCGGATCGCGCTGGCCGGATAGGGCCGCTCAGCGCCCGATCCCGTATTTCCGCAGGATGATCCGGAGCCGGTCCAGCGGCAGCGCCTCCGCCCGTCCGCTGCGGCTCTCCACGGTCGTGGCCATGGTGAGGGAGTTGTAGATCGCCTCCTCCGTGGCTTCCACCACCGCCTGGAAGAGCGGGGACATCTCGTCATTGGACAGTTCGGCCGCCGCTGGGCGCCGCTCGCGGGCCGGGCGCCGCAAGTCCGCGTGGGTCGAGAAGGCGATCACGTAATCGCCGGAGCCGTTCGAGGCCGAGGAGCCGGTGCGGGCCAGGCCCAGGAGGGCTCGGGCCGCGAGGCGCTCGAGGTTGTGCCCCAGCACCGGGGCATCGGTGGCGATGACGATCATGATCGAGCCATCGCCGGCCGGGTCCTCGACGGCGCCACGAAAGGCGTAGCGCCCGAGTTCCTTCCCCACCGGGGCGCCGAGGACTTGCAGTACCCCGCCGAAGTTGCTCTGCACCAGGACCCCGACCTTCCAGCCGCCGAGCGACGTGGGCAGCACCCGCGACGAGGTGCCGATGCCCCCCTTCCACCCGAACGCCACGGTGCCGCGCCCGGCACCCACGCTCCCCTCAGCGACCGGGCCCTCGCTTGCCGACTCCACGGCCCGGCGCACGTCAGCGGGCTGCACGGGGCGCAGACGGATCGCGTTCAGCCCACCGTCGTTGGTCTCTCCCACCACCGGGTTGATCGAGGCCACCCCGTCCATCCCCGGCCGTTCCAGCATCCAGCCGACCAGGGCATCGGCGGCGCGCCAGACGCAGAGGGTGCAGGTGAGCAGGATCGGGCTCTCGAGCTCTCCGAGTTCCCGGACCTGGGTGATCCCGAGCAGCTTGCCGAAGCCGTTCCCGACGTGCATGGCGGCCGGCACCCGTTCCAGGAACGCATTTCCGCCATGCGGCAGGATGGCGGTGATCCCGGTGCGGACCGAGTCGCCCTGGTCAATCGTGACCTGGCCCACCCGCACCCCGGCAACATCGGTGATGGCGTTCAGCGGCCCGGGGCTGAAGATGCCCGGGGCGACGCCGAGCTCCCGGGCCCGCGCCTGCGCCGCAAGCGGAACGGCACCCAGGAGCGGGAGCAGCGCCAGAGAGCGCAGCAGTCGGGATTGATGGATGGAGTGCATTCCCTAGAATACGCGGAACCACGAACCGACGCCACGACGGCTGGAGCCCCCCCGCGCGGTGCAGCGGTCGCAGCCCGCGCACGCGGCGGTCTCCTCTCCGAAATATCCCAGCAGCAACCGGCGGCGGCAGCGCCGGGTCCCGGCATACCGCTCCATCGTCTGGAGGCGTTCAGCCGCCGCGGCCTTGCGGCGTGCCACCCGCTCCCAGCCGTCGGCGGGATCGGCGCCGAGTTCGGCACGGAGCCGGTCCGCGGCCGCGACCACCGCGGCGGGATGCCGTGCCCTTCGGCTGGGGTCCTCCCACAGCTCTTCCAGGACGTGCCGGGGAGGGAACGTGACTTCCAGCTGCCGCCGGTGCACCTCGGCATCTCCGTTCTGGTGCAGCAGCACGCACCGCGCCTCCTGCCCATCCCGGCCGGCGCGGCCCGCCTCCTGGTAGTACGCCTCCGGGGTCGGGGACATCCCCCAGTGGATCACCTGCCGCACGCGCGGGGCGTCGATGCCCATGCCGAAGGCGGAGGTCGCCACCACCACATCGAGGTCCTCCGCCACGAAGCGCTGCAGCACCTCGGCCCGCCGCTCCCGGGTGAGGCCCGCGTGATAGGGCGCGGAGCGGTGCCCGGCGAACCAGAGCGCCTGGGCGACGGCGTCGGCGCTGTTCCGGGTGGTCACGTACACGATGGCCAGTCCCTGCTTCGGTGCCAGCAGCTCCCGGGTGCGGGGGAGGCGCTCCGCCGTGCCCTTGAGCAGCTCCACCTCGAAGCGGAGGTTGGGCCGGTCGAAGGAGGCGAGATGGAGGTCCGGGCGGGTGAGCTGCAGCGACGCGATGATATCCTCGCGCACCGCCTGGGTGGCGCTGCCGGTCAACGCGACGACCGGGGGGCGGCCCAGCTCGGCGCGGATCCGGGCCAGCTGCCGGTAGCTCGGCCGGAAGTCATGCCCCCATTCCGTGATGCAGTGCGCCTCGTCCACGGCGAGCAGCCGCGGCCGGATGCCGCGACGGAGCAGCTCCAGGGCGAGCGATGGGGCCCGCTCCGGCGAGACGTAGAGCAGGCTCAGCTCCCCCCGGCCAATCCGCTCCAGCACCGCGGCCTGCTCTTCCCGCGGCATCAGCGAGTTGAGGGTGGCCGCGCCGACCCGGCGCCGGATGAGGGCCTCCACCTGGTCCTGCATGAGGGCCACGAGCGGCGAGATGACGACGGTGAGCCCCCCGAGGACCAGCGCCGGGACCTGGAAGCAGATGGACTTGCCCCCGCCGGTAGGGAGGACGGCCAGCGTGTCGCGCCCGGCGAGCACGGACTGCACCACCCGGCGCTGCAGCGGGCGGAAGTCCGCGAAACCGTAGTGACCGTGCAGGAGACGGCGGGCATCGGCGATGCGGTCGGCGAGGATCGTCATGCCCGCGATGATACGAGCGGATCCCCCGACCGCAGGGCTCAGGGAAACGCGTGATGGTGCGGCAAATACCGGCGCCGCTGGTCGGGTTCGGGGCGCGCGAGGTCGAATGCCTTGGCGCAGAATGAGCCGCGTGCCACCGGTGGGGTGAGGAGCGCTTGGCCACCGCACGCCCGGAGTCCCCCTGTGCCCCGACTCGGCCATTCAGCGCAGACGATGACCCGATTTGTGGCGCGCTCAGCGACCCCGCCGGCCCAGATACAGCCGAAGCATGAGCGCCACGCTCAGCACCGAGAGCGCGGCCCAGACGAGGTACCGGTTATCCAGCGCGACCGCCGCCGCCGCGAGCAGGAAGCCGAGGATCGCGAAATAGAGGCGGAAGGCCGCGGGGGAGAAGCGCGGGTTCATTTCCTAAGGAACGCGGCGATGGCGGCGCGGAAGTCGGGGTGCATCCGGGCCAGCGCATTGATCCGCGCACCCAGCGCGATTCCTTCGCGGAAGCCCTGGCCATCCAGTTCGTAGAGCAGCCGCTTGATCAGGGCCAGGGCGGAGGCGCTGGCGCCGGCCAGCTGGGCCAGCACGGTCTGAGCCTCGGCGTCGAATGTGGCGTCGGGGAGGACCCGCGACACCAGGCCCAGCTGCCGCGCCTCCTCGGCGCGGAGCAGGCGGCCGGTGGCCACGAGATCGAACGCGATCTTCTCTCCGACCTGGCGGCGGAGCAGGGTCATGACCATGGCCGGGACGAAGCCACGCTGGATCTCCGGGTACCCGACCTGGGAGGATTCCGCGGCCAGCACCAGGTCGCAGCCGGTGGCCAGCCCCGCTCCGCCGGCGAGCGCCCGGCCCTGCACCAGCGCCACCACCGGCTTCTCGAGCTCCCGGATCCGGGCGAAGACCTCGCCCAGGCGCCGTGCCGCCCGTTCGTTCTCTTCCGGCGAGAGCACCACCGAGGCCAGCAACTCGTCCAGGTCCGCGCCGGCGCAGAAGTCCTTCCCCGCCCCGCGGAGCGCGATCACCCGGACCGCGGCATCGAGCCGCGCCTGGTCCAGCGCCGCCAGCAGCGCCTCCACCGTCGCGGCATCGAGGGCATTGCGCTTCTCGGGCCGGTTGAGGGTCAGGGTCAGGACCCCGGCGGCCGAGGAAGTGAGGATGGCCATGCGCCGCTCAGCCGCCCCGCGGGCGCGGCACCGTCCGCGCGATGGCCGGCGGGACCTCGATCTCCATCCGGAGCAGCGCCGTGGAGTAGACCTTGCCCTGGGCGTCGGTCTTGAGCGAGATGGTGCCGCCGCCGTCCAGCGCTCCGTGCAGCAGGAAATTGAGCGCGTTGAGGTTGGGCAGCTCGAAGCGATCCACCCCCTGCACCATCCCCTTGAAATGGCGCGCGACGCGGGCCCGGGTGACCTGCTTCACGAGCAGCGGGTACCAAGCCGGGTCGAGCGCGATGAGGCCGACGTTCGCCGTGTCGCCCTTGTCACCGGAGCGGGCGTGGGCCAGCCAGCGCAGCTGGATCTTAGGCATCGAGCACCTCCACCCGTACGTGCGGTTCGATCTCGGTCCGGTCGATGAGCGCCGGCCAGTAGGCCACCACCTCCTGCACCTCCGGGCGGCCGCCGGCGAAGCCGGTGACGCTCGGCGGCCCGGTGAGGACCAGCGGGGCGATCTCCCGCGTGAAGCGCTCCACCGCCGCCTTGTCCTTTCCGCGGACCCCGACCCGCAGTTGCACCTCGGGTGCCTCGGGATCCGGCGGCCCGGCGAGCGGCCCATGGGTGGCGTCGACCCCGACGAATTCGGTGAGGATCTGCTCGAACTCGAGCCCCAGGTCCTGGAGCCGCTGGCGGAGAATGCGGTCGGCGGCGCGGGCCTTGTCGTACGCCTCGGGCCAGCTGTACACCAGCGTGCCGACCGCCTTGTAGCCGTAGAAGTACGCGATCGAGACCTTGAGCTTGTCGGTGCGCGGCCCGCCGCGGATCCCGCTCACCCGGACCCGGTCCTTCCCCGCCTGGGCCAGCTGGATCGAGGTGAAGTCCGCCACGCCGTCGGGAGTGATGTAGGTGTGCGGATCGCCCATCTCGTAGACCAGTTGCTCGGTGACGCTCGCGAGGTTCACCACGCCGCCAGTGCCGGGATGCTTGGTCACGACGAAGCTGCCGTCCGCCCTGGCTTCGACGATCGGGAACCCCGGGTTGGCCAGCCCCTTCACCTTGCGCCAGTCCCGGAGCAGGTTGCCCCCGCTCGACTGCGCCCCGCATTCGATGATGTGCCCCGCCACCGTGCCCGCCGCGACCCGGTCCCAGTCATCCGGATTCCAGCCGAACTCATGAAACAGCGGTCCCAGGGTGAGCCCCGTGTCGGTGACCCGCCCGGTGATCACGACCTGCGCCCCGCGGCGGAGCGCCTCCACCATCGGCGCCATGCCCAGGTAGGCATTGGCCGAGAGCACCCGGTCGCGGATGTCGGAGAGCGGGCGGCCGGTGTCCATGTCCCGCAGTTCATGGCCCCGGGCGAGGAGGTCATCCAGCCGGGGCAGGATGTCGTCGCCGCTCACCAGCGCGATCCGCACCTTGCCGGAGAGGCCAAGCTTCCGCGCCACCTCCCGCACCGCCTCGGCGCAGGCGCGGGGATTCACCCCGCCCGCGTTGCTGGTGACCTTGATCCCCTTCGCCGCGATGTCCGGCAGGATCCGCTCCATCAGGGGCACGAAGTCCCGCGCATAGCCGTACTTCGGGTCGCGGGATTTCTGCTTCTGCATGATGGACATCGTCACCTCGGCGAGGTAGTCCATCATCAGGTAGTCGATCGGTCCGCCCTGCACCTGGCGGACGGGGGCTTCGAGCCAGTCCCCCCAGAACCCCTGGCCGGCGGCCACTCGGACGATGCGTTCAGTCATGGATTGAGCGGGGCGCCGGGCGCCGGAAGTGGGACCTCGAGGGTCCAGGTCTGTTCATCCTCGGGGACCACGACGATCCCCAGCGGCACGAAGGCGGCTCCGAGCAAGAGACGGGAGTCCGGGAAGGGCACACGCACCGTGGCGCTGCCTCCGGCCGGCACGGTGACCGCCTCGGCGCGGGTGCGGGTGACGTGGGCCGAATCGGCATAGAGCCGGATCGAGACGGTCGCGGACCAGGGCCGCACCCCCGCCGGGTCCGCGAAACCGGGGAACAGGGCCAGCTCCGCCTCGCGCGGGCCGCCGCTCCGGTCAGTGAGGTCCACGTGCAGGCGGCCGAAGGCGTAGTTGAGCGGGGACTTCCCGAGCTGCCGACCCTGGCCATCGAGCATCGTCATACCGAGGTCGGTGAACTGGGTCCACGCGCCGCGATCGAGCGAGACATCCACCGACGCATGCACCACCCAGTCCGGCACCTGGAACCGGACCCGCTCCACCCCCGATCCGCCGGCCTCCACCCGCGCGGTGCACTCGGCGCCAACCAGGACAACGAATGGTTCGGTGGCGACATCGTCCGGGCTGAGGTTCCCGAGCCGGATGCTGATGCCGGGGCCCGCGCGGCCGGCGTGGATGGTCACCGGGCTCTGGCGCACCACCAGGGTAGCCCGCGCGCCATCCAGAGGCGGGGCGACGACCGCGGCCTCGTAGAAGCCGGGTACGACATCGCGCGCATCCACCACGATCAGGCCCGCGGATTCTCCGGACCCGGCGCCGATGCCGTTGTCCTCGCGATACGGCTGCCCGCCGGGCTCATGCAGGTACACCAGCACCTGTTCCGCCGGCTCCGCGGTGCTGACCGCGAGGGCGAAGGGCCGCGCGGCCGTGGCCTCGAAGAAGGCGCGACCGGTCTCACCGGCACCCAGGGCGCCCAGGTCCGTGGCAATGGTCTCACCGGTATCGGCGCGGATGATCGTGGTGACCAGCCGGAAGACGGGTCCCAGCGCGGTGTCCGGTGTCCACCCGGTGACGACTCCGGTGTACACCCCCGGCTCGGTCAGGGCGGACGGGCGCAGCGCGAGCTCGACAGGGTTCCGGCCGGCACCAATGGTCAGGCTCGCCGGAGCGGTGAGCCATGGGACCGTGGAACGAAGGGTGACCGGGAGCGGCGCGGAGCCCGCGGGCAGCGTCAGCACAAAGCGGGGCGCGGTGTCGAGCGGCGCCCCGAGGCGGGCCTGCCGAAAGCTCGCGCTTCCCGCGGCCCCGGCGGCCTGCACCGTGATCTCCGGCACGGCGCGCCCCTGCGCCAGCCAGCGCCACGCCGCGCCAACGTCGGGCTGGCCGGTGCCGTCGTCGAGGTAGGTGGATGCCGCCAGCGGACGGGCGGTGACCATCAGCGCCTGCCGTACCTGGCCGGCGAGGAAGGTCCTGCCCTCCTGGGCGGCCCCGGAGAGGAGCAGCGCCACCAGCCCCGCAGCGTGGGGAGAGGCCATGCTGGTGCCACCCTTCCGCTCATCCCCGGTATCCCACCTCGGGACGGTGGAGTAGGCCATGCCCGGGGTGATGATGTCGGGCTTGGCGAGCTCTCCCCCGCGGGAGCTGAAGTAGGCAATCGGATCGCCGCCGCGGCCGGTGGCGCCGAGGAACACTCCCGGGAAGGTGGCGCCCACCGTGAGGGCCCGGGACGCGGAGCCCGGGTAGCCCATCGTGGAAAGCCCGGGCCCGTCGTTGCCGGCGCTGATGGTGAACACCAGGTCCGGGTTGAGGGCGAGGACCGAATCCACCAGGGCATCGATCCGGGCCTCCCCCTCCGCCTCGTTCCCCACGCCGAAGCTCAGGTTGAGCACCAGCGGCAGCCGGCGGGCCCGGGCAAAGCGAATGGCGTAGTCCATCGCCCGTAGCATGCTGCCCGTTGTGGAGATCCCGCCCTGGGCGTTGTTGGCGATCTTGAGCCCGAGCAGGAAGGCTCCCGGGGCGACGCCGTCGAAGCCGGCCACGCCGTAGAGGTCGTGCCCGGCGGCGATGCCCGCCACGTGGGAGCCGTGGGCGCTGGTGTCGAAGTAGAGGTCGAGCCGCGGCGTCCCCGCGGAGTCGGCGAAGTTGGCGGCGATGGTGATGGTCGGCGCGCGCGCGCCGGTGCGCCAGGCGAAGGTCTCGCGGGCCGTGAGGTAGTCGTGCACCGCCCGCTCGTTGGCGAACGAGCCGTCGCCGTCGGTATCGGCGAAGAGCACCCAGCCGTCGCTGGCGCGCGCCACCACCACGGCGAGGGTGTCGGCGTCGTCCCGGTCTCCATTCAGGTCCGAGGCCGGCAACTCGCCCAGCGGCCGCTCGGCGAGGGTCCCGCCGTACACCCGGCCGCCCACCGCGATGGCGCGGATCCGGCTGAAGCCGTCGAGCCGCCGGCCGCCCACCACGACCTCATCGCCCTGCGGGGCGAGCGGGGCCAGCGCCACCTGCCCTTCCCCGGAGAAGTCCCGCAGGTCCAGGATCTTCTTCTCGCCGGTGCTGGTGCTGCCGAGCCCCGGAATCGCGGGGTCGATGCCGCTGTCGAGGATCGCAATCAGCACCCCGCGGCCATCGTAGGTCGGGTGGAGCTTGAGGAACTGCGGCACGCCGGTGGGCGCGACCGGCATCCAGCCCCGGCGATACGCCTCGCGGGCGGGAATGATCGGATCCGGCTCCGGCTCCTTCGGGGCGGGCGCCGGCGGCGCGGTACGGACCGGGTCCACGTTCGGGCGCGGCGTGGCCGGCGCGCCGGCGCAGGCGAGCAGGAGGGTGAGGACGCTCCCGAGGGCGACGCGTGGTGGGTGCGTCATCCGAGGGGCGGCAGCACGAAGGGTCCGAGGTGGGCGCCGTCGTAGTGCTGCGTGACCCGTACCAGGAAGGCCAGCAGGTCGCGGGTCTCTTCCGGGGTGATGATCGCGTCCACGTAGCCACGGGCGGCGGCGTACTTGGCGTCGAGCTGGTGCTCGTAGTCGGCCCGCATGGCGTCCACCGCCACCTTGACCTCCGGCGCCGGCTCCCGCTTCTCCGCCCGCGCGCGCGTCAGTTCCTGGCCGTGCACCGCTTCCACCGCGGACTCTCCTTCCATGACGGCCATGCGTCCGGTGGGCCAGCTCAGGATGAAATCGGGATCGAACCCCTGCCCCGCCATCGCGTAGTAGCCAGCCCCGGAGGCGTGGTTCACCGTGAGCACCAGCTTGGGGACCGTGGCCGTGGCCATGGCTTCCACGAAGTGGGCCCCGGCCCGGATGATGCCCGACTGCTCGGCATCGAGTCCCACCATGAACCCGCTCACGTCCTGCACGAACAGCAGCGGCAGGCGCTGCCGGTTCGCGGTCTCGATGAAATACGCCGCCTTCTCCGCGCTTTCGGTGTAGATGATCCCGCCGATACGCGGCATCTGGCCCGGCTTGCCCTTGATCACGGTCCGGGCGTTGGCGAGGATCGCCACCTGGCGCCCCTCGATGGCGCCGTGGCCGCAGAGCAGCTCCTTGCCGACATCGGGCTGGAACTCCTCGAAGCGACCGCCATCGAGCAGGCAGGCCAGCAGCGCGCGCACGTCGTAGGACATGCGGTGGTCCACGGGGAGAATGTCGTAGAGATCGGTGATGGGGCGTCCCGGATTCTCGGCGGCTCGGAGGCCAGGCGGCTCGGCCTTCCGGGGCAGCCGGGCGACGTAGCCACGCACCATCCGGAGGCACTCCGCGTCGGTGGCGGCGCGGTAGTGGGCCACCGCGGAGACCGAGGTGTGCATGGCGGCGCCGCCCAGGGTCTCGGCGTCGACCGTCTGGCCGGTGGCGCCCTTCACCAGGTTGGGGCCGCCCAGCCCCATGAAGCTGGTCCCCTCGACCATGAAGATCACGTCGGAGAGGGCCGGCAGGTACGCCCCGCCCGCAATGCAGCTCCCCATCACCGCGCTGATCTGCGGCACGTTGAGGTACCGCCGCATGAGCGAGTTGTAGTAGAAGATCCGGGCCGCGCCGTACTGCCCGGGAAAGACGCCGCCCTGGTAGGGGAGGTTCACGCCGGCCGAGTCCACCAGGTAGATGATCGGGATCCGCTGCCGCATTGCGACTTCCTGGGCACGGAGCATCTTGCGGATGGTCTCGGGCCACCAGGAGCCGGCCTTCACGGTCGCGTCGTTGGCGACCACGACCACGTCGTGGCCCTCGACCACGCCGACCCCGGTGATCACCCCCGCCCCTGGCGCCTGGCCGTCGTACTGGTCATACGCCATCAGCAGGCCGAGTTCGCACCAGGGGGTGCCGGGGTCGAGCAGCGCCTCCACCCGCTCCCGCGGCGCGAGCTGTCCCTTCTCGTGCATCCGGGCGATGCGCGTGGCGCCCCCGCCCTGCCGCAGCCGGGCCGCGAGCGTGGCGTACTCCTCCGTCAGCGCCCGCAGGCGCGGCGTCCGGGTGCCGCCGGTCGTGGCCACTGGGTCAGTCCTTCAGGTGCGTGGCGGCCCACTGCTCGATGTAGGCGATGAGATCGCCGGTGGGCGTGCCGGGACCGAAGAGGCGGCCCACCCCCAGCTGCTCCAGCGCCGCGGCATCCTCTTCGGGGATGATCCCCCCGCCGGTGAGCAGGATGTCGGGGCGGCCGGCCTCGGTGAGCAGGGCCCGGACCCGCGGGAAGAGGGTCATGTGGGCGCCGGAGAGGATCGAAAGCCCCACCACGTCCACGTCCTCCTGCACCGCGGCGGTGGCGATCATGTCCGGCGTCTGGTGCAGCCCGGTATAGATCACTTCCATCCCCGCGTCGCGGAGCGCCGCCGCCACGACCTTGGCGCCCCGGTCGTGGCCATCGAGGCCGGGTTTGGCCACGAGGACGCGGATCGGGCGGGAGCGGGCCTTCTTCTCGAGCGCGGCAACCATAGGTGACCTCAGGTGGAGACCTGTCGTTCCTGCAGCAGCACCAGCTCGGCCGCTTCGGCGACGCTCCGCGCGGTGCGCACGTCCCGCCCGGCGTGATGGCCCAGCGGGTCCATCAGGATCACGTCCAGCCCGGCGCGACGGGCGCCGATGACGTCCACTTCGTAGATGTCGCCCACGTAGAGCCCTTCCGCGGGCTCGAGCCCCATCCGGTCCAGCGCGATCCGGAAGATCCGGGGGTCAGGCTTCTCGACGCCGACCAGCTGGGAGTCGATCACGAACTCGAACTGGTCCAGGATCCCGACTGCCGCCAGCGCCTCCTCGGCGCGGCCGTCGCTGTTGGAGACCACCGCCAGCCGGAGCCCGGCCTGGCGCAGCCGGGTGAGGGCCGCCGGCGTCCCGGGATCCATGGCGCCGAAGAGGTGGCGCTCCTGGTGCAGCCGGAGCAGCGTCTCCCGGACCACGTCCTTCCGGGTGCGGGGCACGCCCGCCAGTTCGAACAGCAGCTCCAGGTACCGGCTGGCCCGCTCCCGGTCGGTGCCGTCCCCCCGCTCGAGGGCCAGCGCCGCCGCCCCCGCCTTCGCCGCCAAGCTGTCGGCGGAGAGGCTCACTCCCGTTGCCCCACCCACTGCCGCGGCCAGCCGCGGGTAGTCGAGGGAGATGAGGGTGTTGCCAGCGTCGAAGAGGACGGTCCGGAGACTCACCGGAAGCGGAGCAGCCCGCCAAGGCTCGCGATGGCGGCGCGGGCCGTGTCGTCGTACAGCACCTCGACCTCGACTCGCTGGCGCAGCGCCTCCTCGATGGCTTCGTCCACGATGTCGAGCACCGGGACCACGTCGCCGTCGGCGCGGAGCCCCTGTTCGGTCAGGGAGAGGCGGCCGGACTTGCTGGAGCGGAAGCCGGGGCCCTGGGCATCGGCATCCACCAGCAGGGTGCGCACCTGGCCGCGGCCGAGCGCGCGCAGGGTCCCCTCGAAGCCGTCCACCGCCCAGCCCTGCCCCAGCGCCTCCTCGAGGCCGCGGGCGATGCTCCGCTCCGACTCCCGCTCGAATTCGGCGCGCGCGGCCAGCGTGGCCTCATAGACCACCGCGGTCTTGGCCTCCTTGGGGTTCAGGCTGACGACCCCCATGAGGCGCTCCGCGAGGTACGGGTGCAGGAACGCGGCCACTGCCCCGGCGTCCTTGCCGGGCCCGGCCAGCACGATGCCATGCACCGGGCGGCGCCGGTGGTGGAAGAAGAGCCGCTCGGCAATGGCGGCGTAGTGCCGCTGCTTCTCTTCCCGGATGCGGTTGTTGAACTGTGCTTCCCCCTGCCCGGGCGAATCGGCGCGGTCGCTGTGGTAGCGCCCGCCGCGGGTGCTGTCGGCCTTGATGGTCTCGAGCTCCGCGGCGCCGAAGGCGGTCACCTCGAAGACCCGGGCGGTGGTGCGGTCCAGCACCACGGTGAGCAGGGTCCCGATCTCGTCCTCCACGGAGGCGAGCTCCCGGACCAGCGCGGTTCGATCCACGGCCAGGCGGGAACGGTGGACGCTGGGCAGGCCCACCAGCTCGAACAGCTTGAGCGGACCGCAGGCGAACACCGCCACCCCCTGCGAGGCCGGCAGCCGGGCCGGCTCCCGGAGCTGGTCAAAGATCCGCTTGAGGTCCGCGGCGACCTGGTCCCGCACGCCGCGCGGGAGGTCCAGGCCCTCGAGGGCCTGCTCCACCTCCCGCACCCGGTTCTTGAGCTTGATCACGTACTTGCCGCGCGCGCGGTCCCGCGGCTCGACCTTGAGGTAGCAGGTGACGATGCGGTGCTGGTCGGTGCGCAGCTTGGTGAGCTTCGCCAGCAGGCGGGCGATATCGGGGTTCTGCATGACACGTCCCGGCATTAGAAGAAGACGGGCTCGCGGTACGTCCCATAGACGCCCTCGAGCACGTGACGAATCTCGAACAGCGTGGCATAGGCGCGGGCGCAATCGAGCATCGGAGGAATGACGTTGCGTCCCTCCGCGGCGGCCGCCCGGAGCGCCTCAAGCGCGGCATCCACCCGGGGCTGATCGCGCTCGGCCCGGAGCGCCCGCATGCTGGCGCGCTGCTGCTCCTCGGCCCCGCCCCCGATCTTGAGAATGGAGACCGGCGGCTCGTTTTCCTCCTCGAACTGGTTGAGGCCCACGACCGTCCGGCGACCCTGCTCTACTTCGTGCTGGAACCGGGCGGCGGACTGGGCGAGCTGGCGCTGGAACCAGCCCCCCTCGAAGGCCCGCCCCACCCCGACCTGGGCCTCGCTT
>CAZPER010000061.1:10479-24303 GCA_964585655.1 uncultured Gemmatimonadaceae bacterium | reverse complement strand
AAATCGAGCACCGCGCGCCCGGCCACCGCCTCAGGATGATCGAGCAGATAGCGGGCGAGCGCCTGACCGCCGGCCCAGGCGAACGCCCAATAGGGCGGCGGCACCCCGTTGCGGGCGAGACTCCCTTCGGTGGCCTGCCAGATCGGCGTCAACTCGGTTGCGAGGTGTAGCCGGATCTCCGGCACCAGGCGCGGGGCGGCAATCCGGGGGGGCGGGCGTCGGCCACCGTGGGCGGCGCGCTGTTCCCCGTCACCCGGGGGCTCAGCAACGCCAGCCCGGTCACCGACAACCCGGGGCAGGCCACCTTCGCCGGCCTCACGATCGCCGGGCTGGTGGGCACCGACAGCCTGAGCTTCACGTCCACCGGCCTCACCTCCACGCCCCGGACACCGCTCGTGGTCACCGCCGGGGCGCCGGTCAAACTGGCCGTCACTCGCCAGGCTACCACCACGATGGGCAGCGGCGTGGCCTTCACGGTCCAGCCGCAGGTGCGGATCCAGGACTCAGTCGGCAATAACGTGAGCCTGCTGGGTGTCCTGGTGACTGCCTCCATCGCCAGCGGCCCCGTGGGCGCCACCATCCTCAATCCGACGGCGACCACCAGCTCCACCGGCACCGCTACCTTCGTGGGGATGGCCATCTCCGGCCCGGTGGGGGTGTACACCGTGCAGTACGACGGTGGCGGCTACACCGCCGCGGTCTCCGCCAACGTGACGATCACGCCGGGGCCGGCCAGCACCCTCAGCTTTACCACCCAGCCGCCCGCCAGCGCGTCGAGCGGGGCGGCGTTCAGTCCGGTGCCGGTGCTCCAGCTCCGCGACGGCGCGGGGAACGCGGTCCCGACCGCCGGCATCGCCATCACGGCCACCGTCGCCAGCGGTCCCGGCGCCACCCTCACCAACGCGCTCGCGAGCACCGACGGCGCTGGCGCCGCCACCTTCACCGGCCTGACGCTCACCGGCACCGCCGGGAGCTACACCCTGAGCTTCACCGGCACCGGGCTCACCCCGGTGGTGTCGAGCACCGTGAACCTCAGCGCCGGCGGCGGCAGCAAGCTGGCACTTACCACCCAGCCTTCGGGCACCGCCACCAACGGCGTGGCCTTCCCGCAGCAGCCGGTGATCCAGCTCCAGGACGGCGCCGGCAACCCGGTGACCGGCACCGTGACCGTGAACGTCTCGATCGCGAGCGGCAGCGGGACGCTGGGCGGGACCACCGCCGTCTCCACCGGCGGCGGCAGCACGGCCAGCTTCACCAATCTGGTCATCACCGGCGCCACCGGACCCCGGACGCTGCTCTTCTCCGCCGCGGGATTCACCACCGTCACGTCGAACACGATCAACGTCGGCGCCGGGGCGCCCACCGCGATCACCCTGAGCGCCGGCAACGGCCAGTCCGCCACGGTGGGCACCGCGGTGGCCACCGCGCCGGCGGTGCTGGTGACCGACGGCAGCGGCAACCCGGTGAGCGGGGTCGCGGTGACCTTCGCGGTGACCGGGGGCGGCGGCAGCGTGAGCGGTGGCGCCGCCACCACCAACGGCAGCGGCATCGCCAGCCCCCTCAGCTGGACCCTGGGCAACACGGCGGGGACCAACACGCTCACCGCCACGGCGGCGGGGCTCGCCGGCAGCCCGGTCACCTTCACCGCCACCGGCACCGCCGGCGCCGCGACGCATCTCTCGGTGCTGACCCAGCCCTCCACGTCGGTGCAGAGCGGGGTGGCCTTCCCGCAGCAGCCGGCAGTCCGGCTGCTGGACCAGTTCAACAACCCGGTGGGCACCAGCGGGGTCGCGGTAGACGTCGCCATCCAGACCGGCGCCGGGACCTTGAGCGGCACGACCCAGGTGAACACCGTGAGCGGTGTCGCGACCTTCTCCGGTCTCGCCATCACCGGCGCCAGCGGCGCCCACACCCTGGGCTTCAGCAGCACCGGGCTCACCGGCGTCTCGAGCAATACGATCACGGTGGGCGGCGTGGGCTCCACCACCGTGATCAACTCGATCCTCCCCGCCACCACCGTGGTCGGAGAGAGCTACACCGTGAGCGTTTCGGTCAGCGGGTCCGGCGGCACGCCGACCGGCACCGTGGTCGTGAGCGAGGGGACGGCGAGCTGCAACGTGACCCTGAGCGGCGGGAGCGGCTCCTGCGCCCTGGCCTCCCCGGTGGCCGGCGGCCGGACGGTCACCGCCACCTACGGCGGCGACGCCAGCTTCCTCGGCAGCAGCGCGAACACCGCGCATACCGTCAACCAGGCGGGGACCCTCACCAGCATCACTGCCGACAACCCGGATCCCTCGTCCGTCGGCGCCGGCTACACCGTGAGCTACACGGTCACGGCCGCGGCGCCGGGCACCGGGACCCCGACGGGCAACGTCACCGTGAGCGACGGCGTCGGCGGCAGTTGCGTGGCCGCCGCGAGCGCCGGCGGCTGCCTGCTCACCTCGAACACCGCGGGAACCCTGACCCTCACCGCCAGTTACGCCGGCGACGCGAATTACGCCGCCAGCACCTCGGCGGGGGTCAACCACACGGTGAGCAGCGCGGCCACCACCACCACCGTGACCGGGCACACCCCGGATCCCAGCGTCACCGGCCAGGGCATCAGCGTCTCGTTCAGCGTCGTCTCCACCGGGGGCACGCCGAGCGGCTCGGTGACGGTGAGCGACGGCGCAGGGGCCACCTGCAACAGCTCGGTGGCGGCGGGGAGCTGCACCCTGACCCCGACCACCGCGGGGGCGAAGAGCATCGTCGCCACCTACGCCGGCAACGGCAATTTCGGCGGCAGCATCTCGCCAGCGGTGGCGCACACGGTCAACACCGCCGCCACCACCACGACGATCACCGCCGACACCCCCGACCCTTCGACGGTGAACGCCGCCTACACCGTGAGCTTCACGGTGGCGGCGGCCGCGCCGGGCGCCGGGACCCCCACGGGGAACGTCACCGTGAGTGACGGCACTGACAGCTGCATCGCGGCGGCGAGCGCCGGGAGCTGCGCGCTGACCTCCACGTCCGTCGGCGCCAAGACCCTGGTCGCCACCTACGCCGGTGACGCCAACTTCGCGGGCAGCGTCTCCGCCGGCGTGGCGCACCAGGTGAATCTCATCGCCACCACCACCACGATCACCAGCGTCAACCCGGCGACGGTCGTCGTCGGGCAGCCGGTCACCGTCGGGTTCACGGTCTCCGGACTCGCGACCGGGAACGTGACCGTGAGCGACGGCACCGGCGGCAGTTGCGTCGCGAGCGTCGCCACCGGCAGCTGCAGCTTCACGCCGGTGTCGGCGGGGGCCAAGACCATCACGGCCACGTACGGCGGTGACCTGCTCCACGGCGGCAGCAGCGACACCGATGCCCTCACGGTGAATGCCTTCGGCGCGCCGGACGCCGGCCAGACCACCGCGAGCGTCCCCGGCGGCTCGGTGGGAAGCACCACCACCATCACCGTCCAGCTCCGCGACAGCTTCGGCAACCTGATCACGACCACCGGCGGGAACATCATCGCCGGCAGCGTCGGCGCCGGCCCCAACACTGGCACCGTGCTCAGCGTGGTGGACAACGGCGACGGCACCTATTTCCTGATGTACGACCCGCTGGCCGGCGGCGGGGACGACCTGATCGACATCACGCTCACGGGCACGCCCATCAGCGGCAGCCCGTACACGAGCAGCATTCCATAGAGCCGTTGCGCCATCATCGGGCCGGGGAGCGGACCCCCGACCCACTCATGTCTGACCTGGACGTCATTGCATGCGCCGCCGCACGAGTGCCTCGCCCGCCGGGTTCTCCGTCACCTCCCCTCGTTACTGGGGCCCCGCGGTCCTTGCGCTCCTCGCCGCCTGCGGCGGCGGCGACAGCGGCAGCAACCCGCCCACAGACATCCCCGCGGCGATCGCCCTGGTCTCGGGCGACGGCCAGTCCGATACCGTCGCCACGCCCCTCGCCGACTCGCTCGTGGTCCGGGTCACCAACAGCCAGCAGGATCCCATCCCCGGCCAGCGGGTGCAGTTCCGCGGCGTGGCCGGGGGTGCCGGCGCCGACCTGATCCCTGACACCGCCGTCACCGACGCCGACGGCCGGGCCCGCGCCCGCTGGGTGCTGGGCCAGATCGCCGGCCCGCAGCGGGTCGAGGCGCGGGTGGTCGGGAATGCCGCCCTCGTCGTCGCCTTCCAGGCCACCGGACTCGCCGGCGCCGCCGACACCATCTTCGCCTTTCTCGGAGACTCCCAGGCTGGCGGCGCCGGCGCGGCCCTGGCCGAGTCGCTGGTGGTGCTGGTCGCGGATCAGTTCGGGAATCCGGTGGCGGGGCAGGCGGTGAGCTGGAGCGTGGCCGGCGGCGGCAGCCTCAACGACTCCAGCACCACCACCGGCCCCGACGGCCGGAGCGCGGTGCGCCGGACCCTGGGCATCGTCCCCGGCGCGCAGAGCGCCACCGCCACGGCGCCGGGGCTCGCCGGCTCGCCGGTGGTCTTCAGCCATACCGCCGCGCCCACCCCGACCGCCATCGTGAAGCTGGCGGGCGACAGCCAGGCCGCGCGGGTCGGCAGCCTGCTCCCGGTCGCGCTCCGGGTGCGCATCGTGGACGCGCAGGGCAATGGCGTGCCCGGCAAGTCGTTCGGCTGGGTCACCACCGCGGGCAACGGCAGCAGCGCCCCGCGCACCTCGGTCACCGACTCGCTCGGCGAGGCCAGCACCCAGTGGACCCTCGGCCCCAACATCGGCACCGACAGCCTGGTGGCGTTCGTGCCCGGCGTCGGGGAGGCGCTCTTCACCGCCACCGTGCTGGCCGGCGGGGCGGACTCGATGGCCGCGGCGACGCTCGTCACCCAGAACGGCACCGCCGGCCTCCCGGCTCCGGTGCCGCCGGCGGTGCGGGTGCTGGATGTCGGCCAGAACCTCGTGGCCGGCGCCAGCGTCACCTTCACCGTGACCTCCGGCGGCGGCAGCGTGACCAGCGGCACCACCACCGATACGTCGGTCACGGTGGTCTCCGACAGCCTGGGCGTGGCCCGGCTCACCGCCTGGACCCTGGGCGGGATCGCGGGGGCCAACACCCTCGAGGCCAGCGCCACCGACTCCGCCGGCGCCGCGCTCGCCGGGAGCCCCATCGGCTTCACGGCCACCGGCAATGCCGGTGCCCCCGCGCTGCTCGAGATCACCACCGAACCCATCGACACCGTGGCCAACGGCGCGATCTTCCCGCGCCAGCCGGTGGTGCGCCTGCTCGACGCCAACGGCAACCCCGCCGCCGTCGGCGGTCGCCCGGTCACCGCCTCGCTCATCGGCGTGGGAGCCACGCTGCGCGGCACCCGCACCGTCAACACCTCCGGCACCGGCATTGCGACCTTTGCCGGGCTCAGCCTGCTGGGCAAGACCGGCGGCTACACCCTGCTCATGACCGCCCCGGGGCTGGTCGCCGACACCTCGCAACCGGTGGTCATCACCGCCGGCGTCCCCGTCCGGATCGGGCTTACCACCCAGCCCTCCCCCAACGGCGCGAGCGGGCTTCCGCTGGCGCAGCAGCCGGTGGCGCAGGTGCAGGACTCCTCCGCCAACGCCGTGGCGCTGGCGGGCGTGGACGTCACCGCGACGCTCGCCACCGGCACCGGGACCCTGCTCGGCGACACCGTCATCACCACCCTGGCCGACGGGAGCGCCCCCTTCACCGATCTGGCCATCTCCGGCAACACGGGGAGCCGCACCATCGCCTTCGACGCGCCGGGCTACGTCGGCGTCGTCTCCAGCGCCGTGCAGATCGGGGCCGGGACGCCCACCCAGCTTGGCATCGTTACCCAGCCCGCGGCCAACGGGCGGAGCGGCGTGGTCCTTAGCACCCAGCCGGTGGTCCAGCTGCGGGACGCGAGCGGCAACGCCGTGCCAGTGGCGGGCGTCGGCATCACGGCGGCGGTGAGCGTCGGGGGGACGCTGCGCGGTACCGTCACCATCGCTACCAACGCCAACGGCAACGCCATCTTCGGCGGGCTGTCCATCGCCGGCGTGGTGGGGAGCTACACCCTGGACTTCACCTCGCCGCTCCTCACCGGGGTGACGTCCAATCCGATCGCGCTCACCGCCGGCCTCCCGGCGCTGCTCACTGTCACGACCCAGCCGTCCGCCGCGGCGCAGAGCGGCCTCGCGCTGCCGCAGCAGCCGGTGGTCCAGGTGCGGGACAGCGTGGGCAATGCGCTCGCCCAGGCCGGCATCACCGTCGTGGCGTCGCTTGCGAGCGGCCCCGGCGGGGTGCTCCGGGGCCAGGTGCAGGTGCTGACCGACGCCGCCGGCGTCGCCACCTATACCACGCTCAACTTCTTCGGCGTGATCGGTAGCTACACCCTGCGCTTCAGCGGGGTGGCGGGGAGCGTGCTGGTCCCGGTGAACGCCACCGCTACGGTGGTATCGGCCGGCCCGGCCGCGCGGCTCCTGCTCACCACCGCGCCCTCCGCCGCCGCGGTGAACGGGGTGGCGTTCGCGCAGCAGCCGGTGATCACCGTCGCCGACTCGAGCAGCAATCCGGTGACCGCGGCCGGTACGACCGTCACTGCCGCGATCGCTACCGGTGCCCCGGCGCTGGCCGGCACCCCCACCGCGCTTACCAACGCGAGCGGCGTGGCCACCTTCACCGGGCTTCGGCTGGTGGGCGTCGTGGGCAGCCGGACGCTGACCTTTACCGCCACCGGCCTCACCAGCATCAACTCCCCCGCCATCGTGCTGAGCGCTGGCGCGGCGAAGACCATTGCGCTCAACGGCGGCAACAACCAGACGACCGGCGTGGGCCAGCCGGTGGCGGTGCCGCCCTCGGTGCTCGTGAGCGATACCACTGGCAACCCGGTGGCCGGGGTGAACGTGACCTTTACCGTGACCTTGGGCGGCGGGTCGGTCGGCACCCCGGTGGCGGTCACCGGCGCCAACGGCATCGCCAACGCGGGGAGCTGGACCATGGGTCCGGTGGCCGGCCTCGATTCGCTGGAGGCCACCGCCGCCGGCCTGGCCGGCAGCCCGGTGCGCTTCGGCGCCACCGCCACCGCGGGCGCCGCCGTCCGCCTCCTGGTCACCACCCAGCCCTCGGGCGCCGCCACCAACGGCATCACCCTGGCGCAGCAGCCGGTGGTGCAGCTGCTCGACGGCAACGGTAATCCGGTCAACACCGCCGGCCGCCAGGTCACCGCCACCCTCCTCGGCCCCGGCGCCGTGCTCCGCGGCACCAAGATCGTCGCCACCAACGGCACCGGCACCGCCAGCTTCACCGGGCTCGACATCTTCGGCCAGGCCGGCGCCTACGCCATCGGCATGACCGCCCCGGGGCTCATCGCAGACACGACCGTCACCATCCTGGTCGCGCCGGGCGCCGCCTCCCGCCTGGTGGTTTCGCTCCAGCCTTCGGGCACCGTCGCGAGCGGGGTGCCGTTCGCGCAGCAGCCGGTGGTGCGGGTGCAGGACTCCTCCGGCAACGCCGTCAGCCAGGGGGGCATCGGGGTCACCGCCTCGCTCGCGAGCGGTGCCGGCACCCTGGGCGGCACCCTCACGGTCAACACCGCGGGGAACGGCATCGCGACCTTCGGGGACCTCACCCTCACCGGCGCGCCGGGGGCGCGGACCCTCGCCTTCAGCGCGGCGGGGCTCACCGGAATCGTCTCCAATACCGTGCAGGTGGTGGCGGGCGGCGCCACGGCGCTCGCGGTCGTCACCCAGCCCGCCGCGACGGCGCGAAGCGGGGTGGCGCTCGCCACCCAGCCCGGCATCCAGCTGCGGGACGCCTCGGGGAGCAACGTCGCCCAGCCGGGCGTGCCGGTCACGGTCTCGGTGAGCGCCGGCGGCACCCTGCACGGCATCACCACCATCACCACCAACGCCAGCGGCGCCGCCAACTTTGGCGGGCTCTCCGTGTCGGGAGTGGCGGGGAACTACACCCTCACCTTCACCTCGCCGTCGCTCACCCAGGCCACCTCGGGGACCATCGCGCTCAGCGCCGGCCTCCCGGCCGCGGTGACCATCACCACCCAGCCCTCCGGCAGCGCGCCGAACGGCATCGCGCTGGCGCAGCAGCCGGTGATCCAGCTGCGGGACGACGCTGGCAACGCCCTGAGCCAGGCCGGCGTCACCGTCGCGGCCGGGGTCCTCAGCGGCCCCGGCGGGGTGCTCCGCGGCACGGCGCAGGTGCAGACCAACGCCGCCGGCGTGGCCAGCTTCACCAACCTCAATCTCTTCGGCGCCACCGGGAGCTACGTCCTCAAGTTCGACGGCGGCGCCGGCAGCTCGCTCATCGGCGCCAACGCCACGCCGGTGACCCTCACCCCCGGCACCGGCGCCAAGCTGGTGCTGAACACCGCCCCCGCCGCCGACGTCGGGAATGGCGTCATCCTGCCGCAGCAGCCGGTGGTGGCGCTGGTGGACTCCTCCAGCAACCCGGTGGCGCAGGCCGGCGTCCAGGTCACGGCCACGATCGGGACCGGCGCCCCGGCGCTGAGCGGCACCCTCACCGTGAACACCAACGGCGCCGGCGTCGCAACCTTCACCAACCTCCGGATCACCGGGGTGCCGGGCACCCGAACCCTAAGCTTCCTCGGGAACGGCCTGATCGGCGTCACCAGCGGCCCGGTGGTGGTGAGCGCCGGCCCGGCGCGGACCATCGCGCTCAACGGCGGCAACAACCAGACGGCGGTGGTGGGCCATGCGCTGCCGGTGGTACCGTCGGTGCTGGTCACCGACACGACCGGCAATCCGGTGGCCGGCGTCCCCGTCAGCTTCAGCGTGATCCTGGGTGGCGGCTCGGTGGGCATCCCCAGCGCGGTTACCGGTGCCAACGGCATCGCCAACGCCGGCGGCTGGATCATGGGCGCCACGGCCGGGCTGGATTCCCTCCAGGCCACCGCGGCCGGCCTCGCCGGCAGCCCGGTGCTCTTCGGCGCCACCGCCACGGCGGCGGCCACCGGGCAGCTCGCCATCCTCACCCAGCCCTCGGGCTCGGTGCCGAGCGGCGCGGCGTTCGGGCAGCAGCCGGTGGTGCAGTTGCAGGATGGGGTGGGGACGCCGCTCACCACCGATGGCGTGGTGATCAATGCCACCGTCACCGGCGGCCTGCTGGTGGGCACCGTCAGCGCCACGACGGTGAGCGGCATCGCCACCTTCACCGATCTCGGCTTGGGCGGCCTGGCCACGACCCGTACCGTGACCTTCGTGACCGGCGGTTTCACCGGCGTCACCTCGACCCCGATCACCGTCACCGCCGGCGCCGCCAACCGGCTGACCGTCATCACCGAGCCCTCGGCCAGCGCCGCCAGCGGCAGCGCCTTCGCGGAGCAGCCGCAGGTGCAGGTCCAGGATCTCGCGGGGAACCCGGTGCCCCAGCCGGCTACGATCAACGCCCTGATCCTCACCGGCGGCGGCACCCTGCTCGGCACCACCAGCGCCAGCACCGGGGGCACCGCCACCGCCAGCTTCAGCAACCTTGGTATCTCGGGGCTGGTGGGCGCCCGCACCATCCTCTTCACCACCAGCGGGCTCGCCTCCGATACCTCGGCGGCGGTGCAACTCGGGGCGGGGAATCCGGCGCAGGTCACCGCGGTGAGCGCGACCGCGCAGAACGGCACCGTGCGGCGGCCAGTGGGCGCGCCGCCAGCGGTATTGGTGGAAGACGCGGCGGGGAATCCGGTGGACGGCGCTACGGTCACCTTCGCCATCGCCGGCGGCGGCGGGACCCTGAACGGCGCATCGCAGACGACCGGGGCCGCGGGCATCGCGTCCGTCACCGGCTGGACCCTCGGGTCGGCGGTGGGGACCAACACCGTCACCGCCACCGTCACCGGGTCCGGCATCACCGGGAATCCCGTCAGCTTCACGGCGGCGGCCGGTCCGGGGGCGGCGGCGGAGCTGGCGCTCAGCGGCGGCAACAACCAGAGCGCGGCCATCGGCACCGCCGTGGCCACGGCGCCCTCCGTGCTGGTGACCGACGCCTTCGGCAATCCGGTGCCGGGGGTCGCGGTCAACTTCGCAGTGACGACCGGCGGCGGCAGCATCACCGGCGGGGCGGCGCTGAGCGACGTCAATGGCGTCGCCACCCTGGGCAGCTGGACCCTCGGCAACGTCGCCGGGGTCAACACCCTCACCGCGAGCTCGGCCGGCCTCACCGGGAGCCCGGTGGGCTTCACCGCCACCGCCACGGCGGGTGCCGCCACGACGATCACCAAGAACGGCGGCGACAACCAGACCCGCACCGTCGGCGGCGCGGTCGCGGTCCGCCCCTCGGTCCTGGTGGAAGACGCCGGCGGCAATCCGGTCGCCGGGGTGACGGTGACCTTCGCGGTGGCGAGCGGGGGCGGGAGCCTCACTGGCGGCACCGTCGTGACCAACGCGAGCGGCGTCGCCACCGTGGGGAGCTGGACGATCGGGACCGCCGCGGGCAGCAACACCCTCACCGCCACGGTGGCGGGGCTCGCGGGGAGCCCGCTTACCTTCACCGCGACGGGCGTCGCCGGCGCGGCCAACGCCGCGGCCAGCTCGGCCACGGTGCCGGGCGGAGTGCAAGGGCAGACCACCACGATCACCGTCCAGCTCCGCGACCAGTTTGGCAACGCCGTCACCAGCGGCGGCGCCAACGTCCTGGCGAACGTCACCGGGGCCAACCCGGGCGCGGCCGTGGTCGCCGACCTCGGCACCGGCATCTACCTTGCGACGTACCTGCCGCAGAACGCCGGAACCGACCAGATCAGCATCACCCTGAACGGCACGCCGATCGGCGGAAGCCCCTATTCCAGCGTCATTCCGTGAGCGGCGTAACCTGTTTTCGCGTAACGTGATGGGTCAATTCCACCGCAGGGTTGACCCCCCGACCCCCGGCCACTAACTTTGCGGCCCTCGCCCTGGTGGTGAAACTGGTAGACACGCTATCTTGAGGGGGTAGTGCCGTAAGGCGTCGCGGTTCGAATCCGCGCCAGGGCATGAAGCAGAAAGCGCGCACCGCGGTGCGCGCCTGTCGTTTCAAGGCCACTGTAGCTCAGTGGTAGAGCACTCGATTCGTAATCGAGCGGTCGTCGGTTCAATCCCGACCAGTGGCTCTGGCCCTTCCGCGGCCCCCGGGCATCAGCTCCGGGGGCCGTTTGCCTCACAGCCCATCGCGCTTGAAGAGCCAGTACTCCGGCCCGGCGAGATCCTCGGGCCACTCCTTCTCCTCTTCCGGCTCCTCCGCTGCGGACGCATCCCAGAGGTCCTCCTCTTCCTCGGACCAGACCCAGCCATCGCCCGCGTCGCGGCGCCAGGCTTCGGTGCCGTCCGTGTGGATGTCCCCACGCCACGCCTCGCGGTCGCTCCAGACCTCCTGGCCCCGCTCTGGCTCCCAGTCCGACGGCATCGTACCCTCCCGGTTCCCGTCCTTCCTTTCTTATCGGCATCATGCGTGCCGGACGTGAAGGGGTGTGATCCGGAGCACCGGAGGGTGGCGGGAACTGGGCAGGGTGAGAAGCGGGGGAACGGGGAACGGGGAACGGGGGACGGGGGACGGGGAATGACGGGGTGGTCAGTGCCCTTCGCCTGGCGCTCGTCGCGCTTCCCATCTCCCGTTCCCTGTTCCCCGTTCTCCGTTCTCCGGCTCTACCCCTCAAGGAAGGCCCGGCGAAAGTACCCCGCCGGAATCGTCCCCATCCGCATCAGCCGCTCGTGGAACTCGCGGGCGTTGAACTGATCCCCCTGCTGCTGCCGCAGCGCCTCCCGCAGCTCGATGATGGCATTCTTCCCGAGGTTGTAGGTGATCGCCTGGGTGGGCCACTTGGAGTAGCGGTAGATGGCCCGCTGGGCTCCCTCGACGATGGCGCGCGCGGTCGGGTCCTTCCCTGCGGCCGCTGCGGCGCCGGGGTAGAAGGCGACGTGCTCGGTGAAGTAGTCCACCGCCTCGTCGAAGCTCATGCGTTTGGTATGGATCCCAACGTCCACCCGCACCCGGACGGCGCGGAGCAGCTGCCCCTGCAGCTCGTAGATCCGTTCGGCGGCGGTGTAGAAGCCATGTGGCCGGCCCGGCGCGGGGTCGGCCATCAGCTCCTCGCTGTAGAGCCCCCACCCCTCGGTGGCCATCGAGTCCTGCCACATCGCGGAGGAATCCTCCACCGCGCCTGGGGTGAGCCAGCGGAGCGGGCTGATCTCGTCCTTGTGCTCCGTCATGTACTTGAAGTGCCAGTCGTGGCCGGGGAATCCCTCGTGGATCGCGGTGTCGGCGACGGAGGCGCGGTTGTTGAGCCGGAGCGCCGCGGGGTCGTTGCCGGTGGGCGTCAGGTAGAAGCGCCCCACCCCCGCCTTCTTGAACGGCGGGGCGGGATAGTACACCGCGTCAATCGTGCTGCGGAGCACCGGCGGCGTGGGCATGATCTCCAGCCGGTAGTCGTCGGGGATGTCGAACAGCCCCTGTTTCCGTCCCCAGGCAACCGCCCGCTCGCCCGCCTCGCGGTACCACTGGAACAGCTCGTCGTCGTTCTTCGGCGAATCCTTGGAGAGGTGCTCCATCACCGCGCGGGTGGAAGCGCGGCGCGCGGTGTCGCTGCCCCAGGAGAGCGCCAGCCCGGCGTCCCGCGCCACCTCCTCCGCCACCTGGAAGAGTCGCTTCTCGTAGAACGCGGTCTGGTCCGCGCCGTAGGCGAAGAGATCCTCGAGGTTCCGGTCCAGCCGGAAGCAGTTCTGCACCCGCCAGGTGTATTCGGCCTCACCCAGCGCGAAGCGGTCCGTCACGTCGTTGGCGTCGTAGGTCTGGAGCAGGAAGCCGGCGAAGCTCTCCCAGGCGTCGGCGGCCACGCGGGCGGCGGCGGTGAGCTCGGCCAGCGTGGGCTTGGAGAAGGGCCGGTCTCCCAGGAACCCCGCCGCGCTCTCCGGCAGCGCCTGCCGGAAGTACTCGGCATTGGCCTTGGAGCCGTTCACCCCGTCGCGCTCGATCATGCGCCGGTCGGGGAGATTGCCGCGCTTCACCCCGGCCTGGAGATTGGCGCGGGCGGTCTCGAGGTAGACCGGGATGGCGCGCAGCCGTTCGATCACCAGCTGCCACTCGAGTTCGGTGCCCAGGAGCGGCGGAGCAATCTCTCCGCCCCGACCGGCCGCCGAGCCGTCCATCTCCGTCATCCCCTGGATCTGCCAATCCACCCCGCGGAACGGTTCGGAGACATAGGTGTCGATGGCGCGCTCCTGCATCCGCCATTCGCCCGACTGGCGCAGCAGGAAGGCGAGCTGGGCGTGGAGCACCGCCTGGTCGATGCGGGCCTGGGGGGAGAGGGTGGCGGGGTCGAGCCCCTTGAGCCCGCGGGCGATCTCCTCATAGAAGCGGCGTTCGGCCTCGATGGCGTCGGGGCGCCAGTCGCGGAGCCGGCCGTTGATGCGGAGCAGGCTCGGGTGGTAGCCGTCGCCGCCCAGGTAGGTGGCGGTGACGGGGTTGAGCTCGAGGGCCCGGAGGAAGTAGCGCTCCCGGAGAGCCACGAGGGGGGCGTCGTCGCCGGTGGCGGCCGTCTTGCCGCAGCCGGCGAGGTGGGGCAGCAGCCCGGCGGCGAGGGCGGCCTGGGAGGAGCGGTGCAGGAAGTGGCGGCGGTTCATGGCGGTTGGGCGATTGAGGGTAGGGGCGGAGCGCCCGAAGCAATCCCCCGGACTCCGCGGCGAGGCACGGTCACTAAGGTGCCTTGGGATTGCGGTCTCGGCTACCTTCGGGCGTCCTGCCGTTCCCCGTCTCCCGTCTCCCGTCTCCCGTTCCCCGTTCTCCGTTCCCCGTTCCCCGTTCCCTGTTCCCCGTCCCCCCTCTCCCGTCTCCCGTCTCCCCTTCCCCCTGCCCCCTGTCCACCCTCTCCCCCTTCCCCCGTCTCCCGG
>CAZPER010000061.1:0-10469 GCA_964585655.1 uncultured Gemmatimonadaceae bacterium | reverse complement strand
CCGCGTTGCCAGGTCCACGTTGGCTCCTCGCGGTCGCCCTCCCCCCTACTCCCGTCTGTCCTTCCCCGTTCCCCGTCCCCCCATCCCCCCCCTCCCCCCCGCCCCCCTTCCCCCGTTCCCCCATTCCCCCGTTTCCCCGTTTCCCCGCGTACCGCCACCCCTGTTGCAGCCCCCCCGTTGCATCGCCGTGCCGCGCAGCGCGGCAGTCCCAAGCCGAGCGATGTATCTACTTTATTGACAACATCTTATGCCAATCGGGCGGTTCTGGTACGCGCCCTGCTAGAGAGGGGGCTGCGCGGTCCGCCCCAGGGAAGTATTCCGGCGTGGATTACTGACGGTGGAAGGGACCGACGGTGATCGCCCTGGGGCTGGCCACGCGCCACGCACGATCTTCCTGCTGGGATTCGCATTGGAGCGCTGTGGAGCGGCGACTGCCGAAGGGCGGGGGTTCTGGCGCGTCCGGTAGCCTGGGGCTGGAAAGTCGGGGGATGGGCCTACCAAAGGGGTGGGGGAGGGGGTAACTTCTCGGCCCCAAAGTACGGGACGTAGCGCAGCCCGGTAGCGCACCTGAATGGGGTTGCCGTCGCTCGCTCCGCTCGCTTGGCCAGCCCCTCCGCCGTCTCGCCGCTTCGCGGCTCGCGGGCTCCGGGGCTTCAGGGGGTCGATCAGAAACGTTGGTTTGTGTAGGTGACGGGACGTAGCGCAGCCCGGTAGCGCACCTGAATGGGGTTCAGGGGGTCGCGGGTTCGAATCCCGCCGTCCCGATGGATAACGCGGGGCCCCGCATCGATAGCCGATGCGGGGCCCATTCGTTTCTCCCCTCACAGCCCACCAGGCGTCCGCGGAACAGCGTGCGTTCCCTCCGCCCCTCCCCGCCTGATCCCGGTACGAGAGTTCCGCACCTCGGAAGCAACCATGGGCCATGCCCCCCGCTTGCTCCCCCCGTCCCGCCGAGCGTACTGTATGGCCATGCCACTGTCCCCCTACTACACCGCCGACATGGTCCGACAGCTGCCGGAGGACGGCCAGCGCTACGAGGTCGTCGCGGGGGAACTCCTGGTGACCTCGGCGGTGAGCGTGTGGCATCAGCACCTGATCGGCCGCCTGTTATTCGCGCTGGGCAACTACCTCCAGAGGGAGCCGGTCGGGGTCCTGGTCCACTCTCCTGCCGACATCTCCTGGGCCCCCGACGTCCTGGTGCAGCCCGACCTCTTCGTGGTGCCGCTCGCTGAGGCACGCACCGGCGAGTGGTCCGCCATGCAACACCTGCTCCTGGTCATCGAGGTGCTGAGCCCGTCCACCGCCCGCGCCGATCGCTTCGTCAAGCGCCGCCGCTACCAGGAAGCCGGCATCCCGCTCTACTGGATCGTGGATGCCGACGCGGAACAGGTTGAGGTCTGGACCCCGACGGATCACTTCCCCCGCATCGAGCGCGCCGCGCTGGAGTGGGGTCCCGCCGGGGCGGAGACACCCTTCCAGCTCGAGCTGGCGGAACTGTTCCGCCCGCTCTAGACCTGCCGTCCCGTCGTCCCGTCGTCACCCCGAGGCCGGGGTGCTCTACCGTCGGCTGCGGGAGGCGGTAGGGCGGTAGGGCGGTAGGGCGGTAGGGCGGTAGGGCGGTAGGGCGGTAGCGGAGGTAGCGACGGTACCGACGGTAGCGAGGTGGGCGGGTCTACTCCCCGGCGAGTGACAGTCGCGTCCCGCGTCCCGCCTGCAGCGCTCGCTCGTAGACGATCGCCGCTGAGGCCACATCCTGCAGCGCCGTCCCGGTGCTGTCGAAGACGAAGCTCTCCTCCTCGCTGCTCCGCCCCGGCCGCGCGCCGATGATCACCTGCCCCAGCTCGGCGTGCACCTCGCCCGGCGTCATCAACCCCGCCTCCACCGCGTGGTGCAGCTCCCCCATGACCGCCGCCTGGGCGGTCAGGTCCGGCACCACCTTCGCCTCGCGCAGGATGCGGGGGTCCAGCTCCTGCTTCTCCGGGCTGTCGGCGCCCACCGCCGTGATGCAGACGCCCGGACGCAGCGCGGCGTGCGGGATGAACGGCGCGCGGGCCGGCGTGCAGGTCACCCAGATGTCGCACGCGGCGAGGGCGGCGGACAGGTCCGCGGTGGGGGTGACCGGAATGCCCAGCTCGGCGCTCATCTCGGTGGCCAGCGCCCCGGCGCGGGCGGCATCGCGATCCACCACGGTGGCCCGCCTCAGCGTCCGCACTTTGGCGATGGCGCGGAGATGCACCCGCCCCTGCGTGCCGGCGCCGACCACGGCCAGCGAGTCGACCCCCTGCCGGGCGAGATAGCGCACCGCCACCGCGCTGGCCGCCGCGGTGCGGAGGGTGGTGATCTCGATGGAGTCGAGCAGGGCCAGCGGCCGCCCGGTATCCAGGTCGTACAGCGCGAGGATCCCCTGCACCGTCGGGAGGCCGGTGCGCTCCGGGTTGCCGGGGTAGTTGGCGTTGACCTTGACGGCGTAGTAGCCGGGGTCGCCGCCGAGCGTCGCGGCCTTGACGTGGTAGCCGCCGCGTGGGACGTGCGTGCCCAGGGCGCCGGGCGGGGTGGGGAGTTCGCCCCGCGCATGCATGGCGAAGGCGCGCTCGACGGCCGGGATGCAGTCGTCGAGGGTCAGGAGGGTGGCGACATCCTGGCGGGTGAGGAGGAGCATGCCTCACGATAGAGGGCGGGTCGCCGGGGGGCAAATGTGGTGGGGGCTCCGGCCTTACTCCGGCTGCCCCCTCAGCCGCGACCGCGCCCCGCGGAGGGCCTGCAGCACCGGCTCGAGCTCGCGGAGCTTCTCCGGCGCATGTGACCCCCGGATACGATGGCCGCCCTGCCTGGAGTAGCGGGTACCGCCAGCCACGTTCCCCTACCGCCAGCGGACCTGGTCCGCCGCGAGGAGCGGCAACGGTGGCCCCTCTGGGGGGATCCGGAGCGGATCGATCTCAGCGAGGCGGCCGAAATCAAGGCCGGTGCCTTCCTCGATCACGCCGATGGACTCCTGGTACGTCCGGAACTGCCCGTAGACGAATTCCCGCTCCGGGAGGACGCTCTCCTGGGAGAGGGTATACCCCGTCGCCGTGAGCTTCCCGGTGTCGTCGTGGATGAAGGCGATGATCTTCCAGAACCGGAGCGGCACCCGAACCCCGAAATAGTCGGGATCCGCGGCGGTGAAGAACGGGCCGGTGAACACGCTGATCTTCATGTCGTCCTGCCGCGCATTCTGGAGGG
This sequence comes from uncultured Gemmatimonadaceae bacterium, assembly GCA_964585655.1. Lineage (GTDB taxonomy): Bacteria > Gemmatimonadota > Gemmatimonadetes > Gemmatimonadales > GWC2-71-9 > JADJOM01. The sequence continues at coordinate 7,247 of CAZPER010000061.1, read as the reverse complement.
CGTAATCCTCGAGGTCGTTCCAGATGCCGGCATTGAAGGGCTGGATTTGAGGACAGGCGTTGGTGACGAAGAAGGTGTCCGCGTTGGCCGTCCGCGCCTCCGGCCCCCAGTTCGGGTCCTCCCGCCGGGTCATGTGGCCGCGGCTGAACTTGCCGTCCGTGACGAGACCGTAGCATTCGTCGAGGACCTGCACGGCCTTGGGAATACGATTGTCCATCCGCCAGCGCGGGCGCTGCCCCTGGACTGCCACCGATTCCTTCCCGTGGATGTTCACGGCGCTGAAGTAGCAGAGCCGTCGGCTCGCGCGCATCACGACAGAGAAATGGGTGTAGCGGAGCACGGTCTCGCTCTTGCCCGCGCCGAACCGAATCACGTCGGAGGAGACCTTGGCGCCATCAACCTTGCGCGCGGTGAGGCGTGGCAAGGGCACCTTCCGGCCCGCCTGGGAGCCGAGGAACCGGTCGCTGTACCCCGTCCGCCCGGTGAGATTCACCGGCGCTTCGCTCACCGGCGCGGTCTCTCGCGGCGGGGTCGGGCGGGTGAGCGATGCCGGAACGGTGACCGTCACCTTCATGGCCTTGAGCGTCTTGAGGAGTGCGCTCGCCTTGACGGCATGGTTCTCACGCAGCGTCAGCCCGCCGAAGTGGAGCCCCACTGCCGCCCCCTGATCCATGTCCAGCACGACCGAGCCACTGTTGCCGCCCAGCGTGGTTGCATCATGCGTGAAGAACCACTTCTTCCGGTCGCGTTCGTGGCCCTGCTGGATCTTGCCGGGGGCCAGGCGCTTCACGTCATAGATGTCGCCGAAGATCCGGGCCGCCATCTCGGGGGTGGAGCCCCGCCCCTGGTCGTCCCGCGCCGGGTACCCGACCACGGCGATATCCGTTCCCGTGGTGGGGTCCTTCGTCGCCAGCGGGATCGGGGGCGGGAGCTGGCCCGATGGTTTCAGCCGGAGGAGGGCGATGTCCGCCACCGCCGGGTCCGCCAGGTAGATCACCCGGTCGATGCCCACCTCGAAGTCCGGCGCCCCGTTGTACTCCTCGCTGAAATCCATGTGCGGGAGGAGTTCCTGGCCGGAGAATGTCCGCAGCCAGGCGTACGCCCTCCCCCGCTTCGCCGCGAACTCCCGGGCGACATGCTGGTTGGTCGCGATCACGTTCTCCGCGACCAGCCACCCCGTGCCCCAGTCGGGGGCCTCGGGCACGGCGGCGATCTCGATCCGCCCCACCGAGCCGAGGCGCCGCCCGAGCGCCCCGCGTGCCACCTTCAGCCGGCCCCGGAGCCCCGACGCGTCCGGCAGCCCGGTCCGCCCGGACCGGCTCAGGAGGGAGGGCCGCCCGTATTCGCGCACCACCGCCTCGGTCACGGGGCGATTGGGCGGGCCGCCGCCCGTATCGTCCTCCGGGCCCGGCGGCGCCACGATCACGGCCTTCACCATCGCCCGGGAGACGCCCCGCGCCCGTGCCCGCGGCAGGGTCCGCCCCTCGGTGGCCACGATCTCCTCGAGTTCGGAGCGGAGATCCGGGTCCTTCTTGAGAATGCCGCGCAGATTGTACATGTGGCGCCGTCCTTTCCTTGGGGCTAGTTCACCGCCCGGGCCCGCAACTCCCGCATCACCTTCAGCACCGGCGCATACGCCTCCCCCTTCACCAGCCACGAGATCGCGAACGCGATGATGGCGATCGACTCCGGGACGAAGATCGGGGCGTCGGTGAAGACCGCGCTTCCGGCCCAGAGCACCGCGAGGATCATGACGATGCCGCAGGCGAGGCAGACGGCGTCGCGCCGGCGCTTGTCCGGCGGGCGCCGGTCGGGCGGCAGCTCGGATTTCCGGAACAGCCAGATGGCAAAGAGGATGAAGGAGACGAAGAGCACCGTCGCGGAGAGGTAGTGCACCACCCGGAGGGCGGGGCTCCACCAGGGCGGCTCAGCAAGCTCACCGGGCGCGGCGGTCGGGAAGAGGGCGACGCCCAGCGCCCCGAACCCGCCGAGCGCGCCGACCAGCCGGTCGGCGACGACGCCCTTGTAGCCGGGGTAGGTGAAGAGGAAGAGTGACAGGGCGAAGAGCACCCCGACGAAGATCGCGACCGCGCCGGTGTAGTAGTAGGCGCTGACCGACTCGAGCACCCGCCAGCGCTCGAGCGGCGCCGCCGGGCGGAGCCCCGCCACCAGATAGAGCAGAACCGGGAGGACCAGCCCCAGCGTGCCGATCAGCCGGCGGTGGTTCCGCTGGGAGAGGTCCGCGGGGACGTCGCGGGGTTTGGCGCGGGGGTCGTTGGGCATGGTGCCTCGGGTCTAGTGATCACGGTCGCCCTGCCCGCCCCGCCAGAGCGGCGGGGCGGGCCGGCAGATTCAGTCGAGCGGTCTGCAGCAACCTGTCTGGGAGCACGGGAACCAGGGGCCGGGGATCTCCAGGATCCTGACCAGGGCTGCCACCTCCTCAGGGGCGAGCGGCCGGACCCGGTTCCGTATCGCTTCCTCCAGGCTGGCGTTGAAGCCCGATTCCTTGACCTCAAAGTCGATGTCGAGGCCCATGAAACGGGGCCCCTTGTACGACAGGGTGACGTGCGCTCCCGTGCCACAGTTGTTCGCTGCCGACTCCCTGCGCGGGACGGGGTCGGAGCCATGTCCACCCATGTGCTCGCAGATGATGGCGCCGGTATACGTGTGCAGCGGGTAACCATCGCGGCGAACCAGCTCCGCGCTCGCCGCACGTGGCGAGTCACCGGTGCCAAGGTGATCACGGAAGTAGATGCAGCCGCGGCCCCCCTTCCTGATGCCGGGGAAGAACGCGGAGGGAGTACTGTACATGTCGATGCTACTGCGACCGATGACACCAACCCACTTGCCATTCGGGAGTTCATCATCGTGCCAATTGGAGAGGCGCCGGGCATGCACCGACAATCCAATCCCGTTCTCAAGGAATACGTACCCCGACTCTGCGTCCTCCAGAATCACGTCCTTGCATGCCTTCGGGGGAGGGCCATCGCGCCCGACGTACTGCCTTGTCGGAGGAAGCTGGAGCAGGGCACCCGCGAGGAGCCCGGTCAACGCCGGGCCAACCAGGATCGGGACGTACAAGTTCCACATTATTGCCTCCGTCGCATGGTGAAGCGTTCTCAGAGGGTTGCTGCCAGAACCGACTTGCTCACCTCACCGCCGAACTCCCAGCGCCCTGCCACCCTGCACTCAGATCCCGGCGAAACGCGGCGGCACGGGCGACCGCCGCCGCCTGGCTCACCGAGCCGATGATGTCCAGGCCGAGCGCGCGCGGGTTGTTCAGAAGGACATCCACCCGATCGATGGCGGCAGCTGTGTCACCGGCGAGCGCCCAGAGTCGGGCTTCCAGCAGGGCGAAGTCAGGTGGAGCAGAAGCCTCGATGCCGCGGTGTCGTTGCTGCCGCGCCCGGGTCAGTACCGACCGGGCGCTCGCCAGGTCTCCACGGGTCAGCGCCTGGGCCGCGATCGAGGGGTGGAAGTCGGGGACGATGGGGGATGGCAGGAGCGGATACGCGATCAGTGCCGCCTGCAGGGTCAGCGCCTCGAGCATGGCCGCCCGGCTGACGGGTGCGACCTCCCGTGCGACGGAGGAACGCAAACGCATGGCGATGGCCGTCACGCTCTCGGCCGGGGCGCCAGCGCTGGCGTACACCAGCAAGCGGTTCGCGTCCCTTGCAAGCTCACGGGGTGGAGCGAGCATCCTCCCCTCTGCAGTAGCGAAGACGCCCGACCCGAACATCGCGAGCAAGTCCGCGGCCCGATCGGTTCGCTGAATGAGCGCCGCAAGCCCGGCGAGTGCAACGCCATCCTCGTCTGACGCCGGCGGGAGGGCTAGGGTCGATTCCGCTAGTGCCTTTGCCTCGCCCAGCCGCTCGGCCTTGATCAGCAGGCGGATTGCCCGTACCCGGAGCTGGACACTCTCACTCCTTGACGCATTGCGGGCCACTTGGACAAGGGTGAGCGCGCTGTCGAGGCGTTCCGGCCCCTCGACTGCGCTGGCGAGCTCCAATGCCTCCGCGCGCGCCACGACCGCAGCCGTGCTGTGTGGGAACCGCTGAAGCCACTCTGAGGTTATCGACAGGAAGCGCCGTCGATTAGACGCGAGTGCGTCGCCCCAGGTCGCCGGCACTGCCTCCCCCGCGACCATTCGCTCGATGGGATAGGGTACGAACGAAAGACTGTCCGCGGCCAGGCCCGGGTAGGCGGAGAAGTAGCTCACGGCCGAGTCCGCTCCCATCCCATATCGCACCGCATCCGACTCAACCATGAGCCGTCGCCCGAGTCTCCGCAGTGCTGCACCGCTATAGGCCAGGTGCGTCCCGGGAACCAGCGTCAGCGCGCGTGCGTACCCGTCCACCCCCGCGGCATAGCTGCTCCGGAACCGCCAGCCGGAGGGACTCGCCGAGTCTGGCAGCACCACGGGATCCTGGGTATGACACTCCCCCAGCCCGAACCACCCCCGGAAATCCAGCGAATCCAGCGCCAGCAAGTCCCGATACCGCGCGCACGCCACCGGGTACGCCGAGTCCGCCAGCGCCACCAGCCCCTCCGCCACCAGCCGCTGCGGCCGCGTCAGCCGCTCCCGCGCCGCCACCGCCCGCACCGCGTTGTCCCGCCAGGCCTGCACCGGCCGGTCCAGCCAGCTCCCCACCTGCGCCAGCTTGAGATTGGCGTTGGGATACTCCGGATCGAGCGCCAGCGCCTCCCCATACTTCCGCTCCGCCAGCGGGAGGTTCCAGGCGTTGAGCGCCGAGTCGCCGGTGGCGTAGAGCCGCCAGGCGGCGATGGACTTGGCCCCCAGCGCCTCCGCCGCGTCGGCCGGGGTGGGCTGCCCCGGAAGCGCCAGCTGGTAGGTGAGTTCCGCGAACCGGAGCGCCAGGGTTCCGGGGTCGAGTCCCTCCGGCACCAGCCGCACGCTCCTGCTGAGGAGTTCCCGCCCGGTGCGGGTGTCGTACAGGGCACCGGTGATCCGAAGCTGCTCGCCGTCCCGCGCGATCTCGCCCCAGATCAGGCGCCCCGCCCCGAAGCCGCGCGCGATCGCGGCCGCCCGCCGCACGGTGAGCGGCTCCCGTTCCGTCGCCAGCGCGCTGCCCACCGTGAGCGAACTCACCACCCCGAAGTCGGTCCACCGCGTGAGCGCGTCGGTCACCAGCGACGCCGCCTCGGCACCGTTGAGCGCCGACCCGGTCTCGCGTCCTTGCACCTCGAACGGCAGCACCACGAACCGGTTCGGGTCGGCGGCGGCCCCACCCAGCAGGCGAGTGCCGAGCGCCCACCCGCCCAGCAGCAGGAGCGCCAGCCCCGCCGCGACCGGCCACCAGCGGCGCCACGGAGGCTGCCGCACCGCGGCAACCAACTCGGTCGGCGCCCGCGCCACCGCGGCCGAGAACGCCTCGGCGCTCCCAAACCGGTCCGCCGGCGCTTTCGCCAGCGCCCGCTCCACCACCGCCACCACCGCCGCCGGGAGCCCCGGCCGCACCACCGTGATCGGCGGCGGCGGCTCGAACTGGTGCCGCGCCGCGACCGCCTGCGGCGTCGAGCCGGTGAACGGCGGATGTCCCGCCAGCATCTCGTAGAGAACTATCCCCAGGCTGTAGAGGTCGCTCCGCCCGTCCAGCCGCTCGCTCCCCGCCGACTGCTCCGGGCTCATGTACGCCGGCGTCCCCACCACGATCCCCGTCGAGCTGAGCCGCCCGCTCCCCGCCATGGTGAGGGCCCGCGCGATGCCGAAGTCCGCCACCACCGCCCGCCCGTCATGCAGCAGGATGTTCTCCGGCTTCACGTCGCGGTGAATCACCCCCTGCTGGTGCGCGTGTGCCAGCGCGGCGCAGATGTCGCGCGTGAGCGCGTGCGCCACCGGGAGCGGCAGTGCCCCCTCCCGCTCCAGCCGCGCGCGGAGCGTCTCCCCCGCCGCCAGCGGCATCACGTACCACGGCACCGCCAGCCCCGGCTGGACCTCCACGGTCCCCGAGTCGAGCAGCGGCAGGATGTTGGGATGGGAGAGCTGGGAGAGGATGCCGATCTCCCGCATGAAGCGGTCGCCGGCGACCGCGCGGGCCAGATCGGGGTACAGCACCTTGATCGCCACCTCCCGGTCGGTCCGGAGGTCGCGGGCGCGGCAGACCACGGCCATGCCCCCCCGGCCGATTTCCCCCTCGACCAGGTAGCGCGCCGCCAATGCTGTCCGAAGGGTGCCGGCCAGGTCCAGGTGCAGGGATCGTCCCTCGACGGGAGTCGCCGAAGCGAAGACACCGACAAGGGATAGTGTGCAGGCCGCGCCGAAGGAGGGCAAGCGCCGGAGAGGAAACGACATGGGCCCCCGGAACAGGGGCAGGGGAGGCATCGGACGGTCTCCGGGAAGGGCGGGGCGCTGGGGGGTGGCCCCGAGTTGCGAGGCGGCCCACCGCGGGGTAACTCTATCCCCGGGACCGTCACCCGGCGGTCACCCCCTCGTCATCCGGACCCCGTGCCCTACTCCCTCCGTACCCTCGGTGGCCTGGCCCTGCGCGGCGGACCCGCCGGTGAGCTGCTGGCCGAAGGCCGCCGGAAGCCCCTCGCCCTCCTCGCGCTCCTGGCCGGCGCGGGGGAGCTGGGCGTCACCCGGGACAAGATGGTGGCCTACCTCTGGCCCGAGGGGGACGGCGAGAAGGCGCGCGGCGCCCTCAAGCAGACCCTCTACCTGCTGCGCCAGGAGCTGGAGGAACCGGAGCTGGTTGTGGGGGGGGCGGACCTGCGGCTCAATCCGGCGGTAATCGCCGTGGACCTCTGGGACTTCGAGCGCGCGGTGCAGGAGCGGGACCCGGCGCGCGCCGTGTCACTCTACCACGGCCCCTTCCTCGACGGTTTCCACCTGGGCGAGACGCCGGAGTTCGGCTACTGGCTGGATAACCAGCGGGACCGCCTCCGCCGCCGTTTCGCCGCCCAGATCGAGCTCCTGGCCCTCGCCGCCATGGGCCGGAACGAGCCCCGGGTTGCCGCCGACTGGTGGGTCCGCCTCACGGAGGAGGATCCGCTCGACGTGCGCGCGGTGAGCGGCCTGCTGCATGCCTGCCTGGCCGCCGGCGACCGCCCCAGCGCCATCCGCTACGCCGAACGCCACATGGCGCTGCTGCGGAAGGAACTGGAGATCACCCCCGACCCCGAGATCCGTCGCCTGGTGGAGCAGGCCCGCGCGCGCCCAATCGCCTGACTGGGAATGGGGAACGGAGAACGGGGAACAGAGAACGGAGAACGGAGAACGGAGAACG
>CAZPER010000060.1:0-24500 GCA_964585655.1 uncultured Gemmatimonadaceae bacterium | reverse complement strand
AGCCGCCCCGGCACCTGCGGGCCGGTGGGGCGCCGCCGCCATGCCGGCCGCCGGGCGGCGCGGCGCCTCGGTGGCGGCCCACTCGGTGTACTCCACCGGCAGGTGCACCGCCCCGCCCTGGTGCCAGTCGCAGCGTCCGCCCGGCGTGGTGCCCGGGACAAAGTGCTCCTCCATCGTGGGGCACTCCGGGCCCGCCATCAGCCCGGAGACCCGGCAGATCCGGGCCGTGACCAGCCCCGCGTCCGATGGTGCGACCAGGTTGCCGGGGGCGTACCGGTGACTCGTCACCAGCACGGCGCGGTGGAGGAGCGGGCCGGCGCCCGTGATGCCGCTGACCCCTTCCATCGGCTGGCCGCTGAAGTTCCCGACCCAGACCGCGACGGTGAATCCACCGGTGACCGCCACCGCCCAGTTGTCGGTGAAGTGCCGGCTGGTCCCGGTCTTCGCCGCCACGCGGAAGGGCCAGTCGAAAGGAGTCCTCAGCCCGAACGCAGGGATGCGGGCCTCGGGGTCCGCCAGGATATCCAGGACCAGCGCCGCAGACCGTGCCGACACCACGCGGCGGCCGGCGCCACTCGGGGAGTTCGGATCAGCGTGCCACCAGCGCGCGGGGGTCCAGGTACCGCCGTTGGCCAGGGCGCGGTAGCCGTTGGCCAGCTCCAGCAGGGTCACGTCCCCGTTCCCCAGCGCGAGTCCCAGGCCGTAGTGCTCAGGCGAGCGGGAGAGCGACGCGAAGCCTCCCGCCAGCAGCCCATGCCACAGTGTGGCGTACCCGATCCGCTCCGCCAGCGCCACCGCGGGGACGTTGTAGGAGCTGGCCAGCGCCTCACGGGCGCGCACCGGGCCATGGTAGGCACGGTCGTAGTTCCGCGGGTGGTAGGGACCGGTGGCGGTCGGGTAGGTGGTGGCGACATCGGCCAGGACGGTGGCGGCGGTGGCCCCCCGGTCGAAGGCCATGGCATACAGGAACGGCTTGAGCGCCGAGCCGGGCTGCCGCGGGCTCACGACCATGTCCACCTGGCCGGCGGTGTCGGACCAGAAGTCGGGGCTGCCGACCCAGGCCAGCACCTCGCCGGAGCGATTGTCCAGCACCACCAGCGCCGCATGCCGGGCGCCGCGGTCCTCCAGCTCGGCCACGGTGTGGCGCACTTCGTCCTCCAGCGCCGCCTGCAGCTCGACATCCAGCGAGGTTTGCCAGGTTCCAGCCGCCGGGCGCCCGCTGGCTTCTCCATCCAGCAGCACCCGGCTGGTGAAGTGCGGGGCCAGGAAGGGGCGGCCACGCTCACCGGTCACCAGCGGCTCCCGGAGCGCACGGTCGATCTCATCGGCCGTCGCGTACCCCTCCGCCGCGAGCTGCAGCAGGCCCGCGCGGCGGCGTTCGGCGGCGCGCGCGGGGCTCACCAGCGGATTCTGCCCCGATGGCGCGCGCGCCAGGCCGGCGAGGAGCGCCGCCTGCCCGAGGCTCACCTGCCCCGGCCCGCTGCCGAAGTAGAGACGGCTCGCGGCGACGACACCGACGGCCCCCTGTCCCAGCGGTACCCGGTTGAGGTACTGCTCCAGGATCTCTTCCTTGGAGAGGTGGGCCTCCAGCCGCAGCGCCCACAGCGCCTGCACCAGCTTGTCCCCCGGTCCGTGCCCGATCGGCCGGAGCAGGCGGGCCAGCTGCATGGTGAGGGTGGACGCGCCGGAGACCACCCGACCGCGCCGGAGATTGTCCCGGAGCGCCCGGCCCACCGCCCGCGGGTCAATACCGTGATGGCTGAAGAACCGGCGATCCTCGACCGCGATGAAGGCCCGGGGCAGGTCGGGGTCCAGCTCGGCGAGCCTTGCCCAGCGGTTGAGCGACCCGTCGCCCGCCCGGGTGGAGCGGAGGGTGAGCCCATGGCGATCGGTGATGGTGAGGCTCTGCTGCGCCGCCGGGGTGACCAGCCCCGGCGGCAGCGGCCAGCATACCCACGCCCCCAGCAGGATGCCAAACGCCAACACGCCAGGAACGCCCAGCCGGACGGTGGGCCGCCTGACCAGCCAGTCGCCAAGCCTCCGGCAGGCCGCGATCATCCGACTCATGGCGCCACGACGGTGAAGCTGCCGCCGTCGCTCCGGCCGTACACCGCCGGGTTGTACATCTCCTCCGCATGCGCCGGCGGCCGCACAAAGGTGCCCGGCGTCGTCGCGCGCGCGACATAGCTCAGCGTGTAGCTGCCCTTCCAGAGCACGGTGGCGGAGTACACCACCCGGTCATCCCGCAACTCGCGGAACTCGAACGGGGACCACCACCCCGAGTCCCACCGGCCGTAGTACCACATGCCGCCGGTGTCGCCGGACTCCACCCCCTCCTGGTCCGCTTCCTCGGGCGAGAGATAGGTCGTCGCCTGGTCCACCCCCGGCCCGGGCGTGAGGCTGGCGGTCCGAAGGCTCAGGTCCACCGCCTCGAGGCCGGCCGGCAGGGCGTCGTCGATCACGATGAACTGCCGGTCCTCCGGCACCGTGACCCGCAGCCGCACCCGCACCAGCTCCCCCGCCTTCACGCTGGTGATCGGGTCGGGCTTGTCGTAGCGCTCGTACCACCGCTCGACCCGGATGCCCTTTTCCTCTGGGTTGACCGGCCGTTCCTTGGGCACCTCATGCACGGTCAGGTAGAAATAGATGGGCGCCCCGGGACCCTGGGCCGCGAGGCTCACGCCGAGCGTGGCGCCCTGGACCAGGCCGGTGAGGGGGACACTCGAATCCCGCATCGCCCCCCGGGCGGCGGCGGCCGTTGTGGCGGTCGTGCCGGCGGCGCTCAGGATGGTGCGGCCGCCGCCGGTCACGGTGAAGGGACGCGCGGCCCCCGCGCGCATCCGCCGATCGAACGCCACGAGCGCCGACACCACGGCGGCATAGTCCTGGGTGTTCCACCACTCGAGGGTGCCCGCGCGCCCCTGCTGCACCAGCGTCTCCACCAGCGGCCCGATGAGGGCGTTGGCGGAATCCACCGCGAGGGTGGCCTGCAGCAGCCGGCCGACCGGGCGGGTGCGGGAGGGGAAGTAGTGCACCTCCCGGTGCGCCGCCGCCGGCAGGATGGCGCGGCGACCCTCGACCTTGACCTGCTTCCACACCGGATCCAGCAGCCCGCGGGCGGCACGCACCGCCCGCCGGCGAACCAGGACCTCGGCCAGGCGGGCGCGATCCTCAAACGAAAGCTGCGCCGCGTTCCGCAGCAGTTCGTTCTCCGCCGCCACATGGGCCTTCCCCAGCCGGCTCAGGAAATCCACCGCCGCGACCTGGTCGCCGAGGCGCACCGGCAGCTCGTCGTACCAGCGGATCACCGGTGCCTGAATGGCCGGCGGGTCGTCGAGCGCGTTCCGCAGGTAGCCGGCCAGCCGGGCAAGCACGCTGTCGTCGACGGCCACGCCGGCGGCGCGGGCATCGAGCAGCGTCAAGCCGGCGTAGGCGCTGAGCCAGGGCGTGGTCCAGCCGTCGGTGCCCCAGTAGCCGATGCCTCCATCCGGCCGCTGGCGCCGGCTCATCAGGCCGACCGCAGCTTCGATCTCGCGCTTCGGGTTGCCCTTGAGCAGCGTCGTTTTCGTCTCGGTCTGCGCCCGGTACAGCGCAATCAGCGGCTGGGCGGTGCTGGCGAGCTGCTCGGTGCAGTAGTACGGATAGACCCGGAGCTCCCAGGCCAGTCCCTTGATCACGCTGAGGGGCGAGCTTCCGAGGGAGAGGGACAGGCGTGACCGCCCGAGGTCGAGGCCCTCCGGCAGGGCGAACGAGGCGCTGGCGGTGTCGGTCAGCACCCCGGCGATGGTCCAGGCCCGGGGCCGGAAGGCCGGCTTGATCGCCAGCCGCTGCTCGACCAGGTCCTGATCACCGGCGCCGCTCACCCGGAACCGGAAGGCGGCGCTGTCGCCGCCGCCCACGGGATCGCCCCCTGGCTGGCGGAAGTTGAATCGCACCTCGCGGCCACGGCCGGCCTCCAGCACGGCCGTCTTCGTCCCGTCGCCGGTGAGTTCGGCCCCGCGCGGCTCGGCCTTCACCGTCACGGTGGGGGTGCCACCAGCGCGCTGGTTCACCACCACGCCCGCCTCGAAGCGGTCTCCGTCTCGCAGGAAACGGGGCAGCGCCGGCCGGGCGAGCAGGGGGCGGGTGACCAGCATGGGGGATTCCCCCTTGCCGTAGCGATCGCCCGCGGTCACCGCCACGGCCATCAGGCGGAAGGTGGTGAGGTTGTCCGGCAGCTTGGCCCGGGCCACGGCCGCGCCACCGGAATCGGTCAGCACACTGCCAAGGAAGAAGGCGGTGGTCTTGAAGCGGGAGCGGAGGAGGTCGCTCTCTCCCTGGCCCCCGCCGCCGCCGGGGGCGCGCGCGCCCTTTTCCCCCTCCGGCACCTGCGGCGCCACGCTGGTCAGGTTGCTGGCCAGCCGGAGCCCCAGCCCGCGCTCGCGGTAGAGCAGGTCGAGCGGGTCTGGGGTGCGGTAGCCGGTCAGGGACAGCACTCCCTCGTCCACCGCCCAGAGGGTGACCTCGCTGCGCTGCCCCCGACCCGTGCGGTCGGTCACCTTGAGGTTCACCCGGGCGGTGTCGCCGGGGCGGTACTCCGCCACGGCCGGGGACACCGAGACGGTCAGACGCTTCACCTCGGGTGTCACCCGGATGTCGGTGTAGCCCACCCGGATCGTGGGGCGGCCCGGGTCGTCCAGCGGACCCGGGCGGGCGCTCCGGCCGCGGGCCACGACGATCGACACGAAGGCGTTGGGGGTCCAGGCCTCGGTGACCGGGAACTTGATCGTGGTCGAGCCGCTGGTGATGTGAATGCGGCGCTGCTCGATCAGCCCCTCCCGCTCGACGGTCACCCAGGCATCGGCATCGGTGAAGGGCGAGGCGAAGAGCACCGTGGCGGTGTCGCCCACGCTGTAGCGGGACTGGTCCGGCACCACGTCCATCTTGAACTGGGTCTCATCATTCCAGGGGACGAAGTCGGTCCCCACGGCCCAGCGGTAGACACTGGTCGAGACGGCGCGGTCCTGCCGGTCCCGGGCCTCGAAAGTGATGATATAGGTGCCGCCCGCGGGCGGGGTGAAGCGGCAGCTGACCGGCTCCTTCGCGGTCTCGACCGAGCACCGGGCCACGGTGTCGGAGACCCACTCGCCGTAGACCTCGCTGTAGCCGCCCCGGGTCCGGTGCACCCGGTGCCATTCCCGGCGCACGATGGTCCCCTTCACCTTCACGTTCTCCACCCGCCGTCCGTCGGGCCGCACCGCGATCAGCGCCACGGCCTGAGGCTGTTTCGCGGTCCAGAAATAGCTCTCTCCGAGCGGCTTGGCCCCTATATAGAAGGAAGCGGGGTGCACGATCACCGAGGCCTGGGCGCCCACCGACTGGCGGTTCACGTCGGTGACCGACGCCTCGAGGGTGGCGCGCGAGGGGCGGCCCTTGAAGGCCTCCCCCAGCGGAAAGCGGAGAGCGGCCCGGCCCTGGCCGTCGAGGGTGTCGGTGCCCTGGGCCAGCACGCTGGTGGCGCTGGGCTCCTCCTCCCACCACCAGCCGGTTTCGCCGAAGTAGAAGCCCTCGGTCCCGGGGATATCCACGGCCCCGAACGAGAGGGATGTCTGCCGCGCCGACCAGGTCAGGACGGCGCGCGCCATGGGCGCGCCGAAGAGGTACCGGGCCTCCACCCTGGCGGTGGCCGAATCCCCCGGATACCGGGGCGCGGTATCGGTCGTCGCCTCCACCAGGAACTCGGGGGGGCGGTACTCCGCCACCCGGTAGCTGGTCGAGGCGACGTCCAGCCACTCGCCGCCGCGGCGCTGCTGCAGCGTGACGCCGTAGCTGCCGAGCGGCAGGTCGGCGGGGAGGGCGTAGGTCTGGCTCGCGGTCCCGAAGGACGAGGGCGCGACGGTCACATCGCGGAGAGTGCCGCCGTCGCGGTCCTGGAACCGCCAGCGGATGCTGTCGCTGCGGGCGGGGACGGAGAGTGCGCCGAGGTTGCCGGTCCTGACGATCGCCTTGGCGTAGACCGGCTCGCCGGGGCGGTAGATCCCGCGCTCGGTGAAGACGGCGGCCGCCAGCGGGAAGCGGCCGGTGCCCCAGGCGGCGCCGACGTTGAAGCGCCAGGGGGAGAGGTCGGGGTCGTAGCTGGAGATGGCGGTGAGCGCCTTGTCGCCGACTGCGGTGGCCACGACGTATCCCTCGAACCCGTACCGCTCGGTGGCGCCGGAATCGGCCAGGTAGGGCCCGAGCGTCGCGATGCCGTCGGCCGTGGTGCGGCCGGTGGCCCGGACCTTCCCTTCCGTATTGTAGAGGGCGACGGCGACACCGGCGCGCGGCTTGCCGTCGCTCACCCCGGTGACCCAGACCACGCCGCTGGTCAGCCCGACCTTGGCGTGCACCGCGAGGTCGGTCACCTGCACGATGGCGTACGGCTGGTTGTCCCGCCACTCCGCACTCAGGGTGGGGCTGGTCACCTTGACCAGCTGCAGGATGGGCGCGCTCGGGCGGGCCATGTTGTAGAGCGGCAGCTTCACCCCGAAGATGCGGACCCGGTCCCGCGGCCCCGCCACCTTCACCTTCGTGGTCGTGGCCCCGCGGAGCACCTGCGTGAGGGCGCTGTCGTCCTGGTTCCACCGGCTGTACTGCAGCATCGCGGGGATCAGCGCCGCCGGGACGGGCGCGGTCGTGATCTCCAGGGTATCCACGTTGACGTACTTGACCGCCAGGGTCCGGAACGGCTCCCGTTCGACCGTCATCCGGCCGTACTCGTGCTCGACCAGGGGCGCATAGCCGGTGGTCCGGAAGCCGGAGGCGGGATTGCCGGTGAGCCGCTGGCCGAAGATGTCCCGGAGCGCGCTGTCCGCGACCACGGCGTAGGCGGTGTGGGGGGTGAGTTCGGTCTCGAGGTACCAGGTGTCCGACTGCTCAGAGGTGTCGGAGACGGAGAAGGCCACCTTGGGCAGCAGCGAGATACGGCGCTCGACCTCCGCCCCCTTCACCGGGGTCGAGAAGGTGATCCGGACACCGCCGGTGGGGCAGCTGTCGCCCCCGGCGCAGCGGGCTTCCTGGAGCTGGAAGGGGCCGTAGGTGGAGAACTTCCAGCCCACGAAGGGGCGGGTGTTCTCCGGATCCACCACCGTGGGCAGGACCAGCTCGCCGGCGCAGTCCAGCGGCAGCGGCTTCTCGGGGACCAGTTCCACGATCCGGCGCAGGGAGTCGGCGGTCCGGTCCCGCTCCCAGCCGCCAGCCTCCCGGAACTGCCACGGCGCCTCGTCGTCGATGGGACGCTGGGCTCGGCCCCGGAGGCGGATGGTCCCCGGCTGGTGGCAGCTCGCTCCGAAGCGGAGGTGGCCGAGGTCGCGGAGCGCTTGGGGCTCGAGGGGGGCGTTGTAGACCACCTCGAAGGTGGCGTCGCGGCCCAGGAAGCGCGGGTGCTCCTCGCCGCTCACCGGCAGGCCGGTCAGCAGGGTCGGGCCGCTCACCGTGAAGCGGTAGCTGAACGGCTCCGCCAGGCGGCTGCCGTCCATCGCCTCGAAGCTGTTGCTGACGGTCACGGTGTAGCTCGTCCCCGGCGTGAGCGGCGTCGCGGGGAGGAAGCGCAGGGTCACCGGGTCCCGCCACTCCGCCCGCCCCGGCAGCGCGGGGGTGATCCGCAGGATCGCCGCCGGATCTACCGAGCGATCGAGCGATCCGGCCACGGGCCGGTCGAAGATCACCTGGATGGGCGCGGTGAGCGGCGCCTCGCCGGAGGGGGAAGAAGAGAGCACGCTGAGCGGAGTGGGGGGCTCTGACGCCGCGACAGCGATTGCCAGGGCGGCGAGGACACGCGGGGACCACATCGGAGGGAGCTCCTGGGGGCGAGCGAGAGAAGATCGTCGTCCCGCTGGAGACGGTCAATGCGGGAAAAAATGACAGGTGGTGAATCGCCGCCTGGACGGTCCCCGCACCGCCAGACAACGACCCACCACCTGCCACTCTTCCTTCCCCTGACGCCGACCCGCCGGCCCTCACCCGGGACGAGGCCGCGCTCCGGTCCAACTACTTATCGCGCGGGTTTCTGCGGCCACCACACCCGGGGCGACCGCGGCAGGCGGGCGCCAGCACGCCGGTGCCGGCGCGCGCGCCTGCGCGCGGAAGTGCCCTGGGTTCGGGCCCAGAGTCCGACGCGGGAACTCACTGCACCTCCGCGATCCAGCCGTAGTCCTCCAGCCGGACGGTGTGCCCGCCGGAGCCGGCCGGGAGCGGTACTTCGAGGGAATGGGCCACCGAGAAGTAGAGCCGCCGCACCGACTCCTCGAACACCGGTGCGCAGTCCCCGCTCACCGTGGCCTCCCCTGCCCCGTCCGGCGCCTGCCAGTTCACCAGCAGCATGGCGGACTCGCCCGCCGCGTACACCAGGGCGGTGGCGTCCACCGGACCGGAGCTGGTCAGGGTGAGGGTGCAGGCATCGCTGGCCTGGCCATGGCTGCCGCAGAACCGGATGGTGGCGTCCCGCCGGAGCGTCCCGGCGTAGCCGGACGCCGTGGCCTCGAGGGTGCCGGTCAGGACCTCCTCACCGCCGTTCACGCAGCCGGCACCCGAGCGGTACTGCGGCCAGTCGCTTGTGAGCCGGACCGCGTAGGCGTCACGCAGCGGGCTCACCGGGATGGCGAACCGTGCCGGCGGCGTGTGCCGGCCGGCCAGGGCGAGGGTGCCCTGCCCCGCGAGCGGGGCGACCAGCAGGAGCAGCGGAACGAAGAGCGAGGTCGGGCGCGGCAGGTATCGCATCGGGTCTCCCAGCGAGTGATGCCCACTGGTAAGACAAGTCCCGTGCCGCGCGGCGGGAGGCGGTCCGCTGATACGCTGCGGCAAGGGGAACGAGCGATGGCGAAAGGAGTTGCGACGCGGAGGGAAGCCGGGACGGTGGGCGGGGCTGGCACCCCGTCACCACCATTCTTGTCACCCGGCATCACCCCACCGACGGAAATGGGGTGATTGTACATCCAGGGTCAGGAGTAGCGCCCCGGCTTGATCCGGTACTTCCGCAGCTTGTAGCGGATGATCCGCTCCGTGCTCCCCAGCAGCCTGGTGACCTCGCCGACCGACCCCCGGGTCTGCTTGAGGGCATCGATCAGGATGTCGGCCTCGAACCGCTCCACCATGGCCTTCATGGCCCCGCCCGAGGGGCCGGCCGCCTCCGGCACCTGGAGGCTCGGGGGGAGGTGGCGGCCGTGAATCGCGGGCCCTTCGGCCACGACCACCGACCGTTCGATGACGTTTTCCAGCTCCCGGACGTTGCCGGGCCAGTGGTAGCGCATGAGCATGTCGATCGCCGGGGTAGTGATCCGGGTGACCTGCTTCTGGTGGGCCCGGGCATACTTCTCGACGAAGTGATCGGCGAGGAGCAGGATGTCCGCCTTCCGGTCCCGGAGCGACGGCAGGAAGAGCGGGAAGACGTTGAGCCGGTAGTAGAGATCCTCCCGGAAGGAGCGGTCCTTGAGCGACTGTTCCAGGTCCCGGTGGGTGGCGGCGATGATGCGCACGTCCACCGCGATGGGCTCCCCGCCGCCCACCCGCTCGAACTCCCGCTCCTGGAGCACCCGGAGGAGCTTGGACTGGGTGGCCGGGGAGAGCTCCCCGATCTCATCCAGGAAGATGGTCCCCCCGTTGGCCCGCTCGAACCGCCCCGCCTTCCGGCTGAGGGCGCCGGTGAACGCCCCGCGCTCGTGCCCGAAGAGCTCCGACTCCATGAGAGTCTCGGGGAGGGCGGCGCAGTTGACCTTCACGAACGGGCCGGCGGCGCGGGCGCTGTGATAGTGGAGCGCATGGGCGATCAGTTCCTTCCCGGTCCCCGACTCGCCGCGGATGAGGACCGTGGTCTGGGTGCCGGCCACCTGGGCCACCTGGGCCAGGACATCGCGCATCGGCCGGCTGGTGCCGATCAGGTGGGAGAAGTCGTACCGCTCCCGCAGCTCCTCCTTGAGCTTCCGGTTCTCCTCCTCCAGCGGGCGCTGGGTCTTGAGCCGAAGCGCCACCAGCGCCGCCACCACGTGGAGGAAGCGCACCAGCGGCGCGGTGTCCTGGCCGGGCCGGTGCGGCAGGTCCACCGACAGGGCGCCGACCGCCCGGTGATCCACCAGGATCGGCACGCAGGCAAAGGTGATCGCGTCCTCCGGGTGGATGCCGCGACGCAGGGTCCGGTGCAGGAAGCGGGGCTCCCGTGCCACATCCGGCACGACGATCGGCCGGCCGCTGGCCACGACCTCGCCGGTGATCCCCTCCCCCACCCGGTACCGGGCCAGCCGGGCCTCCGCCGGGAGGTCGAGGGAGGCCTCGATGTAGAGCTCCCCGGTCTCGGCGTCCAGCAGGGTGAGCGCGCCCCGGATCGCGCCCGGATGCCGGCGCAGCAGCGCCATGACGTGGCGGAAGCCATCGTGCAGGCTGGTGAACCCGCCGAGGGCCTGGCTCACGTCGAAGAGGGTGGTCAGCTCGACCAGGTCGTCGGCCGGCGGGGGCACGAAGGAAGAGAGCGCTGCGGATCCAGTCACGGGGAATCTCCCTGCTCGGAAATGCGAACGGCCCGCTCGGATGGAGCGGGCCGCGGTGTCTGCGATGGCGCCGTGGCGCCGGCCTCGCTCCAGGTCAGCGGAACCGATTACCCCGGCAATTGACGCTGGGATAGCTGGCGGAACGGCGGGCGGCGTTCATGGATGAAAGAATATGCAGGCCGGTGACTGCCGTCAACGCGCCCCGCGGACCGAGGCCGGCGGGCGCACCACCGGCCGGAGCCGGGAGAAGGAGAATTCGCGCCCCGTGATAATGAGCACCACCGAGGCGACGATCACCAGGCTGGCGACCAGCGCCCGGGGGGTGAGCGCCTCCCCGCCGAAGGCCCAGCCCAGCGCCACCGCCACCATGGGGTTCACGTACCCGGCGGTGGCCACCTTGTTGGGGGTGCTGACCTGCAGCAGCCACGCGAAGGCGGTGAAGGTGACCAGCGAGCCGAACACCACCAGGTAGAGGAACGCCAGCAGCGACTTGAGGGTCACGAGCGACGGATCGAAGACCCGGTGATCGCCATGCAGCAGGCTGGCGAGCAGCAGCAGCACCCCCCCGGCGAGCATTTCCATTCCCGAGACCTGCGGGGCGTAGTCCGGAAGGTCGGCGGTGCGGGACAGCACCGAGGCCAGCGCCCAGGCGAAGGTGGAGCCCATGAGGAGCAGCACCCCGGCCAGCGGGGCGTGGCCGGCGCCGCCCCGGGCGGGCAGCACCAGGAGCGCCACCCCCAGGAACCCGAGGAGGATGCCGGCGAGCACCATGCCGGGCGGGCGCGCGCCGCCGGGGCGGAGCCACTCGAGCAGGGCGGTCCAGACCGAGACCATGGCCACGATCAGCGCCACCAGCCCGGAGGGGATGGTCTGCTCCACCCAGACCACCGCCCCGTTCCCCACAAGGAAGAACAGCGCACCGAGGAAGAAGGCCCACCCCCACTGCACCGGACGGGGGCGCGGCGCCCCGCGGAGCCGGGCCCAGAGGTAGAGGGCGCTCCCCGCCAGCAGGAAGCGGCCCGCGGCCATGAAGAGCGGCGGGATGCTGTGGATCGCAAAGGCGATCGCGAGATAGGTCGAGCCCCAGATCAGGTAGATCGCCGCGAAGGAGGCAATCAGGGTGAGCCGGCGGCGGGCCACGACTTCAGGCGACATGGCCGTCCTCCTCCCCGGTGGGGAGGGGCAGCGGGGCCCCTTCCTTTACCGTGGCCAGGACGATGGTGCTTCGGGTATTGCGGACGCCCTTGAGCCGGCCGAACCGTTCCTGCAGCAGCCGGCTGAGGCTGGCGGTGTCGGGGACGCGCACCTTGACCAGGTAGCAGTCCTCGCCGGCGACGTGGTGCACCTCCAGGACCTCGGGTGAGCGGGCGAGGGCCTGGCCGATGGTCCCCAGCCCCACCCGCTCCTCGGTGCGCACCAGGATGAAGGCGGTGAGGCCCAGGCCCACGAGTTCCGGGGCGATGCGGGCGCTGTAGCCCTGGATCACGCCCTTCTGTTCCAGCTTGCGGATGCGGTCGAGAATGGCGGAAGGCGCCATGTCGAGCCGGCGGGCGATGTCGGCGTTGCTGACGCGGGCATTGGCCTGGAGCTGGTCCAGGATGGCGAGATCGGTGGTGTCGAGCTGCATCGGTGCCTCCCCGTTCCTGCCAACGAATCGTCGGTACAAGTCACAATCTACCGAATAATCGTCTGGCATCAACCCCGCCGGACGACTTCCGGTCGGGCTCAACCCCCGTCCGGCACCCGCCGATACTCAGGGCAATGACCGACCCGACTGCCTTCCACCACGCTGGCTTCAGCCGGCTCACTTCGCCCCCCCGGCGAGCCGGGATGGGGGCAGCCCTCGCGGCCCTGGAATCCGCCATGCGGCGATTCGAGCATCCGACCGAACGGCCGGAGGCGGAGGCCGCGGTGCGTCGCCTGGCGCGGATGCTGGCGGAGAGTGGAAGCCTCGAGGGCCGGCCCGAACTGCTGACGGCCACCGAGGCGGTGTTGCATGCCGGGAGCGTCAACCTCCCCGCGGCCTCCGCCGGCCTCGTGAGTCTGCTGCATCGCTCGGCCCGGGTGCCGGGCGGGAGGGGCGGCGGGCTGGTCCTGGTGGTGGAGGACGACCGGCTCTTCGGCCGGACGCTCGAGGCCACGCTGGCCGCCCAGGGCCGCCACGTGGTGCTGGCGGAGAGCGCCCGCGCCGCCCGGGAAGTGCTCCGGCATGCCAGCGTGGATTTCGTGGTGCTGGACCTGATCCTCCCCGACGACGACGGCCGGAGCCTCCTGGTTGAGCTGCGCTCCGATCCCCGCACCGCCGGCATCCCGGTCTTCGTGGTGTCCGCCCGGCTCGGCGCCCAGACCAAGGGCGAGTGCTTCGCGCTGGGAGCGGACGCCTACTTCGAGAAGCCCCTCGCCCTCGACGCCCTCAGTATTGCGGTGACGGCGCGGATGGAGCGACAGTCCACCCAGGCCGACACCGCCCGGCGGGATTCCGTGACCGGCCTGCCCAACCGGGCGGCGTTCCTAGAACGGGCGGCGCAGCTCCGGGAGAGTCAGGGTCCCGACAGCCGGGTCTCGCTCGCGGTGCTCGACCTGGATCATTTCCGCTGGCTGGAGGAGACGTGGGGCCGGCAGTTCGCGGAGGGGGTGTTGCGGCGGTCCGGGAGCCGGCTGGCGATGGCGCTCCGGCAGGCGGCGGTGTTCGCCCGGTGGGACGGGGCCGAGTTCATCGCCCTCTTCGTCGGACGCACCGCGGTCGAAGCCGGTGCGCTGGTCGACCAGGCGCGGACGGTGTTGCGCCGGGTGGACTTCCGGAGCGAGGGGGACACGCCGGTGACCCTGAGTTTCTCGGCGGGCGTGGTGGACCTCCCCCCGAAGCTCTCGATCGAGGAGGGCATCGCGCAGGCGGACCGTCTCCGCTATTACGCCAAGGCCTCCGGCCGGGACCGGGTCCTGACGGGCGAGCCGGTGGTGACGGCCCCCCGGCCCCGGATCCTGCTGGCCGAGGACGACCCGGCGATGGTGAGGGTGATGACCCAGTACCTGGGTCACGAAGGCTTCGAGGTGCTCCACTTCCCCGATGGCGCGGCAGCCCTGGCCGGGCTGCCCACGAGCGGCGCGAGCCTGGTCATCAGCGACATCGAAATGCCGCAGCTCGACGGCCTCGGCTTCCTGCGGGCCCTGCGGGAGCGGCCGGAGTTCCGGCACCTTCCGGTCATGATGGTCACCGCCCTGGGCGACGAAACGCACGTGGTGCACGCCTTCGAGCTGGGGGCCGACGACTACGTGACCAAGCCGGTCTCGATGCGGGAGCTGGCGGCACGGGTGCGGCGCCTGCTGCGGCGGCCATCGGTGTCCGGCGTACCCGTGCCGTAGGCGGGTGCCGGTAGCGCCGGGCATGGGCGCCGGTACATTGGGGGCCCATGACCTCGAGCCCCGTCACCTATCGCCGAACCCTCGGACTCTTCTCCGGCACCATGGCCGTCGTCGGCGGCATCATCGGCTCCGGCATCTTCATCAATCCCGCCATCGTCGCCGAACGGGTCGTGACCGCACCGCTCACTCTTGGGGTGTGGGTGCTGGGCGGCGCGATCGCGCTGATCGGCGCCTTCTGCTTCGGGGAACTGGGCCAGCGGAGGCCCCAGGCGGGCGGGAGCTACGTCTACCTGCGGGAAGGACTGGGGCCGCTGCCGGCGTTCCTCTACGCCTGGGCGCTGCTGCTGGTGATGGCCACCGGCGCCATCGCCGCGGTGGCGGTGACGTTCGCGAACTACGCCACGCCGCTGCTGGGGCTCCCCGCCGAATGGGGCCGGGGGCTCGCCGCGGCCGCGATCGCGGTGCTCACCCTGGTCAACTACCTCGGCATCCGGCCGGCCGCGGTCACCACCAACATCTTCACGGTGCTCAAGCTTGCGGCCCTCGGGTTCCTGATCGCCGTCGGGGTGACCGTCGCCCTGCCGCCGACGGCCGTCACGGAGGCCCTCGTGGCCCCCGCTCATCCCGCGCTGGCGATCGCCGCGGCGCTGGTCCCGGTGCTGTTCGCGTATGGCGGCTGGCAGCAGACGAATTTCATCGCCGAAGAAATCGTGGAACCGGAGCGGAACCTCCCCCGGGCCCTGGTGCTGGGGGTCGTGATTGTGGTCCTGGTGTACCTGCTGGCCAACGTCGCCTACCTGCGGCTGCTGGGTCCTGCGGGCCTCGCCGCGAGCGGCGCGCCGGCGGCGGAGGGGATGCGCATCGCCCTGGGCGCGACCGGCGCGGTGGTGATCAGCGCCGGCATCGCGGCCTCGACCTTCGGGTTCCTCAACCTGGTGATCATGGTGTCCCCGCGGGTGTACCAGACCATGGCCGCGGACGGGCTCTTCTTCCCCGCGTTCGCGCGGCTGCACCAGCGCTACCGGACCCCGGGGACCGCCATCCTCTTCCAGGGCATCTGGGCCGAGCTGCTCCTGTTCACGGGCCGCTACGGGCAGCTGCTCGACTACGTCGTCTTCTGCGACTGGATCTTCTTCGGGCTGGCGGTGGTGGCGCTGTTCGGGATCCGGCGGCAGGACCGGGCCGGCGGGCGGGCGCGGACGCCGTTCCAGGTGCCGGGGTGGCCGGTGACCCCGCTCCTGTTCATCGCGGCCGCGGTCTACGTGGTGGCGGGCTCGGTCATCTCCAACCCCCGGAACGCGCTGCTCGGCTCCGTGATCCTCCTGCTCGGGGTACCGGTGTTCCTCTACTGGAGGGGAGCGGGCCGCGCCAGGGCCTGACGCACCGACGCCGGGCCCCGCGCGGCGCGGGGCCCGGCGTCGGAAGGCTGCCCCGGCTCAGCGCGCCCGGCGCAGCTCGATGCCGCCGTTCACTGTCGTCAGCTCAATCCGGCGGCCGCCATCCCCGATCCGCCCCCGCAGCGACCGCGGGTTCATGCGGCCACTCATGGTGATGGGGAAGTCGGACTCGATGTCCCCGTTCACCGTGGTCGCTTCGATGTCCGCGTTGAGGCCGGCGGGGAGCGTCACCGAGATGCCCCCGTTCACCGTGCTGAACTCGAGGGCCCGATCCGACGGCGTCCGGCCCAGCGTCACGTCGATCGAGCCGTTGACCGTGGTCGCGTGCACCAGCCCTTCGGCGGTGGCCTCCACGTCCCCGTTGACCGTGGTGAGCTCCGCGTCGCCCGGGAGCGACTCGCCCCGGACATCGCCGTTCACGGTGCTGCCCTCGAAGTTCACGCCCGCCGGAACCCGGACCTCGAAGTCCACGGTGACGTCGCTGTCCTTCATGCTGTGGTCGCCGCCGCCGGGCCGGCATTCGTTGGGCCGGGAGCTCCGCCGGGACGGATAGATGGCGCAGATGGTCACCCCGCCGGCGTGCTCCACCACCTTGATCTCGACATCCTTCGGGTCATCGTCCTCGGCGTGCTTGGTCGCGGTGACGAGCGCGTCGCGGCCCGTGGCCCGGGTGGCGCGAATGCGGCCGTTGATGCCCCGGACCTCCAGGGTCTTGCCGCCGGCGACGGCGCCCTCCCACTTGAAGTCCTGGGCGGTGAGCGGCAGCGCCAGGAGCGCGGGCAGGGCGAGGGTCAGTACGAGCGAACGCATGGTCTCTCCAGGTGGCTGATGCGGTTCAGGGCCGGCCGGTGCCGCGGCGCAGCGACACGGTGCCGTCGAACGATTCCAGGTCCAGCCGGGCGCTGCCCTTGCCCAGCGTGAAGTTGAGACGCTTACGGCTGGCGCCGCCCTGCAGTGTCACCGGGAAGTCGGACTCGAAGTCTCCGCTGAAGGTGGAGACCGAAACTTCCGCATCGATGGCGGGGGCGATGACGGTCACGTCCCCGTCGTGGCTGGTGAGGCTGTACCGGCCCCCCGGCTGCAGCGTCCCGCTCAACCGGATGGACCCATCCACGCTGTTGGCCTCGACCCGGCTGGCCGTCACCTCGTCCAGCGTGATGTCCCCATCCACCACGTTGGCCTTGAGCACCCCCTTGGCGTTGCGGACCCGGATGGCCCCATCAACGGTGTTGAGGCTGGCCTCGCCACTGACGTCGCTCAGGTCGATGTCGCCCTCCACCGACTGCAGCGCGATGAAGCCGGTCCCGCCGCGCAGGGTGATGCTGCCCTCCACGGTCGTCGCGCTGACCTCCCCCCGCGCCCCTTCGATGACGATGTCCCCGTCCTGCGAACTGAGCTCCAGGGCCAGGTCGGCCGGGATCGTGAGCCGCCAGGTCACCTCCGCCGGGCCGTAGCGGCTGCGGGCATGGACCTCGAGGGTACGGCCGCCGGTTTCCACCGCGATCCGGGTGTCGTCGTCGTGGTCGGCCTCGATCCGCACGTCGGGCCGGTTCCAGGTGCGCACGGTGATGGTCCCCTCCAGGCTCGAGAGCTCGAGCCGGGTGGCGCCGCGCACGGCGATCGTGGTATCGGTCCCCTGCGGCAGCGCCGCGAGGGCCAGGAGCAGCGTCAGCATCCGGTCATCCTTTGCAGGTCAGCTCTCCGCGTGGGCCAGCACGGCGGCCCGGCGAAGCAGGTCCAGCTTGCGCATGCGTGTCCGGGTCAGGTGCCCGGACAGGTAGCCATCCGCCGGATCGGCGGCGAGCGCCCGCTCGGCCTCTCCGATGGCGCGGTCGATCAGGGCCAGCTTCTCCTCCAGCACCCGGACCGTCAGCGTGTCCAGCCGGTCCCGGTTCCGTTCCAGCTCCAGCTCCAGGCCGCGCACCGCGCCGGCGTAGCCCAGCTCCGACGGCAACGCCGCCTGGCTGACAAACGCCGAGGTCTGCGGCCCGGCGGCGATGGGGGCCGCGGCCGGGCGCTCCCGCTGCCACAGCAGGGTGAGCCCCACCGAACCGAGCATCAGCAGGACCCCGGCGGCGATCAGCGCCGGAAGCGGCAGCGATACCCGCCGGAGTCGGCGACCGGGCGCCCCGATGGCCGCGGCGACACCGGGCCAGAGATCGTGCCGCGGGGGGCGGTCATCCAGCGCCTGGGCTCGGAGTACCACCCGGCGCAGCTCCTCAAGCAGGGCAGCGCACTCCCCGCATTCCGCGACGTGCCGGTCCAGCCGGCCCGCGCGCTCCGGCGGGAGCTCGCCATCGAGGTATTCCGAGAACTCTTCCGGCAGTGGATGGATCATCGCCTCACCCCAGGGTCTTCCGCAGCGCCATACGGGCATAGTGGAGCTGCGATTTCGAGGTTCCCACGTTGATGCCGAGCATCCCGGCAATTTCCTCATGCCGGTAGCCTTCGACGTCGTGCAGCACGAACACCTGCCGGGCACCGGGCGAGAGCCGCGCCATCGCGGTCTCGAAGTCCAGCCCCTGTGCGGGCGAAGCGGGACGGGCCGGCGGCTCCAGGCCGGTCTCGGGTTCCTCGACGAACAGCCGCCGGAAGCGGCTCCGCGAGGTGCGGCGGTTGAGCACCAGGTTCACCGCCAGCCGGTGCAGCCAGGTACCGAAGGCCGCCTCCCCCCGGAAGGTCCCGATCTTCTGCCATGCCCGGACCAGCACCTCCTGGGTCACGTCCTCGGCGTCCTCACCCAGCATCCGGCGCACCAGGTTGTGGACCCGGTTGACGTGCCGCCGATACAGCCGCTCGAACGCATGCGGATCGCCGCTGGCCGCGAGGGCGGCGTCAACGGCATCGGCGTCGGCGGAGGAGGCGTCGGTGGTCCGCAGGGTGTCGGTTCCTGTGCGCGTGGTGATCATGCAGCCAGTTGGACACCCACCGGCCCCTCCGGTTGGAATGGCGGGAGGCGGGAGCGGGATTCCACCTGGCCCCGGGAGCCGACTGGCTCCCGGGCCCATCGAGCCAAACGATTATAAGGAATGGGGTTAGTGGCACCAACCGGAGGGGACCCCCGGCGGCCCGCGGCGAATGGACTTCGACCTCCGTCGGGAGGCGATGCCGGTCCGTTACTCTGGGCGTCTCCGGTAAAGCGCGAAACCGTACCGGCAGGGACTCACCTGGCAGCGATCCATGCTCACCCGGATCCGGTAGCTCTGCCCGGACTGGAGCTCGGCCTCCAGGATGGGCACGGTCGAACCGGCGTCGCTGGCGGCCAGCTCGTACCCGCCGGTCGTGCCGAGGGTCAGGCGCAGTGCCCCGCAGTCCTCGTCACAGATTCCGACGATCGCCAGGTTTCCCACCCTCGATGCCTGCAGCGCGATCCAGCGCGACTCACCGGTGATCAGCTCACCGGCGTACTCCCCGACGATCCGTGTGTACCCCCGGGCCCGCATCATGTAATCGCTGCGGCTGAGGGAGGCCCGGACCTGGCGCTGCCAGGGATCTCCCTGCGCGGCCAGGGCGTCGGGAAGTGCCAGCAGGAGCAGCAGCAGCACCCGTCGCCGCATCATCCCACCTGTCTCCGCCCCGCCAGCCAGATTGCGAGGATCGGACCCAGGAGCAGGAGGGTGAGACCTGTCAGCAGAGGAACCACCGGCAGCGTCGGCCCGAGCCGGACACCGGGCACAACACGCCGCTGCCACCCGGCCGTCCAGTCGCCGACAGGTTGCCGGAGGACCAGGGTCAGCGCCGAGTCCACCGGCAGGTCGGTGGTCCAGAATTCAGCGAACCGCTCGGGCCCGGCCACATCGAGGACTTCGGCGAGAAAGCGCTGGCCATCGGCGAGCCGCTTTCCCTCCAGGCGCCAGGACTGTTCCGCTACAACCAGTCCACCCACCGCGTCCGAGGGCGCGCCGTCACCAGAGCGAATCGTGCGGGCGCAGTCGTCGGCGCGGCCTGCCACACACCCGAGGGCAACCGGAGGAAGCTCGTAAAGGAACTCCCAGGGAGTGCCGAAGAACATCCAGGTCGTGGACAAACCGGCCGCCTCACCGTAGGCCATAGGTGCCAGTGCCAGGTCGTACCCCCGCGCGCCCAGCCAGCTCCGCACCCGCGCCGACGGCACACCGAAGCGGGCGTAGAAGGCGCACGGCCCCAGGCTGCTCCCCAGCCAGCGAACCAGCGCGCCACGGGAGGCAAGTCGGGTCACCCACAGCCGATTGGCGGCGGTGACCGCGAGGCACTGGGTGGGTGCGAGGGAGTCCGGCAGCAGGAACAGGTCCTTGCTCTCGGGCCGTGAGATGGGGCCCATTCCGGGGAGAGCCGGCAGACCGCGCATGGAGACCGTCACCCCAACCGACACCTTGGTGACCCCGAGGCCGAGCGCACTCCATGCGGAGTCGAGCGCCGGTGCGAGGATCGGCGTGAGCTCCATGCGCAGCGTGTCGTCAGCGTCCACTAGGAGCGCCACCGTGGGCCGCCCTGCCGAAGCCAGCTCCCGCAGCCGCGGCTTGAGTCCCTCGCGGTAGCCGACCACCCGCTCGGCCAGCACCGCCATGCGCCATTGTGAGGAGATGGCCATGGCCCGCCGCCGCGCGGCGGTAGGCTCGGCGTGGTTGAACCGTGGGCCGGTGAACCGCACCCTGTTCGTGGATTCCACCAGCACGACGGCCGCAACCACGAGCAGCACCGCCACCACCCAGCGGGTCAGGTCACGCGCCATCGTGAGCTCCCGAGGGCGCAGGCCGCCAGCACCACCATCCAGCCAAGACCGGAGACCACGCCGGACACCGGCACCGCGACCGGCTCTGGCCGGGCCGCGAGCACCTCGGCCCGCCAGCGGGTGATGATGGTATCCACCGGCACGCCGGCGGCCGCTTCAAGGCGCGAGATCGGGGAGCGATCCGCCCCGTCCACCAGGCGGAGGTACCCCGCACGGCCGCCGAGGCGGACCGCCACCCAGGTGAGCAGCCCGCGGGCCTCGAGGCCAAGCGGGCGGGGCATGGATGCGCGAGCTGCCACCCCGAGGAGCGAGCGACAGGCGTCATCCCGTCCTCCGATGCACTCCTCATACGTTGGGGTGGTCGCCGGATCGCTCGCCAGCACGGTGGAGATCTGTGAGATCGCGTAGCGCCGGTCCTCCGGCGACTGATAGCGGGAGGCAATCGGGTCCTGATCCGCGAACAGGTCGAGCGCGGCCCGGCAGGCCGCGACATCTCCCTGCAGGCACCGGCTGTTCACCGCGTACGGCAGCGTGACCAACTGCAGGTAGGCCGCTTCGGCCTCCCGCTTGTCTGGCAGGGGAGGATGGAGCGAGCCGCCGAGCCAGTCGTCGAACTGCCGACCAGGCTGAGGCACCGGGAAGCTCCCGCGGAGGAGCTGCGCCAGCGCCTCCGGGCTCATGTTGTCGGGGATCTCCTGGCCGGTGTAGGTCGCGATGGTCCGCTCCCTGGCGTCGGCTGGCACGACGATCAGTCGTGCCGGCTCGCCAACGGCGATGCGCGCGGCGGCATCACCGTACAGGGAATCGAGATGGCGCCAGGCGTTGGCCGCCGCGGCGGCGACGGGAAGCGAGGTCGGATTGACGAGGATGGTGAGGGCCCCCGCCGTGACGGTGTCCAGCATCGGTGGGCGCTCGGTGTTGGCGAGGCTGTCCGCCAGGTCCGCGAGCGCGCTTGCCTCCCGCCAGGCGGCGGCCAGGCTATCCACCCGAGCGGCGAGGCGTTCAGGCGGCACGCCCATGGCACGCTGGGCCGCGACCGGCATCGCCGACATCATCAGCGCTGCCAGCGCAGCAATGCCCCTAGACATCCACGAGCATCCAGCGGCCGGTGAACACGCCGAAGGGGCCGGTATCCGCAAAGAACGCGGCGATCAGCTTCGCGACCGGCTCCTCCGGTACACCGAGGCTCGAGGCAAAAGTGCCGGCCACCCCCAGCAGGATGACACCCGCCAGGATCAGCCCAGCGGTCCGGGTGGTGCCTGCCGAAATGGCGAAGAAGACGCTGAACGCCACGCCCGCCGCAAGCGCGAACCGGAGGGTGAGAGCGACCGGATAGGTCTGCAGCCCGTCAGGCAAAGTGGCGATCGCGCCGGTTGCCAGGCAACCGACGAACAGCGCCAGGACCGGTGGCACCAGCAGGACCATCCCCGCGCCGAAGCGGAGCAGCGCGTAGTGCCAGCGCGGGACCGGCAACGAGAGTGCGTGGATATGGCGGCCCCGATGGTCCGGGGCCCATGCGCTGGTGGCAATGAGGAGCCCGAGCCCGGTGGCCAAGAGTGGATACACCGTGCCCCAGGCCCGCGTCGCCCGCAGCAGGTCCATCGGGCCGCCGGGGGTGGGATCCTTCGGGAGCGCCATCAGCACCGACACCACCGGGATCGCCAGCGCGGCGAGGGTGCCGAGCACCACGAATAGCCGCACCCACTTCCATTGGCTCCAGAGCACCACGCGGAACATCAGGCCCCCCTGCGTTGCAGGCGAAAGGCGCGCAGGACCTCGACATATCCGTCCTCCAGCGCCAGGTCGGTGACGCTCCGGACCGGCGCGCCGTGGGCGGCGAAGTACCCGGCCATCTCCGGCCGCCAGTTGCGGACCACCAGCGTGGGGCCGCCCAGCTCGCGCCCGTTGCGGGAAAGCACGGTGAACGGCGGCGGCGCGGCCGTCGCCGGCAGGGCCGCCTCGAGGTGCAGCCGCTTGATGCCGTCCCTGAATTCCGCCGTGGGCATCTGGACCACGAGATCGCCGCCGTCCATCACCCCGATCCAGGAACAGATTCCCTCGAGCTCGTGCACCAGGTGGCTGGAGACCAGCACCGTCGCCCGGTGCTGGGCGACATAATCGAGCAGCGCCACCAGGATGTCCCGCCGTGCGAGTGGATCCAGCCCGTCGGTCGGCTCGTCCAGCACCAACAGGTCCGGCGTCTGGGCCAGCGCGGCCAGCATCATCACCTTGGCCTTCTGCCCCTTGGACAGCCGGCCGAAGGGCTGCCCCTCCTCCAGCTCAAGTTCCAGCAACAGCCGCTCGGCGGTGGTCCAGTTCCAGCCGGGGTAGAACGCGGCCTGATAGCGGAGGATCTCCCGGATGGTGAGAAGATTGTCGAAGTGCGGCTGCTCGGGTACGTACCCGACACGGGCGAGCGCGCGAGGCGCCTCGCGTGGAATTACGGAACCGAGCACCGTGATGCTGCCGGCACGGGGCCGGAGCAGTCCGAGGATTAGGCGCAGGGTCGTCGTCTTGCCTGCCCCGTTGGGACCGAGGAACCCGTAAACCGCGCCCTGGGGCACATCCAGGTCCAGTCCGGCGATGCGGAACGAGCCGCTCGGCGAGTACGCCAGCCCGCGAACTTCCACGGGGTTCATCGAGGCACCTCCAGCCCCAGCTCCCGGCCCAGGGCGTCGCGGATGTCCTCCGGTGTCAGCCCTAGACGGCCGCCCTCGGCCAGCATCCGGCGCACCAGCGTCCGGGACTGCGCCGCGCGCTCCCGAAGCCCGGCCGCCGGCGACACGCTGCGCACAAAGGTGCCCGCCCCCTGCCGCATCTCGACGAACCCCTCGGCCTCGAGCTCGCGGTACGCCTGCACCACCGTGGCGGGATTGATCCGAAGCTGTCCTGCGAGCTGCCGCACGGATGGCAGCCCGGTGCCGGGCTTGAGCTCCGCCGCCGCGATCGCCAACCGCAGCCGGCTGGCGATCTGGGCATAGATTGGCGTGGCGTCGCGGGGGTCCACCTGTTCGAACATGCGGTTGGCTCGCGCTGGTATGTGTATCGTTGTGCCGATACACTACTACTCAGGAGCCAGCCTGTCCAGATCGGGACCGGAAACGCCGGGAGCGGAGGCTCAGAGGCCCAGGCAGGCGGGCAAACAGAAAAGCCAGAGGCGTGGCCCCTGGCTCTTCTGCCCTCTCACCGGTCCCCTCAGACCGGTGTCCTGCCACCGGCCCCCTCAGACCGGTGTCCTACCTTTCCTGGTGTCCCCCTCCTGCTTCAGACTCTGGTGGCGGCCAGGGCCCGGACCAGATCGGTGGTGCTCACCACGCCGACCAGCCGGCCCTCCTGCTCCACGAACAGCCGGTGCACCTCGAGGTACAGCATCCGCTGGGCGGCATCCCGCACGCTGGCGTCGGGATGAATCGTCTGCGGTCGCGGGGTCATGATGTCCCTGACCTGGGTCTGCTCGAAGACCGCCTCGCGGACTTCCGGCTCCTGGGACTCGGCCAGTTTCTCCAGGATGTCGCTGTTGGAGATGACCCCGACCAGGCGCCCGTGCTCGTCAATCACCGGCAGTCCCGACACATGGCTCTCGGCCAGCAGGGCCACTGCCTCTCCCACCAACTCGGTCCCGCGAATCGTGCGCAGGCTGGTCTGCAGGACCTCGGTGACGCGCATCGTACCCTCCGGTGGGCTGCCGCAGACACATAGCCACACCGGCCGTGAACGAAGCGTGAAGCGCGCGTGAGAGTAGATTGGCGGCAGGCTGGCCCTAAACCCCGACCGGAGTTCCGGCATCCCATTGCACGATGCCCCCGCCACCGAAGGCCGCGTGAACGACACCGTCCGGCGGGCCCAGGACGGCGACCAGGCCGCGTTCCACGCCCTGTACCAGGCGCATGTGGGGCGGGTCTTCGCCCTGTGCCTGCGGCTCTCGGGGGACCGGGGGGAGGCGGAGGAGCACACCCAGGACGTCTTCGTCCGCGCCTGGCAGCGGCTGGGGAGCTTCCGGGGGGACAGCGCCTTCTCCACCTGGCTCCACCGGCTCACGGTGAACGAGGTGCTGCAGGCCAGGCGCAGCGCCGGGCGGCGGTCGAACCGGCTCACCCTGACCGATGACGACACGCTCCTCGACCGGGCCGTCGCGGCGCCCACCCCGCTGGCGGGGGACCTGGAGCAGGCGATCGGGCGACTGCCGCCGGGGGCGCGCGCGGTGTTCCTGCTGCACGACGTCGAAGGGTACCAGCACGACGAAATCGCCCGCATGTCAGGCATCGCGGAAGGCACCAGCAAGGCGCAGCTCCACCGGGCGCGCCGGCTGCTAAGGGAGGCACTGGGACGATGAACAGTCATACCGACATCCTGCCGCTGCTCGACGACTACGCCGACGGCGCGCTCGACCCGGCTACCCGTGCGCGGGTGGATGCGCATCTTGCCGCCTGCGCCGCATGCCGGGCGGAGGTGGCGGCGCTGGCGGCGATCCTGGCCGAGGCCCGGACGCTGCCCCGCGCCATCGAACCGGGCCGCGATCTCTGGCCCGGCATT
>CAZPER010000059.1:0-24958 GCA_964585655.1 uncultured Gemmatimonadaceae bacterium | reverse complement strand
GGAGGCGAACAGGGATTGGCCTCAGCAGGGACGCACGCCGGCCCATGGCGGCGGATCAGCCTCCTGCTCGGCGCCGTCGCGCTGGGGGCCCTGGCGCTCGCCGCGTGGGCCCTCGTCCGACAGCGAGCCCCGGCCGGCCCGTCGGTCTACGACGCGGCGCTGCCCGACAGCGCCCCGATGACCTTCGCCGCAACGACCGCCAGCACCAGCTACGGCATCTCCCCCCGGAACCTCTCCCTCGCCCTGAGCGGCGAGTTCGCGGTGTACACCGCCCGCCACGGCGATTCGACCGGCCTCTGGTATCGGAGCCTCCGGGACGCGACCACGCGCCCGATCCTCGGGACCCGCGGTGCCACGTCGCCGCGCATCTCGCCCGACGGGTCCCGGGTCGCCTTCCAGATCGGCGGCCGGATCATGGTGGTCCCCATCAATGGCGGAGAGGCCCGGCGGCTGCTGGACGGCCAGGCCGTAATGGCGATCCAGTGGCTCTCTCCCACCGAACTGCTGGTGGTGGATCTCGACGGCAACCGCCTCACCTGGCTCGATCCCGAGGGCGGGAACAGCCGCACCCGTCCGATCGCACGCTGCGCGCTGGGGATGTGGGTGCCGGAGCTGAGTCAGCTGATCTGCTCCTACAATCGGACCGCGCAGTTGATCGATCCGGAGTCCGGCGCGCGTTCCGCCATCCGCCTCACCAAACCGGATGGGACGCCCGCGGGCCTGCTCGTGGGCACCGCCTTCCGCGTGGTGGACCGGCGCTACCTGGTCTACCTCGGCGCCGACGGGAGCCTCCTCGCCACCCGGTACGATCCGGCCACCCAGCTGGTCCAGCGATCGGTGACGCTGACGACCGGCATCCGGCGGGAGTCCATCGGCGAGGGCCAGTACGACCTCACGGCCAATGGAGACCTGGTCTACGCCCCCGGGGTGGACGCCACGGTCGGCCGGTTGGTGAGCCTCCACCCCGGCGGGGTGCCGCAGCCGCTCCCCATGGAGATGGCGGATTTCCAGCGCTACGACCGGAGCCGCGACCGCCGCTGGATGGCGGCGGTGGTGCAGGCCGCCGAGGGGACCGAGCTCCGGATCTACGACCTGCGGGACCGGCAGCAGTTCACCTGGATCAAGGGGGAGGCGGTCCGCCACCCGCTCTGGAGTGCCGATGGCGAGCGGCTGCTGATCTCCACCCGCGACTCCAGCCAGGTGTCCATCCTGCAGGGGGCGCCAAGCTCCGGCGCGCGGCCGGATACCGTGGCGGCCATGTCCTTCGATCCGGCCAACCCCGATCCGGTCGATTGGCAGAACGACCACTCGGCGGTGGCGCAGGACTGGGCGGCATCAGTCGCGCTGCGGTTCGACCCCGGTGTCCGGAACCCGTCCTTCGACACGGTCCTCACCGGGGTGAGGTTCGTGTCCGTCTCGCCCAACGAAAAACTCATCGCGTATCAGGCGCTGGATGGCGGACGGATCATGGTGACCGCCTTTCCCGTGCCGGGCCGTCGCTGGCAGCTCGCCTCCGATGGGGTCGAGCCCATCTGGCTCTCTCCTACCGAAGTGCTCTATCGCCTCGGCGTCTCGTGGTACCTGGCCCGGATCAACCCCCAGACCGGCGAGCCGCTGGGGCCCCCGACCTTCTGGGCCCGGGATCCGCGCTTCAACGACACCTCGGGCTGGTCCAACCGGCCTTCGCAGGACGGCGGCATCATCTATGTGCAGGGGCCGGAGCAGCTCAGCAGCTCCTTCCTGCGGGTGGTCCCGGGCTGGGTGGCGCAGATGAAGGCCGCGGTGGACGCGGCCAACCGCTGACCAGCCTGCCAGCCACTGGAGCGTGACAGAAACCGCCACCTTGACGCGCCGCGGTGTCGGTTGTATTTAACCAACAGGTTAAATACAGAGGACTCCACACCCGTGATCGCCACCGACCGGCTCAGTGACACCTTCGCCGCGCTCGCCGACCCGACCCGCCGCGCCATTCTGGCCCGGCTCGCCACCGGAGAGGCCACCGTCACCGAACTCGCCGAGCCGTTCGAGATGAGCTTGCCGGCGGTGTCCCGGCACCTCAAGGTGCTGGAGCGTACCGGGCTCATCGCCCGGGGGCGGGACGCACAGTGGCGTCCCTGCCGGCTGGAGGCAGGCCCGCTCCGGGACGTCTCCGACTGGGTGGAGCACTACCGCCGGTTCTGGGAGCAGAGCTTCGATCGCCTGGATGTCTACCTGAAACAGCTGCAGCAGGAGAAGACCCGTGACCCCAAGCACGACAAGACTCGTGACTGAGCCCGAGCTGCGCATCACCCGGATGTTCGATGCGCCCCGCCAGCTGGTCTGGGACGCCTGGACGAAGCCCGAGCACCTCGAGCGCTGGCAGGGTGCCCCCGAGGGCATGACCGTCACGCTCCTCGAGAAGGACCTCCGCCCCGGGGGCCGCTTCAAGCTCTGCATGCGCGCGCCAGACGGCGCCGAGTACAGGCTGCAGGGCGAGTACCTGGAGGTGGTGCCGCCGGAGCTGCTGGTCTTCACCCACACCTGGCTGGACGCGGCTGGGCAGCCTGGGAAGGCGACGGTGGTGCGGATGACCTTCGACGCCTGGGGCCGGAAGACCGAAGTGACCCTGCACCAGACCGGCTTTGGCTCCGAAGGCGTGCGCGATGGCCACGAGGAAGGGTGGAGCAGCACCCTCGACCGGCTGGACGACTACCTCGCGCAGGTGGCGCGATGACGCCCCCGGCCTTGCGAGTCGGCGCAGCAGGCCGCATCGTCATGGCCGCGGGTCACATCAACCGGAGCATCTCATGAGCCGAGTCCGGCTGCTGGTCGGCACCAAGAAGGGTGCCTTTGTCCTGACTGCCGATGGCAAGCGGAAGAAGTGGGAGGTGAGCGGACCCCACTTCGCCGGGTTCGAGCTCTACCACCTGAAGGGTTCCCCGGCGGATCCCGACCGGCTTTACGCCTCCCAGACCAGCGGCTGGTTCGGGCAGCTGGTGCAGCGCTCCGATGACGGCGGCAAGAGCTGGGAACCGGTGAACAATCAGTTCACCTACGACGGCACCCCGGGCACCCACCAGTGGTATGACGGCACCCAGCACCCCTGGGAGTTCAAGCGGGTGTGGCACTTCGAGCCGTCGCTCACCGATCCGGACACGGTGTATGCCGGGGTGGAGGATGCGGCGCTCTTCCGGACAAAGGATGGCGGGCAGAGCTGGCACGAGATGCCCGGGCTCCGGAGCGTGAAGGGGCACCTGTGGCAGCCGGGCGCCGGCGGCATGGGGCTCCACACGATCGTGCAGGACCCTGCCAATCCAAAGCGCCTTTACATCGCCATCTCGGCGGCGGGCGCCTTCCGGAGCGAGGACGGTGGGGAGAGCTGGCGCCCGATCACCAAGGGGCTCGTCTCCCCGTACAACCTGCCGGACCCCGACGCGGAGGTGGGCCACTGCGTGCACCGGATCGCGATGCATCCGTCGCGGCCCAATACCCTCTTCATGCAGAAGCACTGGGACGTGCTCCGAAGCGACGATGCCGGCGACTCCGGGCACGAGGTGAGCGGCACCCGCCCCTCCGATTTCGGCTTCCCGATCGCGGTGCACGCCCACGGGCCGGAGACCATCTACGTGGTCCCGATCAAGAGCGACTCCGAGCACTACCCGCCGGAGGGGAAGCTCCGGGTCTACCGCAGCCGGACCGGTGGCAACGAGTGGGAGGCGCTCACCAAGGGGCTGCCGCAGCAGGACTGCTACGTGAATGTCCTCCGCGGGGCGATGTCGGTGGACCGGCTGGAGAAGTGCGGCATCTACTTCGGCACCACCGGCGGACAGGTGTACGGCTCCGCCGACGGCGGCGACAGCTGGACCGCGATCGTCCGCGACCTGCCCGGCGTCCTCTCGGTCGAGGCGCAGACGCTTCCATGATCCGGGTGGTGCTGCCGGAGCACCTCCGGCGTCTGGCCCGGGTCGGGCCGGAGGTGACGCTCGAGGTGCCCGGCCCCGCCTCCCTCGCGGCCGTGCTCGATGCCCTCGAGGCCCGTTATCCGATGCTGCGAGGCACCATCCGGGACCACGTGACCCGGAAGCGCCGCGCGTTCGTGCGGTTCTTCGTCTGCGAGCAGGATTGGTCCCACGAGCCGGCAGACGCCCCCCTCCCGGACGCCATCACCACTGGCACCGAGCCATTCCTCATCATCGGCGCCATGGCTGGAGGCTGACCGGGGCCCCCCGCGCTACGACGGGATCCTGCGCCACTCACTGAGCGTCGCGCCGTCCCCCCGCGCGGTGGCGAAGCGGGTGGGGCGGGCCGCGCCGGGGCTCCCGAAGCAGAAGCGGACGGTGTCGTCCGTCAGCAGGTAGATCCCATACTGCACCTGGCCCTTCCCCGGGCCGGCCGTGATCTGGCAGTCGATGGTGTGCGGCTCCAGGTTGGTGTCCACCGTGAAACTCGCGCAGTGCAGCAACTGCCCATCGATCCGTACCAGGGTCTCGTTCTCCTCGGTGACGCGCTCGGAGCGCTGGATCAGCGCATCGGGCAGGGGACGACCGTCCCGCGACCCGGAAACCATGGACCACCGGCCCTGCAGCCGCTTCAGGGCGTTGTTCAGACCACGATGAATTCCCACCGGTACCTCGTCCAGCCGCGTTGTCGGTTGAGTACAGCGAGAGGGGAAG
Organism: uncultured Gemmatimonadaceae bacterium; assembly: GCA_964585655.1. GTDB lineage: Bacteria > Gemmatimonadota > Gemmatimonadetes > Gemmatimonadales > GWC2-71-9 > JADJOM01. The sequence continues at coordinate 20,306 of CAZPER010000059.1, read as the reverse complement.
GCCCGCTTCCCACTAGGTGACCGTCGCGGGCTGACAAACCGCACACCCGAACGTCAGGAGCCGGTAAAGTCACCGTGCGCCGTTCACTCTGAAACCAGCGACGCGCCTGGGCGTCCGGACCCTGTGGCTCCCTCCCAACGCTCGATCGGAGACCTCGTGCCTCTCTCCCGCCGCGACTTCTGCCACCTGCTCGGGGCCGGCGCCGCCGCGCCGGCGGTCCTGTCTCGCGTCCGCGAGGGGAACCGTGGATGGACGACTGACCCCCTCATCCGGCTCGACAGCAATGAGAACCCGTATGGTCCCTCGCCGGCGGCCCGGGCCGCGATGGCCGCCGCCCTCCCCGAGGGGGGCCGCTATCCGGACAGCCAGCCGCTGGTGGCCGCGATCGCACGGGAGCAGGCGGTGGCCGCGGCCAACGTCCTCCTGACCGTGGGCGCCACCGAGGGGCTCGGCATCTGCGCCCGGACCTTCACGGGCCCCGCGGCGCCGCTGGTGACCGGCGCCCCCTCCTACGCCGCGATCGCAACCGCCACCGAGGCGATGGGCCATCCGGTGATCCGGGTGCCCCTCCGGGAGGATGGTGGACTCGACCTCGACCTGATGGCCCGCCAGGCCCCGGGGGCTGGAGTCGTCTACCTCTGCAATCCCAACAACCCGACCGGCACCCTGGTCCTGGGCCCGGAGCTGCGCCGGTTCATCGCCCGGGTGGAGGCGACCGCGCCCGCGACGACGATCGTCGTCGGCGAGGCGTACCACGAGTACATCGAGACGCCGGGGTATGAGTCGGCGGTGGGAGAGGCGCTGCGCAGTCCCCGCGTCATCGTGAACCGGACGTTCAGCAAGCTCTATGGGCTGGCCGGCCTGCGGCTGGGCTACCTGATCGCGCAGGAGGAGACGCTCCGGCGGGTCGCGGCGCAGCGGGTGCCGCTCGGCGCCGGCGTCGTGGCGATCGCCGCGGCGCTGGCGGCGCTGGCGGATGCTCCCGAGCGGGAGCGCCAGCGCCGGCTCAACACCGCGGGACGGAAGGCGGCGGAACAGTTCTGCGCCGAGCGCGGATGGCGGTTCCACACGGCGCACGCGAACTACCTGTTCCTGGATGTCGGGCGGGACGTCACCGGGCTCCGGGCCGCCTGTCAGGCGCAGGGTCTGCTGATCGGCCGGCCCTACCCGCCGGCCGATACCTGGGCCCGGATCACCATCGGCACCCCAGACGAGATGCACCGCGGGCTGACGATCCTGGCGCGAGTCCTCGGGTAGTCACGGCGGGGCTTCCCACCCTGGCACCTTCCGTCGCGGCAACCGCCCGGGTTCGGCTGTGACCCGCGACCGGGGTGACGGGTCTACCATCGTGAGCACCCCAGGCGGCGCCCCTGCCGCCTCACAATCCCGATGGAGTTCCTCATGTTCTCAACCAGACTACCATCCCGCGCGCTGCTCCTGGCGGCCGCGGGGCTGGCCGCCGCCTGCGGCGATTCCGACTCGAACCAGCCCGGCCGCGTCCTCGCCGAGTTCCGGGCGCTGCACGTGACCCCGACGCTGGGGCCGGTGGACATCGAGGTGGATGGCGCCCCCGTGGTCACCGGTCTCGCCTACGGGTCGAGTTCCGCCGCCATCATCATCCCCGGCGGGCGGCAGCGGTTCGTGGTGCGGTCCGGCAATCAGGTCCTGGGCGACCTCCAGTTCAACCTGGCGTCGAGTCATATCAACAGCATGGTGATTTCGGACAGCACCCCGCAGTTCAGCGGTTTCGTCGAGCCCGACACCGGGCTGGCGATCCCCACCAAGGCGAATATCCGGCTGGTGAACGTGGTGGGCGCCAACACCTCGCCGCCGACGCTGCTCGACGTGCTGATTCACGCGCCGAACGCCAACCCCGATTCGGTGGTGACATCCTCCCTTGACGCCACCATCGCGGCCTACTGGTCACTGATGTACTTCGACCCGGGCGCCTTTACCGTCGAGTACGTGCCCGCCGGCGGAGACAGCGTGCTCACCTCCGCCAGCTTCGACGTGGCGCCGGGAGAGAAGAAGGCGGTGGTCCTGAGCCGCGCGGCCGACGGCAGCTACAGCGTGGAGGTCACGCTGGAGCCCTGACGGTCACCGGGAGTTGACTTCGGGCGTTCCGGGTTTCTTATCCGGGGCCCGCCTGGCCGCTCTGGCCGGGCGGGCCGCCATGGAAACCCATTGCCGGCTCCCAGCCGGCGTCCGAGCGCCAGATGACCCAGACCCTTCCCGCCCGCGGTTTCGCTGCGGAGAGCCCCACCACCCCGCTCGCTTCTTTTTCCTTCGTGCGCCGGGTCCCCGGACCCCGCGATGTCCAGATCGAGATCCTCTTTTGCGGGGTCTGTCACTCCGACCTCCACCAGGCCCGCGACGAGTGGGCCGGAACCACCTTTCCGATCGTCCCGGGGCACGAGATCCTGGGCCGCGTCACCGCGGTCGGGGCGGAGGTCACCCGCTTCAAGCGGGGGGAGATCGCCGCGGTCGGGTGCATGGTGGACAGCTGCCGTACCTGTCTCGAGTGCCGTGAGGGGCTGGAGCAGTACTGCCAGAACAGCACCGTCTTCACCTACAACAGCCCCGACCCGATCCTCGGGGGGATGACCTACGGCGGCTATTCCGACAGCGTGGTGGTGGACCAGGACTTCGTGCTGCACGTCTCGGAGGCGCTGGATCCCGCCGGGGCGGCGCCGCTGCTCTGCGCCGGGATCACGACCTACTCGCCGCTGCGCCACTGGGAGGTGGGTCCGGGGCAGCGGGTGGGCGTGGTGGGCCTTGGGGGACTGGGGCACATGGCCGTGAAGTTTGCCCACGCCTTTGGGGCCGAGGTGGCGCTGTTCACGACCACCCCGGGCAAGGCCGCGGACGCGAAGCGCCTCGGCGCCGACGAGGTCATCCTCTCCCGGGACCCGAAGGAACTGGCGCGTCACGCCGGCCGCTTCGACTTCATCCTCGATACCGTCGCGGCGCCCCACGATCTCGACGCGTACCTCAAGCTGCTCAAGCGCGACGGCACGCTCTGCCTGGTCGGCGTGCCCGACAAGCCGCACCCTTCGCCGGGCGCCTTCGCCCTCATCGGGCGTCGGCGGAGCCTGGCGGGCAGCATGATCGGCGGGATCCGGGAGACCCAGGAGATGCTTGATTTCTGCGCCGCGAAGCAGATCGTGTCCGACGTCGAGGTGATCCCGATCCAGCAGATCAACGCCGCCTACGAGCGGATGCTCCGGAGCGACGTGAAGTACCGCTTCGTCATCGACCTCGCCTCCCTCACGGGCTGACCGGCTGGGCGCTCCCGCCACACCGCGCCACAAGCTGTTGGCGGGGGCGCAGTTGGGGGACCCCGGGGAGGCTGTGCCCTGCGCCACAGCGCGGGACCATCCTGTGGGGTTATCGAGGCTCATCCCTGCCCCGAGTCTCGAGCGCCAATGAAGCACGCTTCCTCCAGCTCCGCCGGTGTCTTCGGCGGGGCGCACAAGTGGCTGACCGGCGTCCTCACCACCAGCGCGGCGCTCCTCGCGGTGATGGTCAACGCGCGCAGCCTGGGCATCACCCCCTGGTTCGGCCTGCTGGATCTCAACTTTGCCGACCACGCCGCCCACCGCGTCGTGCTCACGCCGCGCGCCGATACGCTGCGTTCGCTCGGGGACACCGCGGTCATCACCGCCACGGTGACGGATGCGCACGGCGCCGCGCTGGCCGGGGCGCGCCTGCGGTGGCGCAGCAGCGACAGCACCGTGGCCACGGTGGACTCGGGGGGCGCCGTGGTGGCGCGGGCGCCGGGGACGGCACAGGTCGAGGTCATGGTCCGCGAGGTGTCCGGCCGCGCCACCGTCGTGGTCCGCCCCGAGGCGGCCCGGGTGGTCATCTCCGGCGACAGCGCGGTGCGTCTCGCGGATGGAGACAGCCTCCGGCTGATCGCCCACGCCCTCGATGCCCGCGGGCATCGCATCCCTGCCCTGGTTCCCCGCTGGCAGACCGCCGACTCCCAGGTGGTGCTGGTGGACAGCATGGGCAACGCCCGCGCCCTGGCCGCCGGCCGCGCCTATCTCTGGGCCGGCGCCGGCGAGCTCCGGAGCCGGGTGCGGGTGGACGTGGAGCTCACGCCGGCGGCGGTGGTGCTGCAGAGCGGCGAGGGGCAGCGCGCTCCCGCGGGGAAGCGGCTGCTCGAGCCGGTGGTGCTGCAGGTGCGGGCCCGCGGCGGGCAGCCGGTCCCGGGCTCGGTCGTGACGCTGGCGGCGGAGGACGGCGACGGGGTGGTGGCCCCCGACAGCGCGATGACCGACGCCGACGGCCGGATCCGTGCCGCCTGGACCCTCGGCGGACGGGCCGGGATGCAGCGGCTGCGGGCCCGCGTGGCGGGGGTGGACAGCACCCTCGTGGTGAATGCGGAGGCGGAGCCGGTGCGCGGCAATGTGCGGGTGGAGGTCCTGAGCCCCGGGCTGCGGGGGCCTGCGGGGAGCGAGCTCGGCCAGCCGGTCCTCGTGCGGGTGACCGACACCCTGGGGCTGGCCCTGGCGCTGGTGCGCGTCGGCTGGACCGCGCTCGAGGGCGGCACGACCACCGGCTCCGATCGCACCGATTCCACGGGGACCGCGCAGGCCTACTGGACCCTGGGCCGGCGGGCGGGGCGACAGCGGCTCCGGGTCCAGGTGGGGAACCCACGCACCATTCCCGCGACCGACGTGGTCGCGGTGGGAGAGGCCGGGGCCCCGGCGGCGGTCGCGCTGGGCAAGCCCTCCCGCGCCGGCGCGGGGGGCGTGCTGCGGCTGACCGCCACGGTCACCGATGCGCTGGGCAACCCGGTGCCGGACGCCGAACTCGAGGTGAGCGCCACCGCCGGCACCCTCGCGGCGGCGACGGTCCGGAGCGACAGCGCCGGTCGCGCCGGGCTCGCCTGGACCCCGCCGGAGGGGAAACGCGGAGAGGTCCGGATCACCGCCAAGCTGGGCGGAACCCGGACCTCTGCGACTCAGGTGATTCCGGCGCCGGCGGCGCCCGCTCCCCGTCCGGCCAAGCCGCGCCGGACGAGCTGACTCAGGCGGGGTCCGCCGTCACCGCCGTGCGGAGAATCGGCGGCGGCAGGGTGGGCGCGGAACGCTGGGTCTCGTTCTCGGCGATCGCCTTGCGGATCCGCCGGGTCACGAACTCGCTGAACGGCCCGAAGTGCACGTACAGCCCGCACATCATGCCGATGTAGCGGATGGAGCGCGGGTTCTGGAGCAGCCCGCCGCCGAAGGTCCGCCAGAAGGGGCCCCGGGTGCGCGGGTTGGCCGTCATCTTGGCGGCCATGCGGAAGAAGCCCTTGAGCTCCTTGGCCCAGCGCTTGAGGCCCGGCCTGTAGCGCCGGCCGCGGCTGTCGAGCTGCTTCCCGACCCGGGCCACCCGGCCGAAGTACTTCTCCGGGCTGTACGCCGTCTCCACCACCGTCAGGAAGTCCTTGAGGATCTCGAGCCGGGGCCGCTTGGGGTCGAAGTTGATGCCGGCGGTGCACTGATCGCCGGTGTCATCCGGCTGGACATCGGAGTTCTCGTGCAGCCGGCCTTCCTTGGCCAGGCGGCGGGTGAGCTGGGTGTTGGGCAGGGCGTAGAGCAGCCCCACCATCGCCGCCGGGATGGCGGTGTCCTCGATGCACCCGATCACGCCCTTGGCCACGCCCCCCTGCTCGGTGTCGAAGCCGAGGATGAACCCCGCGTTCACGAAGAAGCCGTGCTGGTACAGCTTCTCCACGCTCTCCGCGATGGAGCGGCGGGTGTTCTGCTTCTTCTGCATCGCCTTGAGGGTCTCTTCGTCCGGGCTCTCGATCCCCACGAACACGGCGAAGAAGCCGGTCTCCCGCATGAGCTGCATCAGCTCCGCGTCGTCGGCCAGGTTGATCGAGGCCTCGGTGGTGAACTCGAAGGGCCAGTCGTGCCGCTCCAGCCAGGTCTTGAGGTGGGGCAGGAACTGCTTCACCAGCTTCTTGTTGCCGATGAAGTTGTCGTCCACCAGGTCCACGTGGCCGCGGTACCCGAGGTCGTAGAGGGTCTGCAGTTCGGTGAGCAGCTGCTCCGGCGTCTTCGCCCGGGGCACCCGGCCGAACAGCTCGATGATGTCGCAGAATTCGCAGTTGAAGGGGCAGCCGCGGCAGAACTGGATCCCGATGTGGTTGTACCGCTCGAACTTGAGCAGGTCGAACCGGGGGGTCGGGGAGCCGGCCACGTTGGCCTTCTCGGGGGACTCATAGACCGCCTTCGGCGTGCCGGCCGCGAGGTCGGCCAGGAAGGGCGGCATGGTGACTTCGGCCTCACCCAGGATCAGGTGATGGGCCTCGCTGTAGATCCGCGGGCTGCTGGTCGGATCGGGACCGCCGACGATGACCGTCTTGCCCCGCTCGCGGGCGCGGTGGATCAGCTCCAGGCAGTCGAGCTGCTGGGGCATCATGCCGCCGGTCAGCACAAAGTCGGCCCAGTCGAGGGCCTCGTCGGTCAGCGTTTCGACATTCCGGTCCACCAGGCGCAGCTCCCAATCCGACGGCAGCATGGCGGCCACGGTGCACAGCCCGAGCGGCGCTGCGGGGTAGCTCGCGTCCATCAGCTGGCAGGTGTCGCGGTAATTCCAGAAGGAGGCGGACCGGAACTCCGGGTGGACCAGGAGGGCGCGCGGCATGTGGTCTCGGAGGGTAGGGGCCGGACAGCACGGGTGGGGTATTCCTGTAACCTATCGCCTCAGGCCCGTTCTGGCGATGACCGGGCGCACACCGGACGGCTTCCCACGGGCACCGGGGTGGGTGTTTGGAGCGCCTAGTGTACCGCGAAACCGGCAGTTTACGCAATAATGCTGATACAGCACCATCAAAATGAGGCTCAACATGTATAATTGGGAGCTTGAATCAACCGATTTTGCATAAATTCTCGATCGGAAGCCTTGCGGGAACCGGTACCGTTTGGTATCCTCTGCCAGCCCGGTACCAACAGATGTGTCCGCCCACCACCCCAGCGAGGTTACCCCACGGTGACGCCCATTCCTCTCCTCCCGTTCCTCCAGGACGCCGTCCCGGCCGCCCCTGCCGTCCTGGCCGCCGACACCGCCTGGATGCTGGTCGCCACGGCGCTCGTGCTGCTGATGACCCCGGCCTTGGCCTTCTTCTATGGCGGGCTGGTCCGCTCCAAGAACTCGCTCAACACCATGATGATGAGCTTCGTCGCCCTGGGGGCGGTGGGGCTGCTCTGGGCGGTCGTCGGGTACAGCCTGGCCTTCAGCGAAGGCAGCGCCTGGCTCGGCGGGACGGGGAATGCCCTGCTGGCCGGCGTGGGCGTCGAGGCCAAGGGGACGATCCCGCATATCCTCTTCATGGCCTACCAGGGGACCTTCGCCATCATCACGGCCGCCCTGATTTCCGGGGCGGTGGTGGAACGGATGCGCTTCGGTCCTTACGTCGCCTTCATCGTCCTGTGGACGCTGCTGGTCTATGTCCCGGTGGCGCACTGGGTCTGGGGGGGCGGCTGGCTCATGACTCGCGGGGTGCTGGACTTCGCCGGCGGCACGGTCGTGCACATCAACGCCGGCATCTCCGCCCTGGTCGCGGCGCTGGTCCTCGGCGGCCGGAAGGACTTCGGGCGGCAGGCCATCCTCCCGCATAACGTCCCCTTCGCGCTGCTCGGCGCAGGGCTGCTCTGGTTCGGCTGGTTCGGCTTCAATGGCGGCAGCGCGCTGGCGGCGGGCGAACTCGCCTCGGTGGCGTTCGTCAACACCTTCCTGGCGCCGATGGCGACCCTCTGTGTGTGGGCGCTGCTCGACCACCTCCGCACCGGGCATGTGACCGCGGTGGGTGGGGCCACCGGCATCGTCGTCGGGCTGGTCGCGATCACCCCCGCCGCGGGCTACGTGAGCCCGATGAGCGCCATCGCCCTGGGCGCCCTGGCCGCCCTGCCCAGCTACTTCGTGATCGTGTTCCGGGCCCGCACCCGGCTGGATGATTCGCTCGACGTCTTCGCCGGGCACGGCGTGGGCGGGCTCACCGGGGCGCTGCTCACCGGGGTCTTCGCGTCCAAGGTCTGGAACGCCGCCGGCAACGACGGCCTCCTCGCCGGCAATCCCGGCCAGCTCGGGCTGCAGGCCCTCGGCGCCGGGGTCTCCGTGCTCTACGCCGGGCTGATGACCTTCGTCATCCTCAAGCTGCTCGGCCTGGTCGTCGCGCTGCGCCCCGACACCCGCACGGAGGGGGTGGGCATGGACATCACGCAGCATGGCGAGGAGGCGTACAGCAGCGGCGAGGGATCGATCCTCGTCATGCCGTCCGAGTCCACGCCCCTGGTGGAGCCGATCGTGCCCGCCATGCCTCAGCCCACCGCCCGCTAGGCCAGGGAGATCACGACCATGAAACTCATTATCGCGACCATCCGCCCGGACAAGCTCAATGATGTCCTCGAGGCGTTGTACCGGGCCGAGGTCCGGGGGCTCACCGCCTCCCGGGTCATGGGGCACGGCGGCGAAACCGAGCGGGTGGAGAACTACCGCGGGACGACCGTGAAGATGGGATTGCAGGAAAAGGTCCGGCTCGAGATCGGGGTGTCGGAGCCGTTCGTGAAAGTGACGGTGGAGGCCATCCTCAAGTCGGCCCGCACCGGCGAGGTGGGGGACGGCAAGGTCTTCGTCGTGGATGTCGAACAGGTCCACCGGATCCGCACCGGTGAGCGGGACGAGGCGGCGGTGACGCCGACGGTGCCCGCGGGGGTGTAGCGCGCGGCCCCGTACCGCCCGGGTGCACGTCCGTCCCCCATCCCGGCATCCGGGATGGGGGACAAACGTTTACCCCCCTCGCCCGAGCCGGACGAGGGGGGTAAACGGTTCAGCCGCCGGGTGGGCGGGCCGTCAGCCGAGGGAGGGCTGGGCCGCCGGGACGCCGATCGGGGTATCGGAGCTGATGGGGGCCGGGCCGAGCAGGTACTCGATGGCCTCGGCGGCGCTGTAGCCGTAGCGGGATCGCCCGGCGAGGATGCCGGTGAGCATGACGAGGTCGTCCCCGCTGGTGACCAGGGGTGGCTCGATCGTGCCATTCTTCCGCGACTGCCCGATGCCGATGGTGCCCATCAGGGCATTGCAGAGGCACTTCCGGCCCTCGGTCTCCTCAAGGGTGCCGCCCTTCTTGAGGTAGGTCGGAATCGGCTCGCTGGCGCAGCGATAGCTGAGCCGCCCCTCATCGGTCTGGTAGGCGGTGCGGAGGTAGCCCAGGTCGCAGACCCGCTCGCGCTTCACCTGGTCGGCGGGATTCTCGTCCCAGCGCACCACCTTGAACGGGAACCCGGTGGGGCTCGCCACCGGATCGGTGAACACCTCCGCGCGGCCTTCCACCACCGCCTTGAGCACCGACAGCTTGAGTTCGGGGAGGATGCCCGACTCGTCGCTGTAGGCGAACAGGGTGCCGACCTGGATCCCGGCGGCCCCGACGTCGAGCGCCTCCTGCAGGCGCCCGGGGCGCCCGGCGCCGCCGGCCAGCCAGAAGGGGAGCCCGAGTTCCTTCACCTTGTCGAGGTCCACGACGTCGCGGTGGCCGTAGATCGGCTCGCCCCGCTCGTTGAGCCGGACATCGCCGCGCGGGGGCGCATTGTGGCCGCCGGCGGTGGGGCCTTCGATGATGAAGCCGTCCACCCGCCCGCTGGCCTTCCGCGCCAGCATCGTGGCCAGCGAGCTGCTGGCGATGATCGGGAAGAAGAGCGGCCGCTTGAGCTCCTGCGGCGGGCCGTCCCAGTAGTCCTTCGGGTCCAGCCGCATCCGCACCGGATCGTCGGGATTGCGGCCCTCGACCTCGAGCCGCATGCTGGCCGGCTGGTGCGCAGCGAAGGCGTCGAGCGCGCCGGGGACTTCTTTGGGAATGCCGGCGCCCATGAGCACCACGTCCACCCCGGCGAGCATGGCGCCGTACAGGCCGGCGAGGGTCGGGAGCTGGATCTTGGTGAGCAGGTTCACGCCGATCGGGCGGTCGTGACCTTCCTTGGCCAGGAAGACCTCGACGAAGGTGGCCAGCATGGTGAAGTGTTCCTTCTCCACCTTGGCGCCCTGCCGGTACATCGGGAGTTCCTTGTAGGGCTCGCCGGGGGAACGGCCTTCCGGGCGGAAGTACTTCCGCAGCGCCTCCTGCGCCACCTGGGGCATCGGGAACCGGGCCATGGCCCGGCGGAGGTGGCCACCGATGTCACCGTCCTGCAACCGGCGCACGAAGACGGTGTCGATCCCGGTGCCGGAGATGACGCCGAGGTGGCCCGCCATTGCGACCGCACGGGCCAGGCGCCAGTTCGAAACGCCTACCCCCATCCCACCCTGGATGATTTGCGGTATTGCCGAGGCTTTGGTCATCCCCTAAGAATCGCCTCAGGTCCCCCAAAAAGCCAATTTGGGGCTTCCCCTTTGGCCCCCGGGGCGAGATTATGGCCCCCTATGCGGACCCGTTTCTTCCTTTGTGGGCTCCTGGTTGCGGCCTTGACGCCCGCCCCGGCTGCCGCCGTCCGTCCCTCCCAGGAGGCGCTCCAGCGCCTCCTCGGCGAGGCCCGGCACCCCGATCTCCGCTGGCCTGATATCCGGGACGTCGCGGGCGACCTGAGCCGGCTGTACACCAGCCGGCAATGGGTGCCGCTCTGGTTCTCGGGGGACACCCTGACCGCCCCCGCCTGGGCCCTGCTCCAGGTGCTGGACCAGGCGGCCAACCGCGGCCTCAATCCGCTGGATTACGACGCCCCGTGGCTCGAGACCCAGCTCAACCGGAGCGCAGCCCCCGATGAGTCGCTGGCGGCGCGCCTGGAACTCGCGCTCTCGGTGGCGGCGGCGCGCTACGCCACCGCGCTCCGGCTGGGCCGGGTGAACCCGGCGGCGGTCCACGCGACGTTCCGGATCAGCACCCCGGCCGATTCCTTCGACGTGACCCGGACGCTCACCTCGCTTGCGGTCACCCCGTATCCCAACGAGGTGCTGCGCGGCCTGGAGCCGCCCTTCCTGCACTACTACCTGCTCATGGCCGCGCTGGTGCGCTACCGCGAACTCTCCCGGGATTCGGCGCTGGTCGTGCTCCCTCCCATGCCTCCGAGGCTGCGACCGGGGGACCTGTACGCCGGTGTCCCCACGCTCCGGCGGTTGTTGCGGCTGCTGGGAGACTATCGAGACAGCACCGCCGCCCCGATTCTCGACACCGTGTACGGCGGCGCGGTGGTGGAGGGGGTCAAGCGGTTCCAGATGCGGCAGGGCTTTGCCCCCGACGGGGTCATCGGCGATTCCACCCGGGGACGGCTCCAGCAGCCCTTCGCCCAGCGGATCCGGCAGATGGAACTCTCCCTCGAGCGCTGGCGCTGGATGCCGCGGAGCTTCAGCGCCCCACCCATCATCGTGAACATTCCCGCGTTCCGGCTGTACGCCTTCCGGACGCTCCGGCTGGACGAAGCGGACATGCTGGCGATGAACGTGGTGGTGGGCACCGCCTTCAAGACCGAGACGCCGGTCTTCGCGGCGGACCTCGAGTACCTGATCTTCTCCCCCTACTGGGACGTGACCCCCGCGATCGCGCTCAACGAGATCAAGCCGGCGGCGCTGCGGAACGCCGAGTTCCTCACCCGCAACCGCTACGAGCTGGTCGAGCGGGGCGAGCCGATCGCCCCGTGGCCGGAGAATGTGGCGCGGATCGGGCAGGGGGTCCGGGTGCGGCAGACACCGGGTGCGCACAACGCGCTCGGTCGAGTCAAGTTCATCATGCCCAACGACCACCAGGTGTACCTGCACGACACCCCGTCGAAGGCGCTGTTCGAGCGGACCCGCCGGGACGCGAGCCACGGCTGCATCCGCCTCGGCGATCCGTTCGCCCTGGCGAAATTCCTGCTGCGGGACCAGCCAGAGTGGACCGACGAGGCCATCCGTGCCGCGATGGAGGCCGAGATACCGACCACGGTGCGATTCCGGGAGCGGATCCCGGTGCACATCACCTACGCCACCGCGGTGGCCCGGCAGAACGGGGACGTGTTCTTCTATCCGGATATCTATGGCCACGACCGGACGCTGGACGTGCTGCTCCGGAAGGGATATCCGTATCGGGCGGCAGCCCGGCCCGCGCCCGTCCGTCAGGTCCAGGATCCGGGCTGAGGCCGCTGACGGGTTCCGCTCCAGGGACCTCCCCCGCTAAGTTCCCCGCTCCTTCGGAACGACACTAGAGTCATGCGACACGGCGGCAGGGCCACGGGGACGATCGCGGGCGCGCTGGGGATCATCGGGCTGGGAGCCACGATGGTCGCCGGGGTGCTGGGCATGACCGCGCCCGGCGCCGCCGTACCCGCCGTCGTGACGACGGCCGTGGCGGTCGCCGCGCCGGCCACCGACTCGCTCGAGCGGGTGATCCGCCCGCTGCTCGGCCTCTCCGGCCGGCTGCGCGCCGTGAGCTTCACGGCGGACAGCTTGCGGGTGTCGCCGCTGGCTGCGCTGGTCCCCGCCCTGGCCAGCCGGACTCCGGGGCTGCACTCCACCGGACTGGCCGCGCCGAATGGGGATTCTATCCGGGTGCTCAACCTGGTGCCGCTGCGGGCCAAGCGCGGCCCGACCTGGAACGGCTACCGCGTGGGCTTCTGGCCCGGCGAGCAGGCGACGCGGCCCTCCACCCGGTACCCGCTGCCCGATGGCTTCCTCGAGGTCACCCCCGAGAACCAGGACCTGCCGCTCTCCCAGCATTTCCTGGTGCGGGACTTCCTCACCCACGACCAGCCCCAGGTCTGGCCCAAGGTGCTGGTCATCCGCCTCCCACTGCTCGACAAGCTGGAACTGATCGCGGCGGAACTCGAGGCGCTGGGCCGGCCCGCGGCGGTGCGGGTGATGTCCGGCTTCCGCACCCCGCAGTACAACGCGCTCGGGGTCGGCCCCCGGGGCGGGCGGGCCCGCGACAGCCGCCACATGTACGGCGACGCCGCCGACATCTACGTGGATGCCGATGGCAACGGCGGCATGGATGATCTCGACGGGGACGGCCGGGTCTCGATTGCCGACGCGCGCTGGCTGGCGGCGGTGGCGGACCGGGTAGAGCGGGCGCATCCCGCGATCACCGGCGGCATCGGGATCTACCGGGCCAACGCGGTGCACGGTCCGTTCGTGCACGTGGACGTGCGGGGCACCCCGGCGCGCTGGTGATGGCGGCGCGCCACCCGGCGCGCCTCGCTCAACTGGACGCTTCGATCGTCGCCGACGCTCCAGGCCTGGCCGCTCCTGCTCGTGCCGCCTCCCGCCGCAACACCCCTTCCTGCCAGAGCGAATAGACCGCGGGAATCACCACCAGCGTCAGGATCGTGCTGCTCAGCATCCCGCCCACCATCGGCGCGGCGATCCGCTGCATGACGCTCGCCCCGGCGCCGTGACCCCAGAGAATCGGCAGCAGGCCGGCCATGATGGCCGTCACCGTCATCATCTTGGGCCGGACCCGGTCCACCGCGCCCTCGACGATGGCGGCGTGGAGGTCTGCCGCAGTGGCCGCCGGGCCCTGGCGGCGCTCCCACGCCTGGTCCAGGTAGATCAGCATCACCACGCCGGTTTCCGCCGCGACCCCCGCCAGCGCGATGCATCCCACCGCCACGGCCACCGACCAGTTGTAGTCCAGCAGGTAGAGCAGCCAGACCCCGCCCACCAGCGCGAAGGGGAGTGAGAGCATCACCAGCAGCGCCTGGCCGACCTTCCCGAAGTTGAGGTAGAGCAGCAGGAAGATGATGCCCAGCGTGGCCGGTACCACCACCTTGAGCCGCGCCGCCGCGCGCTGCATGTACTCGTACTGGCCGCTCCAGCTCAGGCTGTAGCCGGCGGGGAGGGGCACCATCTCGGCCACCATGCGCTGCGCCTCCGCCACGTACCCGCTGATATCGCGACCCGCCACGTCGATGTACACCCAGGCGGTGGGGATCGCGCCCTCGGTGCGGACGACCATCGGGCCGGCCACCTGCCGTATGGTCGCCACCTGGCCCAGCGGCACGTATGCGGTCGCACCCGCCGGCGATGCCCCCCCCGGCATCCCCATGCCGGAGCCGGCCGCGGCGGTGGTCTCGCCGGTGCCGTGCGCCGCGGGGATCAGCACGTCGAGGAGGCGGTCGGGGTTGTCCCGCAGCTCGTGCGGGTAGCGGACCCGGACGTCGTAGCGCTCCCGGCCCTCGACCGTCTGGGTGACGGTCATGCCGCCGATCGCGGTGGCGATCACGGTCTGGACGTCTCCCACGTTCAGCCCATGCCGGGCCGCCGCCGCGCGGTCAATGGCGATGTCGAGGTAGTACCCCGACTGGGCCCGCTCGGCGAAGGCACTGCGGGTGCCGGGGACACTCCGCACCGCGTTCTCCACCGCCCGGCCCAGGCGTTCCAGCTCCCCCAGGTCGGGGCCGAAGATCTTCACCCCGACCGGGGTCCGGATGCCGGTGGCCAGCATGTCGATCCGCCCCTTGATCGGCATGGTCCAGGCGTTGGTCACGCCCGGGAGGCGCACCGCGCTGTCCATGATCGCGATCAGCCGGTCCGAGGTCATGCCCGGACGCCACTCCGACTGCGGCTTGAGGGTGATCGTGGTCTCGAACATGTCCAGTCCCGCCGGGTCGGTGGCGGTCTCCGCCCGCCCGGCCTTGCCCCAGACCGACGCCACCTCCGGGATCTGCTTGAGCGCGGCGTCCTGGATCCGGAGCACCTCGCGGGCCCGGGCCACGCTCAGGCCCGGCAGGGTGGTGGGCATGAAGAGAATGGTGCCTTCGTCGAGCGGCGGCATGAACTCGCCGCCGATCCGGGTCCACGGCACCCAGCTCACGATCAGGACCGCCAGCGCCAGCGCGAGCGTGGGCCAGCGATGACGGAGCACCAGGCCGATCACCGGACGGTACAGCCAGACCAGCAGCCGGTTGACCGGGTTCGCGTGTTCGGCCACGATCCGGCCGCGGATGAAGTAGCCCATCGCCACCGGGACCAGGGTGATCGATAACAGGCTCGCCGCGGCCATGGCGAAGGTCTTGGTGAACGCCAGCGGCGAGAACAGCCGCCCCTCCTGGCCCTCCAGCGCAAAGACCGGCACGAACGATACCGTGATGATCAGCAGCGAGTAGAACAGCGCCGGTCCCACTTCCCGCGCGGCGCGGCTCACCAGCGCCCACCGCTCCGCCCCCTCGAGCGGCACGCCGGGGTGCTCGGCCGCGTGGCGCTCGAGGTGCTTATGCATGTTCTCGATCATCACGATGGCGGCGTCGATCATCGCCCCGATGGCGATGGCGATGCCGCCGAGGGACATGATGTCGGCGTTGACGCCGGCCCAGCGCATGAGGAGGAAGGCGATCAGGATGCCGACCGGCAGGGTGAGCACCGCCACCAGCGCGGAGCGGGCGTGCATGAGGAACAGCAGGCAGACCAGGGCGACGATGATGGTCTCCTCGATCAGCTTCCCCCGCAGCGTGGCGATGGCGTCGCGGATCAGGCCGCTCCGGTCGTACACGGGGCGGATGACCACCCCGGGTGGAAGGCCGGCCGCGATCTCCGCCAGCCGGGCCTTCACCGCATCGATGGTGGCCAGCGCATTGCCGCCGAAGCGCATCACGACGATGCCCCCCACGGCGTCTCCCCGGCCATCCAGGTCGGCGATGCCCCGCCGCGCGGCGGGCCCGACGGTGACGCGGCCCAGTTCGGCCACCCGGATCGGCACACCGCTGGCGGTGGCGCCCACCACCACCTCCTCGAGGTCGGCGATGGTCTTGAGGTAGCCCAGCCCGCGCACCATGTGCTCCCGCTCCGACAGCTCCACGACCATCGCGCCGACGTCGGAGTTGGCGTTCTGCAGCGCGGCCATGACCCGGGTGATGGGGATCCCGTACGCCTGCAGCCGCGAGGGATCGAGGTCGACCTGGTACTGCTTCTCGAAGCCGCCCAGGGAGGCCACCTCCGAGACCCCCGGCACCGCCGTCAGGGCGTAGCGGAGGTACCAGTCCTGCAGCCCGCGGAGCTCCGCGAGATCAATCTGGCCCGTGGTGTCCTCCAGCGCGTACTGGTACACCCAGCCGAGACCCGTCGCGTCGGGGCCCAGGGTCGGGGCGACCGGCGCGGGCAGCCGCCCCTTGATGCCATTCAGGTACTCGAGCACCCGGCTCCGCGCCCAGTACAGGTCGGTGCCATCCTCGAAGATCACGTACACGAACGAGACGCCGAAGAACGAGTACCCCCGCACGGTCCGCGCGCCGGGCACCTTGAGCATCTCCGCCGCGATGGGATAGGTGACCTGGTCCTCGATGATCTGCGGCGCCTGCTCGCCGTACTCCGCCTGCACGATCACCTGGACGTCGCTCAGGTCCGGCAGGGCCTCCAGCGGGGTGTGCCGCACGGCCCAGATACCACCCGCCATCGCGAACGCGGTCGCCAGCAAGACCAGCAGGCGGTTCCGGGTGGACCAGTCGATGATGCGCTCGAGCATGGCGTTACTCCCCGTGTCCCGTGTGGCCGGTATGGCTGGAGTCGGCCGGCGCCGCGGGGACCGGCCGCGGCGTCGGGGCCCGCATCGGCGTGGCGGGCGCCGGGGTGTCGGGGGCCGTCAGGTCCATCCCCGGCATGTCACCCATGCCGCCGAGCAGGGTGCCGAGATTCGACTCGGCATCGAGCAGGAAGGTGGCGGACGCGACCACCGTGTCCCCGGCCGAGAGGCCGTGCAGGATCTCCAGGCGATCCTCGGTCTGGGCCCCGAGCTGGACATCGGTCGGGGTGAACATCCCGTCCGGCCGCTTGAGGAACACCAGGTTCCGGGCGCCGGTGGAGAGCACCGCGGAGCGGGGCACGCTGAGCACCGGGCCGGTGGCGCGGGTGTCGAAGCGGATCGTGGCGAACATCCCCGGCTTGAGCTCGAGCCGCGGATTGGCGAACGCGACCCGGATGCGGCCGGTGCGGGTCTGCGGATCGAGCGTCGGATAGACGTAGGTGATGCGCCCCGTCCGCGGGCTCCCGGGCAGGGCCTGGAACTCCGCCGTGACCTCCTGCCCGATCCGCGCCGCGCCGAGATCCTGCTCGAACACCTCGCCTTCGAGCCAGACCACGCTGAGGTCGGCGATCCGGTACAGCACGTCCCCCGCCATTACCCGCTGCCCGTCGAGGACGTTCTTCTCGATCACCACGCCGGAGATGGGCGCCCGGAGGGTCAGAGTGCGGGGGGCGACCCCGGTGCTCTCCAGCTGGGCGATCACCGCCTCCGGAATGGCCCAGGCCGCCAGGCGCTGTCGCGCCGAGCGCACCAGGCGGCCGGCGCGCTCCCGCGCCTCCGGCGTCGCGTCCACCACCGCCGCCTCCAGCCGCAGCGCCACCAGGAGCTCCTCCTCCGCGCTCACCACCATGGGGGCGTACAGGGTGAGGAGCGGCGCCCCGGCCCGGACGCTCTGCCCGGTGAAATCCGCCTGCAGCCGTTCCACCCAGCCGTCCACCCGAGGGGAGACGGCGGTCACGCGCGTTTCGTCGAGGGTGACCTGGCCCACGACGCGCACGCCGCGCGTGAGGGGGCCGGTCGTGACCGCGGCGAAGGTGATGCCGATGCGGCGCTGGTCGGCATCGCCGAGCTGGACCGACCGTGCCGAATCCACGGCGGCCGCGGCACCGTGCTGGTGGCCGGCTGGGGCAGCCGCGGTGCTCGCGCCGCGCGGTGGTGTCAGGCGCCAAACCGTCCACAGCGCGAGCGCGATTACGGCCACCGAGAACAGGATCGTGGCGGTGCGCGCCCGGCCACGGGACGGCGCGAGGGTGGGAGCGGTCATGGGGCGGCTCCGGCCGCCGGGGCGGCATCGAGGAATGAAGTGGCGGTGAGCATCTCGAGCTCCGCCCAGGCCCGGCCGGTCTCGGCGTCGAGCCGGACCAGCTCCTGCCGGGCGACGATCAGGGCCATGGCGGTCTCGATCAGCGTCATGAAATCCACCCGGCCGCCCCGGTACCCGGCGAGGGCGGAGGCCGTGCCGGCCTCCAGCTCGGGAAGCAGGGTGGTCTGGTAGTGGGTGCGGGTGGAGCCGGTGCGGCCGAGTTCCGCGATGAGCGCCCCTACCCGGATCCGGGTGTCGAGCCGCATGCTGGCGAGTTCGGCCAGGGCCATCCCGTGCATGGCGCGGGCTTCAGCCGCCATCGCGCCCTGCCGGCTGCCTGGGGTGAGTGGCAGGGTGAATCCGAGCATGAAGCTGGCCATCCGGTCGGTGCCGCCGTCCGGCATGGGACGCTGGCCGTAGATCACCCCGACCGTCAGGTCGGGCCAGATTTCCCGCCCGGCGCGCCGGGCCAGGAACTCACTTGCCGTGGCATCGAGGGCACCCGCCGCGAGCATCGGGCGGCGGGCCAGCGCCAGCGCCTCGAGGCTGTCCGCCGTCGGCGGGGTGGGGAATCGGGGCAGCTCGGGCGTGGCGACGGGGGCATCGAGTGGGAGCCCGCCCAGGGCGTTGAGGCCGGCGGCCATGGACTGGCGCATGGCCTCCATGCGCAGGAGCCCTTCATCCATCCGCGCCAGTTCCACCTGCGCCCGCAGCACCGCCGACTGCGACCCCTCACCGGTGGCGTACATCGCCTCGGCGGAGCGCGTCGCTTCCTGCAGCAGGGTCCTCCCCTCCTGCATCACCACGATCGTGGCATCGGCCTGGTAGAGGTCGAAGAACCGCATCGCGGCGTCAGCGCGGACCTCCTGCGCGGTCTCCCGGCCCCGTTCGGCCTCGGCCTCCGCGCCGGCGCGTGCCGCGCGGACCGCCAGACCGGTTTTCCCGGCGACCGGGATCATCTGCATGACCTGGATCTGGTTCATCCCGAGCGGATCAGAGAGGCCCAGCCGGGGGAGATTGCGGTTCATCAGGGCCAGCTGGATCGCGGGGTCGGGCCAGCGGCCCGCCGGGCCAATGCGGGCCCGGGCGGCCTCGGTCCGCGCCGTCGCGAGGGCCACCCGCGGGCTCCCCTGCTCCAGCCGCCGGTAGACGTCCCCGAGCGTGAGGTGAGGAGACTCCTGCGCCGCCGCAGCCCGCGCCAGCAGCGCGAGCGCGAGGGCTCCAATCATGTTCCGCATGAACGCATCCCGATCCGTGAAGTGCACCCGCGAGGGAGATCCTCGCGGTCTCCGGTGCTACCGGGGTCAATCCCGGAGGCCGGAGCCTTGAGCAGAACGGATCAGGTTCGAGGAGGGGGGCTGTCGGGGGTGATGTCGCGCGGGAAGAGCGGGGTCAGCACGGTGGTCGCGGGCTCCCGGGTCTCCCCGGAGAGGACGATCGTGGCCGGCGCAGTCGGGGTAAGGCCCAGTGTCAGGCAGCCGCCGGTCGTGGCGCAGAGGGTAAGGGACGCGGCGGGACAGGGGTGGGGGGTGCCGTCCGGGGTCGGGGTGCCGTGCGGCGCGCCCCCGTGGTGTGCCGCGGGGATCGGCGCGTTGCAGCCAGGCTCTCTGCCGCTCGCCATGGCCAGCATGGCGGGGAGCAGGGCCAGCGCGATCCAGCGGGTCGGGAGCCTCATGGCCGTAAGCTCGACCGCGAGGGGTGATTCCGACCTGAAGAGTCCGTTAACGCTTCTTCATCTTTCGCCGTTCGGCGGATCGGGCTGGTGGGGGGAAGTGCGCCGCCGTCGGCTGGTGAGTAGGATCCATCGCATCCCTTCAACCCTGCGAGGACCCCATGCTGGCCAAGCTGCTGCCCGTCAACGAGCATCCCATTGAGCGCGGGGCGCGCGTGCTGCTCGGGCTGGCGCTCATCTCGCTCGTGTTCATCGGCCCGAAGACCCCTTGGGGTTACCTCGGCATCCTTCCGGTCGTGACCGGCCTGCTGGGCAGCTGCCCGGTGTATACGCTGTTCGGCTTCAGCACCTGCCCGAAGGCGATGTGAGGCTGCCCGGCGCAGCCGGGGTTCACCGCCGTACCCGCGGCCCCGGTTCCGCTGGCTGCACGTAGTCTTCCGGTTCCCGGGGGCGGAAGGTCAGGTCCACCGCGATGAAGAGCGTCTTGGACCAGGGATAGAACGCCACCGGGAAGAGGAGCATCAGGACCATCCCGCCCCACAGCATCGCGTCCCACGGCGGGGTGGGCCAGGTCAGCGCCAGGGTGCCCACGAAGGCTCCCGCAAACACCGCCTCCGTGACGAAGAGGTTGATTGTGTTCGAGCCGACCCAGTAGCCTCCCTGCGGCTCCCGGTCGAAGTTGATGCCGCAGCTCGGGCAGCTGGGGCACATCCGGACCCAGGTCACGAACACCGGCCCGCCCCCGCAGGAGGGACAGCGGAGCCGGAGGGCGCGGAGGAAGAGGTTGGGGAGGCGGCGCATCGCGGCGGCCACCTAGCGCCATGCGGCGGGGGTGCCCACCGACTTCCGGGGCTCGC
>CAZPER010000058.1:0-25302 GCA_964585655.1 uncultured Gemmatimonadaceae bacterium | reverse complement strand
GGCGCGGGGGGAGGGACCTCACCGTGGGGGAGGAGGGGGGGCGCGTGGGGGGGCCGGCGACCGCCGGACCCCTGGCCGCGGGGGGCAGCGCGACCGTCCGGGCCGAGGTCGGGGGCGCGCTCCTCGAGGTCCGCGCCGGGCCCGGGCAGCCGGTGGCGCGCGGGCAGGTGCTGGGGCGGATCGATGACACCGGCCTGCGCGACGCCTACACCTCGGCCCAGTCCGCGCTGCAGACCGCCGAGCTCAACGCCGGCCTCGCGCGGCGGAACGCCGAGCGCTCCCGCGCGCTGGCGGAGGCGGGGGCCATCGCCGACCGGGACCGGGAGCAGGCGGAGTGGACCCTCTCCTCCGCCGAGTCGCAGGCGGCGGACGCCCGGTCGCGGCTCGCGACCGCCTTGAAGGCGCTGGGAAAGACCGTGCTGCGGGCGCCGTTCAGCGGCGTCGTGAGTGAACGGCCGGCCAACCTTGGCGACATCGTCCAGACCGGCAATCCGCTGTTCACCGTGGTGGACCCGGCGGCGCTCAAGCTGGAAGGGACGGTGGCCACCGACGCGCTCAAGGACCTGGCCGTGGGGGCGTCGGTGCTGTTCACGGTCACCGGGCTGGAGGAGCCGCTGCGGGGGCGGATCACGCGGATCAATCCCGCGGTGGATCCCGCCACGGGGCAGGTGCGGGTGACGGTCGGGATCCCCAACGGCAGCGGACGGCTGGTGGCCGGGCTGTTCGCGGACGGGCGGGTGGCCACCGCCTCGCGGGTGGGCGTGGTGGTGCCGAGCGAAGCCGTGGACCGGAAGGGACTCCGGCCGTTCGTGGTGCGGGTGCGGCAGGGCAAGGTGGAGCGGGTGGAAGTGACACTCGGGCTGATCGACGCCGCGGAGGAGCGTATGGAGGTGACCAGCGGCCTCGCGCCGGGGGACACCCTGCTGCTGGGCGGCGCGCGGGGCATCGCGCCGGGGTTTACGGTGCAGGTCGGCGCCGCCGCCGAGAAGGAGTAGCCCGTGCTGATCTCCGATTTCGCGATCAAGCGGCCGGTCGTCACCATCGTCTCGATGCTGGCGCTGTCGGTCTTCGGCCTGATCGCGCTCTTCCAGGTGAAGACCGACGAATTCCCCGACGTGCAGCCCCCCTTCGTGCTGGTGGGGCTGGTCTATCCGGGAGCCGCGCCCGATGGCGTGGAGCGGGAGGTGCTGGAGCCGGTGGAGGAGGCGATCGCCGCGATCAGCGGCGTCAAGAAGATGCAGGGCACGGCCCAGGACGGGTACGGCCAGATCGTGATCGAGTTCCAGTTCGAGAAGACGCTGCTCGAGGCGACCCAGGACGTGCGGGACGCGATCAGCGCCATCCGCGCCGACCTGCCGGAGGAACTGGAGGAGCCGATCATCAAGAAGCTCTCCGACACCGACCGGCCGGTGGTGTCGCTGGCGCTCTCCTCCGAGCGGCTGACCGCGGCAGAGCTCACCCGGGTGGCGGATCCCGGCATCGCGCGCGAACTCCGCTCGCTGCCGGGGGTGGCCGAAGTGACCGTGCTGGGGAAGCACGAGCGGGAGCTCACAGTGCTGCTCCGCCCCGAGGCGCTGCAGGCGGCGGGGGTGAGCGTGGCGCAGGTGGTGGGCGCCCTCCGGGCCCAGAACCTGGCATCGCCGGTGGGACGGATCGAGACGGCGTGGGAGGAGCGGAGCATCCGGCTCACCGGCCGCCTCGCGGAGCCGCAGGACTTCCTCCGGCTGGTGGTGGCGGAGCGGAACGGCCGCCTGATCCGCCTGGGCGAGGTGGCGCAGGCGATTGACGGCACGGCGGAGCCCCGCTCGCTGGCGCTGTTCAACAACCAGGAGGCGGTGGGCATCGACATCAAGAAGTCGAAGGGCTTCAGTACCACCGACGTGAGCGCCCGGGTCATCGAGCGCCTGGAGCGGCTCACCGCGGGCCTCCCGCCCGGAGTCAAGCTGGACGTGGTGAAGAACGCGGGGGAGAAGGTGGACCGGTCGGTGGCCAACGTGGAGGAGACCCTGATCGAGGGGGCCCTGCTCACGGTGCTGGTGGTCTTCCTGTTCCTCAACTCCTGGCGTTCCACGATCATCACCGGCCTGGCGCTGCCGGTCAGCGTCCTGGCCTCGTTCATTGCGGTGTGGGCCTTCGGCTTCACCCTGAACACCATGTCCCTGCTCGGCCTGTCGCTGGCCATCGGCATCCTGATCGACGACGCCATCGTGGTGCGGGAGAACATCGTCCGCCACGTGGAGATGGGGAAGGACCACATCACCGCCGCGCGGGAGGGCACCGACGAGATCGGGCTGGCGGTTGCGGCCACGACCTTCTCCATCCTGGCGGTGTTCGTTCCGATCGCCTTCCTCCCGGGCATCTCGGGGCAGTGGTTCAAGCCCTTCGGGCTCACCATCGCCTGCTCGGTGGCGGTATCGCTCTTCGTGTCCTTCTCCCTGGACCCGATGCTCTCCGCGTACTGGCCCGATCCGCACCGGCCGGAGCACAAGAAGGCGTGGATCACCCGGAAGCTGGACCGGTTCAACGCCTGGTTCACCGGCCTGGCGGAGGGGTACAAGAAGGTCATCGCGTGGGCGCTGGACCATCGGTGGACCATGGTCGCGATCGCGACGGCCTCGTTCGTGGGGGCGCTGGCCATGCCGTACTACCGGCTGGTGGGCGTGGGCTTCTTCCCCGAGGACGACCGCTCCGAGTTCAACATCAAGATCGAGACGCCACCCGGGTCCAGCCTGGCGTACACCCGCGCGAAGGCGGAGGAGGTGATCGCCGCCCTCCGGAAGGAGCCGGAGGTGCGCTACACCTACACCACCCTGGGCGGCGGCAACGCCGGCGCGGTGGACGAGGGGCACATCTTCGTCCGGCTCACCTCGCGCCACGACCGCGACGCCAGCGCGGAGGACCTGGCCGCCCGGCTCCGGGCGCAGACCACGCGGATGACCGGGGCGAAGGTCTCCATCTTCACCAGTGACTTTGGCGGCGGGCGCAAGCAGCTCCAGCTCGAGGTGCGTGGCGGCGACGTGGCGACCATCACCGCGGTGGCGGAGCAGATCCAGGCCATGGTGGCCACGGTGCCGAACGTGGTGGACCTGGGGCTGTCCTCCAAGGGGCAGAAGCCGGAGGTCACCATCTCCCTGAACCGGGGCCTGGCCGGCAGCCTCGGGGTCACGGTGGGAGACGTGGCGCAGTCGGTGCGCCCCGCCTTCGCCGGCATCGATGCCGGCGACTGGGTGGACCCGAGCGGCGAGACCCGGGACGTGCAGATCCGGCTCGCCCCGGAGAGCCGCACCCGGCCGGAGGACCTGCGGCGGCTGCCGCTGCTCGTGGCCGGCCCCAACGGCCTCCCCACCACGGTGCCGCTGGGACAGGTGGCGGATGTCACCCAGGGGCTCGGGCCGGCCGTGATCAACCACTTGAACCGCGATCCGGTGGTCAACGTGGAGTGGAACACCTCCGGCCGCGCCACCGGCCCGGTGATGGATGACGTGCGGGCGGCGATCGCGAAGGTCCCGCTGCCCCCCGGCGTGCGCATCTCCGAGGGGGGCGACGCGGAGCAGCAGAACGAGGTCTTTGGCAGCATCTATATCGCCCTCGGCGTCGCGGCGATGCTCATGTACCTGATCCTGGTGATGCAGTTCGGCTCGTTCGTGGACCCGCTGGCCATCATGCTGTCGCTGCCCCTCTCGATGATCGGCGTGATGCTCGGGCTCGCGGTCACCGGCCTCACGATCAACATCATGAGCCTGATCGGCGTCATCCTGCTGATGGGCATCGTGGCGAAGAACGCGATCCTGCTGATCGACTTCGCCAAGTGGGCGCGGGAACGGCAGGGGCTGGCGCTTCGGGAGGCGCTGATCGAGGCGGGCGCCATCCGGCTCCGCCCGATCCTCATGACTACCTTCGCCCTGATCGCGGGGATGATCCCGGTGGCGCTGGGCCGGGGCGATGGCGCCCAGTTCCGCCAGCCGCTGGGCGTGGCGGTGATCGGGGGCGTGATCACCTCGACGCTGCTCACGCTGATCGCCATCCCGACCTTCTACGAAATCCTCGACAGCGTCCGCGAGTGGTTCACCCGGATAGCCCGCCGGGTGCTGGGGAATGAGGCAGTGGACCAGGTGGCGCACGCGGTGACCGGGGAGCACCAGGTCGGCCCCTGAGTGGTATAGCGGTTGCCCTTCTCTGGGGTGGCACGCAGCCATCCCGGCAGGAAAGGTCCGGCTGCGGCCCCCGCAGCCGGACCTTTGTGTGCGGGCAACCTATTGGAACCACACAGGATGGCCCCGCGTTACCGGGCCATGGAGCGCTTGAACCGGATGTCCAGCAATCGTACGAACCGTATGAATTCTAGAGGGTTGCGTGGTGGTGGCCGGGCGTTTCTGGTGTTGGGGGCGGCCGGATTGATGTTGGGCGCGCACTACAGTCGGCCCACGCCGCCCGCTGCGGCCTCGATCCACGCCGGCACCGCCTCCGCCGCCACGCGGGACGGCTGGTCCCGGGCCCACAGCTTCCGTCGCCTGACGCTGGCCGAGTGGGGCGGCGCGGCGGCACTCGACTCCGCGCAGTTCCTGACGGTCCTCAAGCTCAACCGGGTGGACGAGAAGTTCGCGCGGCGCCGGGCGCTGCTGGTGCCGGACTCGGTGGCGCCGGAGCTGGCGTACGCCCCCTTCCCTGAGGCCGTCTTCTCGCTGCGCACAACCCCCAAGTTCGTGCTGGTCTCCCGCCGGGTGCAGGCCTTTGCCGCCTATGAGTATGGCGCCCTGGTGCGCTGGGGTCCGATCAGCAGCGGCAAGACCGCGACGCCCACCGACGCCGGGCTGTTCTTCACCAACTGGAAGTCCCGTACGACCATCAGCACCGACGACCCGAGCTGGATCCTCGACTGGTACGTGAACTTCATCGCGCTCAAGGGCGTGGCGTTCCATCAGTACGAGCTGCCGGGCATGCCGGCGAGTCATGGCTGCGTGCGGTTGCTCGAGACCGACGCCCGGTGGATGTACACCTGGGCGGAGCAGTGGGTGCCCGGTCGCGGCTCGAACGTGAAGCGCTACGGCACGCCGGTGCTGGTCTTCGGCGATTGGGAGGCCGGGGCGCCGGCGCCGTGGCTTGGCGTCGTGAACGGCGACTCCCGGGCTTCGGTTTCCACCTGGGAAGTGGGCGCCGCCCTGGCGCCGCACCTGGACCTGGTCCAGTCCCGCCAGGACGCCACGACGGAGCTGGCCGCGCGCTGACGGCTCCCCTCCGCAGGGGATCACGGCGGCTCGGGCCGCAGGGGCCTAGGCGGGGTCGGTCCGGGCCTGTTCCCCGCTGGCCCGCTCGGCCACCCGCAGCAGCTCGAACTCGGGCTGGCAGAAGGGACAGGCCATCACATGGTCCAGCAGCGCGAGGCGGCTGTCCTCATCCTCCTCGCGCCGGATCAGGCTGGCGATCCGCTCGACCGGCGGGCAGCCGCCGCGGTCATCGCCGGTATCGGCCCGGATGGCGAGGAGCA
The DNA here is from genome assembly GCA_964585655.1 of uncultured Gemmatimonadaceae bacterium. Classification (GTDB taxonomy): domain Bacteria; phylum Gemmatimonadota; class Gemmatimonadetes; order Gemmatimonadales; family GWC2-71-9; genus JADJOM01. The sequence goes on along the minus strand of CAZPER010000058.1, from coordinate 19,817 downwards.
TGTCGTAGCTCCGGCGAAGACGATCGTCGCTCATTGCAGCGCCTCCGGACCGATGCCCATCGCGGTCAGCTTCTCGCGCGGGTCGGAGAGGCCGCGGTAGGGCAGGTTGCGGGTCTTGGGTTCCGTCCAGCCCAGCAGGTCGGCGATCTCCTCACGGCCGTACCCCGCCAGGTACATCTTGACCACCGAACGGCGCGCCGGGATCAGCTGTTCCAGCGCCCGCCCCACCTGGTCCTGCAGTTCCATCTCCTCCAGCATCCGGTCCGCCGCCGGCGACTCGCCCAGGGCGGAGAGCCCGCTGGGCCGGGAGAGCCGGGCGGGGGTCTCGCGCCGGGCCCGCCGGCGGCGCAGCACGTCCAGCGCGGCGGACACCGCCGTCCGGTGCACGTAGGACGCCGGCGCGCCGAGGATCTTCTCATCGCTCTCCAGCGCCTTCCACAGCCGGAGCCGGACCTCCTGCAGCAGGTCCTCGACATCGCTGCCGGTCAGGCCATGGCGGATGCCGATGTAGCGCACCCGCTCCGCGAAGCGGGCGAGCACCTGATCCAGCGCCTGCGAGACCTGATCCGATTGTTCCCCCATGCCGCCTCCCCGGGCTTCATGGCTGCTGAGAAGATAGGCGCGCGGCCGTCGTTCCTCCCATGAGGGGCCGCATCCCGCGGCCCCGCGCCATCGAGGGAGGGTTCCATGCTACGCCGCTTTCGCCCGTTCCGCTACAACTGGTCCTTGCTCCTGGTCCTGGGCACGCTGATCCTCGCGTCGGCCGCCTGCTTCGGGAGCAATCCCAACTCCGAGGGCGGGGACTACTGCCAGGAGAACCCGGAAAACTGCTAGGCGACGCGGGAGCCGGCCGGCCAAGGTGCCGGCCTCAGCAGCCGGCGATTGATCGAGGCCTTCCGGGGCGAGGCGGCGAGGGCGAGCAGGTGCAGGGTCACGGGCGATAGGTCCGGTCGAGCACGCTGTCCCAGGCGGCAAGCGCCGGCTTGGGGCCGAGCGCCGAATCCACCAGGCCCAGGTGCGCGAACAGCGCCAGGTTGGGGGGTGCACCGGGAATGCCCGCGAGATCCAGGTCGGTAAACGTGATCTGGAACAGCCCGGCGGCGGGGGCCGCATCGAGGATGCGCGCGTGGCGGCTGATGTAGCGCGCCTGCATCGCGGGCGTGCTGGCGAGGATGCCGTCCGGCACGGAGGGCCAGCCCCCCTCGAGCACCACCAGCGGCAGCGACGCGCCCTGCACCAGCCGGCTGTAGTAATTGAGCGGGATGCTGTCGGGGTCCGGGAACCCACCCAGGTAGGGATAGGAGGAGAGACCGAGCGCGTCGAGGAACGGAAAGTCGGCGCGGTCCGCGGCGATGCCCTCATACACGCCCGTCCCCTGCAGCAGCCCCCACGCGGTTTCCACCTGCACGCTGACCATGAGCGGCGTCGCGCTCCCGGCGAGCGTCCGCTCCAGGGCGGCGGCGTTCACCATCGTCTGGAGGGCGTCGAACACCGAGTCTGGCGCCGCCAGCCGGATGAGGTTGGTCTCCGCGGCCAGGCTCAGGTAGTCGGGGTGGAGGATGCTGTCCACCGCGGCGACGTATTCGCGGTAGAGCCGCTGCACCGCGGTGTCCGTGATGCTCCGTCCCGCGGCGACCAGCTCCGGCGCCTCGGCGGCGCGATTGAGCCCGTCGGTCACGTCGAGCGTGACCACCACCTTCATGCCACTGCCCCGGTAGAACTGGACCAGCGGGAGGCGCACCACCCGCACCTCCGTGGCGGCGGCGGTGTCATCCAGGAGCACCTGCCAGGGGATCGAGAGCTGCATCAGGCCGGCGTCGGAGTGCGCGGCCGCGAGGGTGAGCGTCGGAATGAGGATGGTGGTGTCTATCCTGGGTGGGATGGCGGAGAAGCCCATCATGTAGGATCGCGTATTGCCCCCGGGCCCGCTGCCATCGCCGCCGCACGCCGCCAGCAGCAACGCGGCGCCGACGCCGCACCCGATCATCGACCTCCGTGTCACGCGCATGCGCAGGCTCCCCATCATCCAATCGCCCAATCGCCCAATCGCCCAATCGGCGAATCGCCCTACCGCCCTACCGCCTTACCGCCTTACCGTCTCAACACCGGCTCCAGCCCCCGCCACACATTGGCCGCCACGCGGCGCGATCCCGCCTCGTTGGGGTGAATCCCGTCCTGCTGGTTGAGCGAGTCCACGCCGCCCACGCCGTCCAGGATGAACGGCAGCAGGGGGATCCCGTTCGCTGCGGCGACCGCGGGGAAGATGGCGCGGAACCGGCGCACGTAGTCCTGTCCAAGGTTCGGCATCGCCTCCATCGGGGCGAGGACGATCCGGGTCCCGGGGGACTGCGCCCGGGCGCGGTCCACCATGGCCTGGATGTTGGCGCGGGTGGAATCGGGTTCCTGGCCCCGGAGTCCGTCGTTGGCGCCGGTCTCGATGACCAGCACCGCCGGCCGCTGCCGGAGGATCCAGTCCACCCGGCGGAGGGCCCCGGCGCTTGATTCCCCGCTCTGGCCGGCGTTCACCACGGTGTAGCGGAGGCCGGCAGAATCCAGCTTGCGCTGGATGAGGGCGGGGTAGGCCGAATCGGGGTCGAGTCCCAGCCCCGCCGTAAGGCTGGTCCCCAGGAAGACGATGGTCCCACCGCCGGAGGGCGCCGGGGCCGAATCGGCCGGCGCCAGATCGCCCCCCGCCCCCGCCGCCGCCGAGTCGGCGCGGCTCCCCCCCTCCCCCGCCCCGCCCCCGCAGGCAAGCAGGAGCATCAGGGCCAGTCCGACTATGATTCTACCCGACCTTTTTCCCGGAATTCGCACGATCCATGATCCGCGTCGAAGCGCTGTCTAAAGAGTACCTCTCCGGCGGGCGTCCGCTCGCCGTGCTGAAGGATATCACGCTGGAGATTCCCACGGGCGAGCTGGCGGCGATCGTCGGCCCCTCGGGGAGCGGCAAGACCACGCTGCTCGGCCTGCTGGCCGGGCTCGACCGCCCCACGCGGGGCCGCGTCATCGTGGACGGCACCGACCTCACCACCCTCTCGGAGGACGGCCTGGCCGCCTTCCGTGCCGAGCGGGTGGGGTTTGTCTTCCAGTCGTTCCACCTGATCCCGACCCTCACCGCGCGCGAAAACGTGGAAGTGCCGCTGGAGCTCCGGGGAGAGGAGGCCGGCTCGCGCGCCGATGAGCTGCTGGCCCGGGTGGGGCTCAAGGGCCGGGAGCACCACTACCCCGCCCAGCTCTCGGGCGGCGAGCAGCAGCGGGTGGCGCTGGCCCGGGCCTTCAGCAACCGGCCGCGGATTCTCTTTGCCGACGAACCGACGGGGAACCTCGACCAGGCCACCGGCCAGCGGGTGGTGGAGATCCTGCTGGAGCTCAACCGCGAACTGGGCACCACCACCGTCCTGGTCACCCACGACCTCGAACTGGCGCGGCTCACTCGCCGGATCATCCGCCTCGCCGACGGCGCGGTGGTGAGCGACTCCCTGGCGGGAGCCGCCGCGGGATGAACTCCTTCACCTTCGTGCGGCAGCTGGCCTGGCGGGAGAGCCGGGCGGCGGGCAAGCGGTTGCTGCTGCTCACCACGGCGATCTCGATTGGGGTGGGCGCGCTTGTCGCGATCGAGTCGTTCACCGACAATCTCACGGTGGCGCTCGAGGGACAGTCGCGGGCGCTGCTGGGCGGCGACCTGGCGCTCAGCACCCGCACCGAGCCCACCCCGGGCTTCCGCCTGGTGCTGGACTCCCTCACCCGCGCCGCGGGGGCGGATCCCGCCACCGACCTGGCCGAGGTCACGAGCTTCGCCGGGATGGCGTATGTCCCCCGCACCGCGGGCACCCGGCTGGTGCGGGTGAGCGCGCTCCAGGGCGACTACCCGTTCTACGGCAAGGTCGTCACCAACCCGGAGGGCGCCTGGGGCCGGCTCGCCGAGGGGCGGGTGACGCTGGTGGACCCCGCCTTTCTCACCTCGCTCGGGGCGGCGGTGGGCGACACCATGGCGCTGGGGGAGAGCCGCTTCGTCATCGCGGGCACGGTGGCGAGCTTTCCCGGGGACGTCGGGGTGCGCGCCGCGTTCGGGCCGCGGGTCTTCATCCCCGCCCGCTACCTCGAGGAAACCGGGCTGCTCGGCTTCGGGAGCCGGGCGGAGTACGACTGGTTCCTGCGGGTGCCGGCGAGTCTTGATACCAAGCCGTTCGCGGACACCTGGCGGCCCAGTGTCGGCGCGCAGCAGGGCCGGCTCAAGACCGCGGTGGAGGAAGAGGAGGACCTGCGGCAGTTCCTCGACCAGCTGGGCCGCTATCTCGGGCTGGTGGCGCTGATCGCGCTCCTGCTGGGCGGCATCGGCGTGGGGAGCGCGGTGCAGGTCTTCATCAAGCGGAAGCGGGACACCATCGCGGTGCTGCGCTGCTTGGGCGCCACCAGTGGCCAGGTCTTCGGCGCCTACCTGCTGCAGGCCGCCGCGATGGGCTTCCTCGGGAGCCTCGCCGGGGTCTTCCTCGGGCTGCTGCTGCAGCTCGCGATGCCGCGGGTCTTCGGCGCCTTCCTGCCGCTCGACGTCTCGGTGGAGCCCTCGCTCCAGGCGATCCTCACCGGCCTGGGGGTGGGCATCTGGGTGGCGCTGGTGTTTGCCCTGCTGCCGCTGCTCGCGGTGCGCCGGGTGCCGCCGCTCGCGGTGCTCCGGCGGGACGTGGAGGAGGGCCCCCGCCGCCGCGCCGATGGCTGGATCTGGGCCGCGCGCCTGGTGCTGGCCCTCAGCGTGGTGGGGATGGCCATGTTGCAGGTGGGCGACGCGCTCAAGGGGCTGGCGTTCTCGGCCGGCGTCGGCGCGGCGCTGCTGGTGCTGTGGCTCGCCGCCCTCGGCCTCATCCGCTCCCTCCGGCGCTGGTTTCCCCACCGGCTGCCGTACGTCCTCCGCCAGGGGCTGGCCAACCTGTACCGCCCCGCCAACCAGACCGTGGCCGTGGTCCTGGCCCTGGGCTTCGGCGCCTTCCTGTTAGGCGCGCTGGCGGTGATGCAGCACAACCTGCTCCGGCAACTGCAGCTCGACGGCGGCCTCGGGCGCCCCAACCTGGTCTTCTTCGACATCCAGCCGGACCAGAAGGACGACGTGCTGGCGGAGATCCGGACGGCGGGGCTCGAGGCCCAGCCGGCGGTGCCGATCGTCCCCATGCGGCTGGCGGCGATCAACGGCATCCGGGTGAAGGAGATGCTGGCCGACACGATGAAGCGGCCGGTGCGGGACGGTGAGCGGGTGGAGGGGTGGGCCCTCCGCCGGGAGTACCGATCGACCTATCGCGATACGTCGGTGGGATCGGAGAAGCTGGTGGTGGGCGACTGGTGGAAGCCTGGCGCCGGTCGCGCCGCCGGCCCGGTCCCGCTCTCCCTCGAGGTCGACATCGCCGGAGACCTGGCGGTCACCATCCGGGATACCCTCACCTGGGACATCCAGGGGGTGGAGATCGCGAGCGTGGTGGCCAACCTGCGCGAGGTCAACTGGGCCCGGTTCGAGCCCAATTTCTTTGCCGTCTTCCCCGAGGGCCCGCTGGCCGACGCGCCGCAGAGCTTCGTGGTGCTCACCCGGGTGGACGATGCCGCGGTCATGGGCAGCCTGCAGCGAGCCATCGTGGAGCGGCACCCGAACGTCACCTCCATTGACCTGACCTCCATCCAGCAGAGCGTGGAGAAGATCGTGGCCAGCGTGGCGCTCGCCATCCGCTTCATGGCCTTCTTCAGCCTCGCCACCGGGGTGGTGGTGCTGATCGGGGCGCTGGCCACCAGCCGCTACCAGCGGGTACGGGAAGCGGCGCTGCTCAAGACCCTGGGCGCCACCCGGCGCCAGGTGGTGCGGATCATGGTGACGGAGTACGCCGCGCTCGGCGTGCTGGCGGCGATCGTCGCTACCGGGCTCGCCAGCCTCGGCGGCTGGGCGCTGATGAAGTACACCTTCGAGGTGCCCTTCACGGTCCCGTGGCTGGGCTTCGGGATCCTGGCGGTGGTGCTGGTGGCGCTGCCGGTCACGACCGGGCTCTGGACCAGCCTCGACCTGTTCCGGCGCTCGCCGCTGGCGGTGCTGCGGGAGGAGTAGCGCCGCGCCCCGTCCGGCCCTCCCGCCCCCTCCCGGGGCGGGATTACTCTTCAGGCCATCCCTCCTCAACCCGGATCACGCATGCTGGGCGTCCTGACCCTGCTCTTCATCCTGTCCGGTGCCGCCGGCCTCTTCTACGAGTCGGTCTGGTCCCGCTATCTCGGCCTCTTCGTCGGCCACAACGCCTACGCCCAGGTGATCGTGCTGGTGATCTTCCTGGGCGGCATGGCGCTCGGGGCGATGATCATCGGGCGGATCACCCACCGGATCCGGGAGCCGCTGCTCGGCTACGCCCTGATCGAGGCGGTGGTCGGCCTCATCGGCCTCTTCTTCCAGGACATCTACGTCGGCGTCACCGGCTGGGCCTACAGCTCGGTCTTCCCGGCCACCGCCGGCTCCATCACCCTGACCATCGCCAAGTGGGGGCTCGCGGCGCTGCTCATCCTGCCCCAGTCGGTGCTGCTCGGTGCCACCTTCCCGCTGATGTCCGCCGGGGCGCTCCGGCGCCTGACCCGGCAGCCGGGCCGCACCCTCTCGGTGCTCTACTTTGCCAACAGCTTCGGGGCGGCGATCGGCGTGCTCATCGCCGGCTTCTACCTGGTGGAAGCGGTGGGACTTCCGGGCACCATCCTGGCCGCGGTCATCCTCAACTTCGTGGTGGCGATCGGCGCCATGATGGTCATGCGCTACGGGCGGGGCGACGAGGCGACGGCCGTGGCGGCCGCGGCCCCGCCGGCGCGCGCCTTCGCGGACCTCGCCCCCAGCACCCTGCACCGGCTGCTCCTCTGGACCGCGCTCGGCACCGCGGTGGCCTCGTTCATCTACGAGATCGCCTGGATCCGGATGCTCTCCCTGGTGCTCTCCAGCGCCACCCATTCGTTCGAGCTGATGCTCTCGGCCTTCATCCTGGGGCTGGCGCTCGGGGCCTTCTGGGTGCGGAGCCGCGCGGACCAGTTCGCCAATCCGCTCCGGGTGCTGGCGATCACCCAGATCTGCATGGGCTTTTTGGCCCTCGCGACGCTGCCGCTCTACTTCCACGCCTTCGGCTGGATGGGCACGTTCATCCAGGCCTTTGCGCGCTCCGAGCCGGGGTACGTGGGCTACAACATGGCCCGCTACGGGATCTGCCTGCTGGTGATGCTCCCGGCCACCTTCTGCGCCGGCATCACCCTGCCGCTCATCACCCGCACCCTGGTCCTCGGGGGCGTCGGGGAGAAGGCGATCGGCCAGGTGTACAGCTGGAACACCTTCGGCTCGATCGTCGGGGTGTCGGTGGCGGCGCTGGTGCTGATGCCGCTGGTGGGGCTCAAGACGCTGCTGGTCTCGGGCGCGCTGCTCGACATGGCGGTGGGCGTCGCGATCCTGTTCGCGATCGCCGGGGCGGCGGGCGTGGCCGGCCGGAAGCTCGCCTTCGGCGGCGCCGGCTTCCTGGCCCTGGTGGCGCTGGTCGCCGCCGTGAGCCCCGCCTTCGACCAGCACCTCCTGCTCTCGGGGGTGTACCGCTTCGGCACCGTCCCGGAGCGGGGCAGCCGGGAGATCCTCTACTACCGGGACGGCCGCACCGCGACGGTCTCCGCCGAGCGCATCACCAGCAATGGCGAGATCTTCATCGCGACCAACGGCAAGTCCGATGGCGCCCTCTCCGCGTACTGGTTCCAGGCCTGCAGCGACACCAGCCGGAAGCAGCCGCTCCGCGGCGACGCCGCCACCCTGGCCCTCGCGGCGCTGATCACCCTGGCCCACAAGCCGAACGGCGAGGTGGGCGCGGTCATCGGGCAGGGAACCGGGATGTCGAGCCACCTGCTGCTCGGGAGCCCCGCGCTCAAGGAGCTGTACACGATCGAGATCGAGCCGGAGATGATCACCGCCTCGAAGAAGGGCTTCTACCCCGCCAACGCCCGGGTCTTCGATGACCCGCGGGCCCACTTCGTGGTGGACGACGCCAAGAGCTACTTCGCCGCCGCGGGCCGGAAGTACGACTACATCTTCAGCGAGCCGTCCCACCCCTGGGTGAGCGGCGTGGCGGGCCTGTTCACCGCGGAGTTCTACGACCGGGTGAACCAGTACCTCAAGCCGGACGGGGTCTTCGCGCAGTGGATCCACATCTATGACATCAACGACCGGCTGGTCATGACGGTGCTGTCGGCGCTGCACCAGAAGTTCAAGCACTACGAGGTGTACATGCCGGCGGTGAGCGACATGCTGGTGATCGCCACTAACGGGGACCGGGTGCCCGAGCCCGACTGGAGCGTGTTCCAGTACCCCGGCATCGCGAAGGACTTCTGCCACCAGATCCCGTTCACTCCCGAGGCGCTGAACGCCACCCGGCTGGGGAACCGGACCTCCCTGGGCCCGCTGGTGGGGCGCTTCCCCACCCCCAACAGCGACTTCTTCCCCCACCTCGACAACGGCGCGGAACGGACCCGGTACATGGCGCAGCAGGCCTCGGGGATCTACGGGCTGTCGTACGAGCGGTTCGACGTCACCGCGCCCTACATCGGGCGCCGGGTGCCGCCCGCCAGCTTCATGCTCGCCCCCGCCCCCGACATCCCCCGGATGTACAACCTGTCGCTCGGCGCGACGGTGCGGAACCCGGCCGCGTACCAGGTGTCGGACACCATCCCCGATGACGACCGGAAGAGCGGCGCCCTGTACCGCCAGCGCGCCTGGCGCGCCGAACTGGCCGCGACCGAGCCCCCCGGCGACTGGCGGGTCTGGACCCAGCGCATGGCGGACGTGGAGCGGGACCGCTACGGCGGCACCAGCGGCTACATGGATGAGGCCTTCTACGCCGACATCTTCCGCTTCCTCGACCGCCACCGGGCGCCGCCCGGGGTCCGGGCCGTGGTCGAGTTCCGCCAGGGCATTTCGGGCTGGGACTTCGCCCGCGCCGCCCGGGCCGCGGAGCCGCTGATCGCGGCCGCCCTGGACCGGGCCAGCTGGCTCCCCCCCGATGAGCTGCGGGACGGGGTGGTCATTGCCCGCCTGGCCACCGGCGACCCGGCCGGCGCCCGTCAGGCATTCGAGGCCCTGGCCCCGCTCTCCCGGCGGCCGAATGGGGATTTCCGCACCGCGTTGATCGCCGCCTACGTGCAGTCGGCCGAGGAGGGGCGCAGGTAGGGCCGGGCGGAGGGGGCGGTCCGCCGCCCCCTTACCCCGCCGCCCTTCCGGGCTAGTTTTCCCCCCAGCATTGTCCCAGACCCCTACCCGATACCCCCAATGCTTCCCATTGACCTGAGCGGCAAGCGTGCGTTCATCGCCGGCGTCGCGGACGACGCCGGATTCGGTTTCGCCATCGCGAAGGCCATGTTCCAGGCGGGCGCCACGGTCTGCGTCGGCACCTGGCCGCCGGCCATGAACATCTTCCTCAACCTGCTCGAGCGGGGGAAGATCGATGCGTCCCTGGCGCTGCCGGACGGGGGGAAGATGGCGTTCGAGCGGGTCTACCCGCTCGATGCCGCCTACGACTCCCTGGCGGAGGTGCCGGAGGAGGTGCGGGAGAACAAGCGCTACAAGGAGCGGGGCGACTACAGCATCGAGGGAGTGGTCCGGGCCTTCCAGGCCGATTTCGGCGAGCGGCCGCTCGACATCGTGGTCCACAGCCTGGCCAACGCCCCGGAAGTGCGGAAGCCGCTCATGGACACCAGCCGGGCGGGCTACCTCGCGGCCTTGAGCGTGAGCGCCTACAGCCTGACCAGCATGGTGCGGAATTTCAGCCCCATCCTGCGGCCGGGCGGATCGTTCCTCTCCCTGAGCTTCGCGGCGGGGGAGCGGGTCGTCCCGGGCTACGGGGGCGGCATGTCGAGCGCCAAGGCCGCCCTCGAATCCGATACCCGGACCCTCGCGTTCGAGGCGGGCCGGCGCTTCGGGATCCGGGTGAACACGATTTCCGCCGGGCCGCTCGCCTCCCGCGCGGCAACGGCGATCGGCTTCATCGAGGCCATGTGCGCCTACTCCAAGGCCAACTCGCCCATTCCCCGCGACCTCGACGCCATGGACGTCGGCGTGACCGCCGCGTTCCTGGCGAGCCCCTTCGGCGCCGGAATCACCGGCACCACCATCTACGTGGACAACGGGCACCACGCCATGGGGATGGCGGTGCCGCCCAAGGCCGCGCAGGGCGGCCCGACGGTGTGATGATCAACCGCCGGACGGCCGCCCTCTGCCTGGCGCTTGCGGCGCCCCTCCCGCCGCTCGCCGCCCAGAACGCGCCGCCCATCCGGGAGTCGTTCCCCATGCCGGCGGAGTACCGGGCCATCCAGGTCCGGGCGCAGGAGACGCAGCGCGCCCTGCTGCTTTCCATGGTGGACTCCATGCCGGAGTCCCTGTATCGCCGGGCTGCCGCCGAGGGACAGCGGGATTTCGCCGAGCAGATCCACCACGCCGCCAACGCCAACCAGTACATCGTGTCGCGCTACATCCTCGGCTGGGACTCCCTTCCCATCCGGCCGGATACCGCCGCCATCTTCAATTCACGCGAGGCGCTCCACGGCTTCGTCGCCGCCTCCTATGCCTTCAGCCTCGGGGTGCTGGCACGCCAGGGCGAGGCGGATCGCCAGGAGTCGATCTGGTACTTCGGGCAGAAGATCCCCAAGTGGATGGTGTGGGACGAGCTCAACCAGCACACCATCTGGACCGCCGGGCAGGTGGTGGCCAACTTCCGCGCCATCGGCATGGCGCCCCCCTCCTTCCTCTACTTCTGAGGCGCCGGTGCCCTTCGCACGGCTCGCCGCCATCTCCGGGCTGATCGCCGTCGCCGCCGGCGCCTTTGGCGCCCACGCCCTCCGCGCCCGGCTCTCCCCTGACCAGCTCCAGACCTGGGAGACCGCCGCCCGGTACCAGATGTACCATGTGGTGCCGCTCTTCGTGATCGCCTGGCTGCTGGCGCAGGGCCCCTGCCCCTGGGCCACCCGCGCCGGCTGGGCCTTCCTGCTCGGCACCCTGCTCTTCTCCGGCAGCCTCTACGCCCTCGCCCTGACCGGCATCACGAGACTCGGCATGATCACACCGCTCGGGGGCGTGGCGCTCCTGGCGGGCTGGGCCATGCTGGCGCTCGCCGTGGGCGGTGGCACTCCGGGCGGCGAGTAAGCCGGTGCATCCGGCGGCGGAGGTGTACCAGGCGCTGCTGGAGCGGCTCGACCGCTGGTTCGCGGAGGGCCGGGCCCAGGCCCCGGACGTCATCCCCTGCACCAGCGGGTGTACCGCCTGCTGTCATGGCCCCTTCGACATCTCCATGGCGGACCAGCTGCTGCTGCGGGAGACCGTGGCGCGGCTCCCCCCCGAACACCGGGCCGGCATCCTCGCCCGCGCCGACCGCGCCCTCGCGAAGCTGCAGGCGCTGGCCCCCGAGTGGCGGGCGCCATGGGACATCGCCGCCATCGGGGACGATCGCTTCGACGCCATCGCGGAGGCGCTGTCCGACCTCCCCTGCCCCGTCCTGGGCTCCGCCGGCGAATGCCTCGCGTACACCGGGCGGCCACTCGTCTGCCGCCTGATCGGACGCGCCATGATCACGCTGGATGGCCGGCTGCTGGAGAACGGCTGCCCGATCCAGGACCGGTTCCCCGGGTACGCGGAGCTCGACCCGGTGCCGTTCGACCTCGACGCGCTGGAGGCAGACGAGGTGGCCTGCCTCGAAGCGGCGGCGCTGGCGCTGCGCGGCGGGCCTGCCGCCGCCGGCGCGGAGACCACGATCGCCGCCTGCCTGGCCACTGGAGGGTAGCCCCCATGCCCAACCGCGTCCTGCGCGACCTGCTGCACGGACGGGGCGCCCATGCGGACCCCGTCGCCTGCGTCGAGGGAATACCGTTCGAGCTGGCGGGCCGAGCGCTGGCCGGGGCGCCTCATACCATCTGGCAGCTGGTGTGGCACATGAACTACTGGATGGACTACGAGCTCCGGTCGCTGGCCGGCCCCGAGATTCCCTACCCCGAGCACGGCGAGGTGAGCTGGCCAGACCCGAGCCCGCCTTCGGTCGCGGCCTGGGAGGCGGAGGTGGCCCGCTTCCGGATCCAGGTGGACCGGCTGGTGAACTGGGCCGCGGAAGCCGGACTCCAGGGACTCGGCTCCCGGGTGGTGCACCCCCGACAGGGAGAAACCGGGCAGGATGTGCTGTGGCAGATGGTGGCGCACAACAGCTACCACGCCGGGCAGGTGGCGCTGCTGCGCCGGGCCTTCGGTGCCTGGCCGCCGGCGGGGGGCGGGGATAGCTGGTAGGGGGTCGGTGGTTGGGCGATTGGGCGGGAAGAAGAGAGGGTCGGGATCCGCAAGGACCCCGACCCTTCGTGCATGCTACCGCCTTACCGCCTTACCGCCCTACCGCCCTACTTCAGCTGATTCACCGTCGGCGAATGGTGGTAGAGGTAGTAGAAGATGATCATCAGCGCCCCGATGATCACCGCGGCCAGGAGCAGCGAGAACGAGAAGATCGTCGTGAGCAGCTTCCCGTCGGACTTGAGGTGCATGTAGAACATCGCCACCAGCGCGAACTTGATCGCGGAGAGGACGAGCAGCACCTCCACCACGATCGGCTCCAGGATGGCGGCGAAGCCGGCGGGGCTGTGCCGGTGCACCACTTCGTAGGCGCCGACCTCGAGCGCGGTCAGCGCGAAGAGGATCAGCGCGATCTTGGTGTAGGTCTGCCAGGTCGGGTGGGCATGCCCGTCGGCGTGCGCGGAGGCGTGGGCGGTAGCGGTCATGTTCGGCCGGCTCAGCGGATGAGGTAGACGACGGGGAAGATGACGATCCAGACCACGTCCACGAAGTGCCAGTAGAGCGCCGCCATCTCCAGGTTGAGCGCCTTCTCGGGCGGCAGCTTGCCGCGGAGCGCCACCACCAGCACCGAGATGAGCCAGACCAGGCCCAGGGTGACGTGGGTGCCGTGGAACCCGGTCAGGGTGTAGAAGGTGGAGGAGAACAGGTTCGTGGTGTAGCCCATGCCGCGGTGGGCAAAGTGATTGAACTCATACACCTGCATCCCCACGAAGAACACGCCGCAGACGATGGTCGCGAGCAGCCAGCCGATCAGCTGCTTCCGGTTCCCCTTCTGGGCGCCGTTGAGCGCCAGCACCACGAAGAAGGAGCTGAACAGCAGCAGCGCGGTGCCGAAGGTGACCAGCGGGATCTCCAGCATCTGCTCCTGGGCCACGCCGTTCAGCAGCCACTCGCCGTGCGGCTTGGGGCCCACGACGTCGCGCCCCTTGTACACCAGGTAGGTGCCGATGAGGGAGGCGAAGAACATGCATTCGGACCCGATGAAGGTCCAGATCGCCAGCTTCCGGTTGTCGATGCCGGTCGCGGTGTAGTGATGATCGTCAGCGTGCGCGTGCGCAGTCGCCACGGTCGGGCTCCAGGTGGGGGTGGCGGCTCAGTGACCGGTGGCGGCGAACGGGTCTTCGAAGGCCCAGGCGTAGACCCCGTAGAACAGGACCACGAGGCCCACGGCGTGCACCCAGAGGTGCGACCCGCCGATGAAGCCGCCCAGGGTGATCGCCACGCCGAGCGCGGCCACCAGGGGCTTCCAGGAGGGGTTGGGCATCGGGACGGCGTCGTGGGCGATGGGGGTCGGCTCCGGCAGCGTCCCGCCCGCGACCCGCTTCATCTCCCACAGCGCGTCCCGGCCGTGCACCTGCGGCAGCGCCGGGAAGTTGAAGTGCTGGGGCGGCGAGGGGATGGACCACTCGAGGGTGGCGCCGTTCCACGGATCCGCCGGCGCCGGCGGCTGATGGCTGCGCCAGGTCTTGAGGATGTTCCAGATGAACACCAGCATGGCCAGGCCGAGCAGGAAGGCGCCGACCGTTTCCATCTTGTTGAGCAGCTCGAAGTTGGACTCCGCGCTGTAGGTGTACACCCGGCGCGGCATGCCGTTGAGCCCCACGATGTGCATCGGGAAGAAGGTCAGGTTGAACCCGATCATCATCAGCCAGAAGTGCAGCGTGCCAAGCCCCTCGTCCAGCATCTTGCCGGACATCTTGGGCCACCAGTAGTACGCCCCGCCGGTGAGCGCGAAGATGGCGCCGCCGAAGAGCACGTAGTGAAAGTGGGCCACGATGAAGTAGGTGTCGGTCTGCTGCAGGTCGGCGGGGGGCGAGGCATGCATCACCCCGGAGAGGCCGCCCATGATGAACATGGCGATGAAGCCGAGGGCGAAGAGCATCGGCGTCTTGAACTCGAGCTTCCCGCCCCAGACGGTGCCGATCCAGTTGAAGATCTTCACCCCGGTCGGGATGGCGATGATCATGGTGGCCAGGGCGAAGAACGCGTCGGCGAACGGCCCCATGCCGGTGGAGAACATGTGGTGGGCCCACACCCCGAAGCCGACGAACGCGATGAACGCGCCGCTGAAGACCATCGCCGCGTAGCCGAAGAGCGGCTTCCGGGAGAACACCGGCAGGATCTCGGACACGATCCCGAAGGACGGCAGGATCAGGATGTACACCTCGGGGTGGCCGAACAGCCAGAAGAGGTGCTGCCAGAGGATCGGGTCGCCACCGCCCGCGGGGACGAAGAAATGGGTGCCGAAGCTCCGGTCGATCATCAGCAGCACCAGCGCCACCGTGATGATCGGGAAGGAGAGCAGCAGCAGGATCTGGGTGATGAAGCTCATCCACACGAACATCGGCATGTGCATCATCCCCATGCCGGGCGCGCGGAGGTTGATCGTGGTGACGAAGAAGTTGACCGCCGCCGCCAGCGACGCCACGCCCAGGATCTGCAGGCCCACGGTCCAGAAGTCGATGTTGAGCCCGGGGGAGTACTGGGCGGAGGTGAGGTTGGCGTAGCCGAACCAGCCCCCGTTGGGCGCGGCGCCGAAGAACCAGCTGGCGTTGATGATCAGGCCGCCCAGCAGGAACACCCAGTAGCTGAAGGCGTTGAGCCGGGGAAAGGCCACGTCCCGGGCCCCGAGCTGCAGCGGGATCATGTAGTTGAAGTACATGGCCGACAGCGGCATGACCCCCAGGAAGATCATGGTGGTGCCGTGCATGGTGAAGAGCTGGTTGTACACCTCCGCGCTCACCAGCCGCCCATCCGGCCCCCACAGCTGCATCCGGATGACCAGGGCCTCGAGGCCGCCCAGCAGGAAGAACAGGAACGCCGTGGCCCCGTACATGATGCCGATGCGCTTGTGGTCCACCGTGGTGATCCAGCTCCAGATCCCGGTGGCCTCCTCATGATGCGCGGGGGCGTGTTCCAGTGCAGTCGTCGCCATGTGTGTGCGTCCTTACTGGTTTGCGCGCAGGTAGGCCACGATCGCCGCGGCTTCCTGGTCGGTCAACCCGAGGTTCGGCATCAGCACCCCCGTCTTCCACTCCTGGGGATTCTTGATCCAGCGGGCCAGGTTCTCGTCGGTGTTCTGCAGCGTCCCCGCGGCGATGTGGCTCCGGCTCCCCACGTGGTGCAGGTTCGGGCCGATCAGCGGCAGCGCCGGGTACATCGCGTGGCAGCCGCCGCAGCCCTTCGCGGTGAACAGGCGCTGGCCTTCACGCACCAGCGGGCTCGCGGTGGAGTCCGCGCTGAAGTCCTTCGGGGGGGCGTTGAAGTTGGCGGCCCAGGCGTCGAACGCCTCCGGCTTCACCGAAACGATGCGATAGGCCATGCGGCCATGCTGGACGCCGCAGAACTCCACGCACTGCGCCGGGAAGTTGCCCTCGACCTCGGCCTTGAACCAGAGGTTGTTGTAGCGGCCCGGAAAGACGTCCCGCTTGCCCGCGAACTGCGGCAGCCAGAAGCTGTGCAGCACGTCCGCCGTCGTCATCTCCAGCGACACCGTGCGCCCGCTCGGCACCACCAGCTCGCCGGCGGTGGTGATCCCGAGCTCCGGATAGCGGAACTCCCACCACCACTGGTGCCCGATCACCTCCACCTGCAGCGCGCCGGGGCCCGGCCGCTGGGAGGTCTTGAAGATGGTCCGCACCGTGGGCACCGCGATCATCGCCAGGATGAACGCCGGGATGATGGTCCACACGATTTCGAGGGTGGTGTTGCCGTGGGTCTGGACCGGCTCCGCCGCGCCCGGCCGGTTGCGGAACTTCCAGATGGCGAAGAGCAGCGCCCCCTCCACCAGCACGAACACGATCGTGGCCCAGAGCAGCGTCTGGCGCATGAGCGTATCCGCCTCGCGCGCAAAGTCGGCGCGGGGGAGCAGCGTCGTCTGGGGATACTGGTCGGGGGCACAGCCCGCGGCCAGCATGGCCGCAGCAAGCAGGAGGACCGGAGCTCCGAGACGGAGCCTCCGGACGGGGGTCTGGGACATCAGCGCGCGCATCCTGTCGATCAACGGGGGGGACAGATGGGCATGAAAATGCCAGCGAGAGAATAGCGGCCAGCTACGGGAGAGTCAAGAAATCTGAGTAGAATGCACGACAATCCGCCGACACGGTGTAAACTCCAGGGGTACGCTCACCTGTCACATTACAGGGCCAGGGCGCGTCGATGGCCCGATTGGAGATATCAATGACCGCCGCCGAACGTGCCGCCCTCATTACCCGCTATCGCAACGGCCCCGATCTCTTCGAAGCCGCCCTCGCCACGGTGCCCCCGGAGGCGCTCACCTGGCGGCCCCGGCCCGGCGCCTGGTCGGCACACGAGATCGTCGTCCACTGCGCCGACAGCGAGACCAACGCCCACATGCGCATCCGCTATCTCCTCGCCGAGCCCGATCCGCTGATCCTGGGCTACGATCAGGACCAGTGGGCGCGCACCCTCGACTACCATGCGCATCCCATCCCGCCGGCGCTCGCCACCATCCGGGCCGTGCGGGCCAACACCGTGCCCCTCCTCGAGCGACTCACCGACGCCGCCTGGGCCCGCACCGGCCGGCACACGGAACACCCGACCTACGGCGCGGAACGCTGGCTCGAAGTGTACGCCGAGCACCTCGAGGTCCACGCCCGGCAGCTGGCGCGGAACGTGGCGGCGTGGGGGCGGCGGTAGGGCGGTAGGGCGGTAGGGCGGTAGGGCGGTAGGGCGCTCCGAGCGTAGCACCGAGCCGCCGAGCTACCGCACCTCCACATCGAACGCCACCGGCTCGCCCGGCACCTCGTAGCTGTAGTGCCACCACTCGAGGTCGTACTGCCGGAACCCTTCCGCTTCCATCACCCGCCGGAGCAGCTGGCGGTAGCGCAGGGTCCGTCCGGTGGCGTTGGCCCAGTGGGCCTCCGCCGAGAATGTGTCGTAGGGCGTCCCCATGTCCACCTCCCGTCCCCCGACCGACCAGTCCACCAGCGTCAGGTCCACCGCCAGCCCCAGGTTGTGCCGGCTCCGGCTGGCGATGTACCCCTCCTCGATCAGGTGCATCTGCCCCGTCCGGCGTGCCCACTCCACCATGGCCAGCGTGGCGCGGACCGGCCGGTAGCCGTCGAACACCTTGAGCCCCATCCCGCCGCTCGCGAGGCGCCGCTGGACCCGGGCCAGCGCCGCGGCCGCCTCCCGCCGGAGATAGATCCGGTTGGGGCCGTAGCCGGGCAACGGAGCACCGGTGAAGTTGTTGCCAGTGGCGTAGCGGGCCTCGATCGCGATGGTGGTGTCTCCGGCGTGGACATCGGCCAGCAGGGTGTCGGCCACCCCTGGCGGCGCGATCGCCGGGCCGGGATCGACCTCCTGCGCTGCCACCCCCGTCGCGGGGGCCAGCAGCAGTGCCAGCGCCAGACCCCACCCCCGCCCCGTTCGAGTCTGCAACGCCACCCCCCGGACCGGCGGCCCGTTTAATGACCGTAAGATCTTGCACCGCAATGTATTGGCATGCATGCTATAGCCACATGCCGCAGCCGTCGATATAATAGTAAAGGATTTCGACCCTCAAACGCCCCGGGCGAGCTTCGGCTCCGGCCCGGGCCGTTTCCTTTTTTTCCGGAAGACCCATGATTCGCGAGATGCGGGCCAAGCTCGGCGCCGAAATCGAACAGCTGAGCCACGAACTCAACATCCTGATTCCCCAGGCCATCGCCCAGGCGGTGGAGCTGGGGGACCTGCGGGAGAATTCCGAGTACAAGGCCGCCCTTGAACGGCAGCAGTTCGTCCAGGCCCGGCTGGGCCAGCTGCACCAGCGGCTGGCCCAGGTGAGCCAGCTGTCCACCACCGAGACCCCCGCCGGGCAGGTCGGCCTGGGGTCGAGCGTGAAGGTGCTCGACCTGGTGACCAGGGACGAGGAGACGTTCATGCTGGTCCTGGCGGAGATGATGGACATCGAGGCCGGTCACATCTCGCTGGCCTCGCCGCTGGGCCGGGCGCTCAAGGGACGCAAGGTCGGGGACGAGATCGACCTCAGCCTGCCGCACGGGAAGCGGAGCCTCCGCGTTCTCGAAATCACGCCGAGCTGAGCGCCCTCGTGGACTTCCCCCGCAAGCAGCTCATCCTGGTCGGTGACCGGGTGCTGATCACCCCGGAAGAGGGGGAGGATCGCACCCGTGTGGGGCTCTACCTCCCGCCGACCGCCCTCGAGGCGCAGCAGATCCAGAGCGGGCTGGTGATCGCGGTGGGCCCCGGGGACCCGGCCCCCGATTTCTCCGCCTCGGTGGATGACGAGCCGTGGAAGGTCGGCGGACAGCAGCTCCGCTGGCGCCCAATGCAGGCCCGGGTGGGAGACCACGCCATCTTCTTCCGCAAGGCGGCGGTGGAGATCACCTTCGAGGAGAAAAAGTATCTGGTGGTGCCCCAGGGGGCCATCCTCGCCCTGGTGCGCGAGGACCTGCCGATCTAACCACCGGCGAGGCCTCCCCGCCGCCCTCTTCCCTGAGCCCGCATCCCCACTTTACACTTCCTGTATCCCCTCACGCCCGGCGCCCGGTACCCTCCCATGCCGCTCACCCGCTTCCCCGATCACGAAGACAAGCGGGTCTTCCTGTCCACCATCCCCGCCCTCAACCTGTCACCTGCCCCGGCCGCCTTCACCGACCGGCCAGCGGTGGCGGTCCTGTGGCTCGAGGAGGGTACCCAGGCTTCCCAGGAGCTTTCCCAGGAGTTCGCCATGGCCGTGATCGAGAAGGGCGGCCTGGCGATCGTGCTCGGTGGCGACGCCGCGGAGAGCGCGGCCCCGGTGTTCGACGAGGCGGCGGCGGAGACCGTGCATGCGGAGCGGGAGGACGAGGCGGTCGGGATCTGGACCGACCCCGAGGCGTCAATCGAGGACCTGCTCTTCCTCGCGGCCGAGGAGGCCATGCCTCCGGACGCCTTCGCCGACCAGCCCTGGGACATCGTGGTGTGGGCCCGGAGCGGCGATCCATCCATCCCGAAACTCCGCGCGGCGCTCAACCGGCTGAGCGCCATCGTGGACGAGCGCTACGAGCTGGGCGGCGAGGACGAGGGCTAGCCGTGGGCTGGCTCCGACCGGGGACCGGACGGCCGGGGCGCGCCCCCGTGAGCGAGGGGGCGCGAAGCCTGCGGACCGTGAGCTGGGTGGTGCTGGTGCTGGGGCTCGTGGTACTCGGGATGATCTGGATGGCGGTGCGGGGCGTGCTCCCACGGGAGTCCATGGGAAGCCTGCTCACGATCTTCTTCGCCCTGATGGCCGGTGCCACCCTCCTGGGCCTCAAGTCCCGGCATCAGGCGGTGCTGGACCGGGAGCGGGAGAGCCGGAGCGCCATGATCATTCTCATCGCCGCCCAGCTGGGGCGGCAGGATGACGACACCCTGGCCCGGATCGTGGCGAAGGGGGGCCCCGCTGGCGAGGCGGCCGCGATGGTGCTGGCCGGACGGCGCGAGCCCCGGAAGTCGGTGGGCACCCCCGCCGCATGGCGCTAGG
>CAZPER010000057.1:0-25448 GCA_964585655.1 uncultured Gemmatimonadaceae bacterium | reverse complement strand
GGGAGCGGGACGCGGCGCGCGCGGCCCAGGCGGAGGTGGAGTCGGTCAGCGGCTTCCTGATCGCCCTGTTCGAATCCAGCGACCCGACCCGCACCGGGGCCGATACCGCCGTGATCCGCGGGATGCTCTCCCAGGGCGAGTCCCAGGTCGAGGCGCTGGGCCCGCAGCCGGCCCTGCAGGCGCGGATGCTCGAGGCCCTCGGCCGGGTGAACAACTCCCTCGGCCGGTACGAGGAGGCGCTGGCGCTCCAGCAACGGGCGCTCGCCGTCCGGCGCCGGCACTTTGGCGAGGTGCACCCCGAGGTGGCGGCCAGCCTGAACGAAGTGGCGGGGGCGCTGCGGCGCCGGCAGCGCATCCGCGAGGCGGACTCCCTGCTGGGGCTGGCGCTGGCCATGGCCCGCGAGACCCTGGGCGACCAGCACCCGCAGGTGGCGCGCACGCTGCTCACCGCGACGGGCGTCGCGATCGCGGCGGCGCGCCTCGACGTGGCTGAGCGCCACGCCCGGGAGGCGGTGGCAATCACCCAGCTGTCCCTGCCCCCGGGTGACCCACTGACCGGTGAGGCGCTCCGGGTGCTCGGCTCGGTCATGCGCCGCCGGGGGCGTCCGGCCGAGGCCGAGCGCTACTACCGGGAGTACGTGGACTTCCAGCGGCGCTACTATGGCGCCGGGTCGGCGGCCGCGGGGAGCGCGGTGATTCACCTCGCCGACCTGTACCGGGACGCGCTGTATCAGCCCGCGGTGGCGGAGAGTCTGGCGCGGGAGGGGCTGGGGTTCATGGAACGCGAGCTCGGCGCCGATCACCCGATGCTGGGGCACGGCCGCGGCAGCCTCGCGGAGACCCTGATCCTGCGGGGCGCCTACGCCGAGGCGGAGACGCTCTACCGCCGGAACCTCGCAGCCGCGATCCGCCTGACGGGACAGTCCTCGGGGCGGGTGGCGGGAGAGCTCGAGGCGCTCGCCGGCGTGGCACGCGCGCGGGGCCGGCTGGGCGAAGCGGTCATGCTGGCGGAATCGTCGCTGGCGATGCGTCGGCGGTTCACGTCGACCGGCAGCTCGGAGTTGGCCGGGGCCCTGCTCGCGCTCGCGGCGGTGCGGCTGGACCAGGGGCGGGGCCCGGAGGCGCTGCAGCTGGAGGAGGAGGCCCTGGCGCTCCGCCGTCGGGCCTTCGGGGATGGCCATCCCCTGGTGGCGAACTCCCTCGAGGGGCTGGCGGAGGCCCACCGCCGCCTGGGCCACCGGGCGGTGGCGGAGTCGCTGCTGGCGCAATCACTCGCGATCCTTGACCAGGTCGTCGGACCGGCGCACTACGACCGACGCCGGGTCCACGCCGCGTTGCTGGCGATCCGCCGGGAGCCGGCGCCGGCCGGTGTGGCTACCCCCCCACCCGGAACAGGTAGCTCCCCTTGAGGAAGAAGCCGTCGCTCTGGCGGCGGAAGCCGGAGAGCTTGAACGACTCCTGCTCCGTCAGGGTGCTGCCGTACCCCGCGAAGAACACCGTCCCCGGCACCGGCGTGAACGACACCAGCAGATCACCGCGGAAGGCGTTGTCGCTGAAGGCAGTGGTGCGCACGTAGTCGCCGACGCCCCCGTTGAAGATCAGGATCGGCGCCTCGGTACGGCCGTTGTCCCGGAGGGCGTCCTGCTCGTAGGTGTTGTACTCCCCCACCAGGCGGATGAAGAGCGGCCGCGCCAGCTGGTACTCCACCTTGACCCGCGGGATGCGCTGCCGGCCGACGAGGGTGTGGTCGCTCCGCCGCTTGTAGTGGTTCTGCCGGTAGCGCCCCTCGACCCGCATCTTGTCGGTGGGCCGGAACTGCACCCCGAAATCGGCGAAGACGATCTCCGCCGAGGCCCACTCGAAGAAGTTCTCGTCCTGACCCACGAGCAGGAAAGCGTTGGCGGAGAAGCCCTGCCAGGATGGAGTGGAAAAGTTGATCACGTAGTCGCGGTTGGGGATCCGCTGGTTGCCGCCGGTGAAGGGCACGGTGTCGAGACCGATCCCGCCCGGGCCGGGCACCTCGAGGGCGTAGCCGGTGTAGATCCGCGGGTCATAGTTGAAGTATTCCAGCAGCAGCGATGCGCCCACCTGCCAGCCACCGCGGAGCCCGGCGTTGAGATTGATGTGCAGCTTCGGGTCCCGTACTCCCTTGCCATCCATGAACCGGTCGTAGGTCCAGGTGCCATTCAGGGTGATGTCGGGATTGAAGGTCTCCACCAGCGCGCCCGGCTTCCCCTGGATATTGAGGATGTTGGTGAACGAGAGGTTGACGTCCCCGCCGCGGCTGATGAAGCCGCTCCGGGTGCGGAACTCGGGGTCGATGCCGGAGAAGGTGTAGCGGAACGCGAAACGCTTGCCGCTATTGCTGAGCCGCGCCAGCCAGATGGGACCGGAGAGCTCGGTGCCGAACTCCTTCGTCTTGGACAGCCCCGCCTGGAAGGTCAGGTTGCTCCGCCCGATCCCGATGCGGCCGTCCACCGCGCCGACCCGGTTCCAGTTGTCGCCGTCAATGCGGTCGGTGTAGGTGAGCCCCAGGCGCGACCGCCCGCCCACGTCCTTCTGCACCCGGAGCACGTTGTTAACCGGGTGATCGTCGCCGGTGGCGGAGGCGACCTGGTCGTCCACCGCCGAGATGATTCCCAGGTTGGTGCCGAGGGCCTGGCCCGCCAGCTTCACGGCGCCCACCGGCTGCACGATGCGGCGGGTGTAGACCAGGTTGAACGGGGTCTGGAACAGCTCCAGGCCGTCGAGGAAGAAGGGCCGCTTCTCGGGGAAGAAGAGCGCGTCGCGGGGATCGAACTGAATCTGCGAGACGTCCGACTCGACCTGGGAGAAGTCGGGGTTGGCGGTGCCGTTGAGGGAAAGATTATTGGTGATGCCCCAGCGCACCGTGCCGCCCAGCTCCGGGCCGCTCCGGTCGTAATCCCAGCGCCCGGCGCCGTTCCGCGCCCCATCCACCCGGCCGGTCAGCTCCGGGGTGAAATCCAGCGTGAGCCCCCGGGCGAGGTCCCGGAGCCCGGTCAGGGTGCCGGCCTGGCCGAGGAAGCTGGCGCTGGCGCGCTGGGCGGGGGCCCAGGAATCCTCGAAGCCGGAATGCTGGATCTGCCGCACCACGTGGAGTTGCCAGGTCTGCTCCGGGTTCCCCTGGTAGCGGAGGCTCTTGAAGGGAATCCGCACCTCCACCTCGTAGCCCCCGTCCACCAGCCGCCCCTTGGATTGATAGACGTAGTCCGGCGAGAGGTCCGGCGACTCGCGTCCCTGCGTGCTCCCCCCCTGGAACCCGCCACCCACCAGGGTGCCCCGCTCCACCAGGACGCCGTCACCCTGGACGCCGAGGGGGTTCACCCCGAAGACGAAGGACTGGCGGCTGTCGTTGAAGGTGCCGAGGAAGAGGAGGATGTAGTCGTCGCTGAAGATCCGGTCGCGGTCGGCGAGGGTGGCGTGGACGTCGCCGTGCGGCTCGCGGGCGCGGATGCCGAAGTGGATCGCGGTGGGGCCGTACCAGACGCGGACCTCGGTGCTGTCCTCCGCCGGGATGCCGTCGATCGGCATGAAGCGGGAGAAGCCGGTGAGCAGCGCGGCGTGGCTCCAGACCGCTTCATCGAGGATGCCGTCCACCACGATGGCGGTGTCGTGCCGCGGGATGCTGACGGCCAGGTGGCCGGCGCGGCCGTCGTACACCCGCGGTTCCGGCCCGGCGGCGGGCACGGTGGCCTGCGGCATCGCGCCCTGGAGGGCGGCGAGGAGAGCAAAGTGGAGCACGTCGTGATCCGGGTCGAGGGGAGCGGGCCACCGGTACGCAGCGCGGCCGTAGAAGGTTTCCGGCTGCGACCGCCCGCGCCTGTCACGGCTCGGTACGGGGGTGTAGCTTCACAGGTGACAGCCTACCCCTCGTCGCAGGGAGAAACATGATGTCCCGTTCGTTCTTCGCCAGCCTCCTCGCCCTGTCGCTCACCGGCACGGCCCTCGCCGCGCAGGGCCGCGCCGCGAAGGAGCCGTCGTTCCAGGACCGCCCCCTCTCCGCCTGGGTGGAGGACCTGAAGGGTCTGGCCCCCTACACCCGGAACCAGGCGGCGTACGCCATCGGGGGGATGGGGGTGGCGGCCAAGTCGGCGATCCCGGCACTGATCGAGGCGCTCAAGGACCCGGAGGCGGTGGTCCGCTTCCCGGCGTGTATCGCGCTCCGGGAGATGGGGCCGGCGGCGATCGAAGCGGTGCCGGCGCTCCGCGAGGCGCTGGAAGACCGGAATGACGACGTCGCCGCCATGGCGCGGCGGGCGCTCATCAAGATCACCGGCGAGGATCCGCTCGACTCCGGGACCGACGAGTGATCCAGGCGGGCCGGGCATTCCGCCGGCTCGCCGGTGTGCTCGTGCTCCTGGCGCTCAGCGGCGCCGCCCCGCTCGGGGCGCAGGCCCGCGAGCGGCAGGACCGGGGGCTGCAGCGCCAGCTCGATTCCCTGGTGCGGGGATTTCGCGGGACGGTGGGGATCTACGTGCGGCACCTGGGCAACGGCCGGAGCGCCGCCATCAATCCCGACACGGTCTTCCCCACTGCCAGCATGATCAAGGTGCCGATCCTCGTCGGGACCTTCGATGCGATGGACAAGGGACTGCTCCAGTTTGACCAGGAGCTGATCTACACCGACTCCCTGCTCTACCCCGGCGAGGACCTGCTCGGCGGCATGAAGGACTCGAGCAAGGTGCCGCTCTCCCGGCTCACCCTCCTGATGATCACCACCAGCGATAACACGGCGAGTCTCTGGTTGCAGGCGTTGGCCGGGGGCGGCAGCGCCATCAACGACTGGCTCGCGGCCAGCGGCTTTGATTCCACCCGGGTGAACAGCCGCACCCCGGGGCGGGAGGCGAACCGCACCCTGTACGGCTGGGGCCAGACCACGCCGCGGGAGATGGCCAGCCTGCTGCTGATGATCCGCGAGGGGCGGGCGGTGAGCCGCGCGGCGAGCGAGGAGATGTACCGCCACCTGACCCGGAGCTACTACACCGGGGAGGCGCTCTCGGCGCTGCCGCCCTGGGTGCAGGCGGCGTCGAAGATCGGGATGGTGGACCGGTCCCGCTCGGAGGTGGTGCTGGTGAGCGGGCCGTCGGGGGATTACGTCTTCTGCGTCATCACCAAGGGCCAGGAGGACACCTCGTGGGCTCCCGCCAACGAGGGGGCGGTGCTAATTCGGAAGCTGTCGGCGCTGCTCTGGAATCACTTCGAGCCGAAGCATCCGTGGCAGCCGGCGGAAGGCGCCACCCGCTTCAAACCCTGACCGGATCATGTCCGCCCCCGCCCCATCAGCCTTCCGCGAGACCACGCTCACCATCCCCGCCCTCGACGGCTACCCGCTCGGCGCCATCCTGCTCGAACCCGACACGCCCCGCTGGGTGCTGCAACTCCAGGGGGGCACCGGCATTCCGCGGGAGCTGTATCTCAAGTTCGCCCGGTACGCGGCGGCGCGGGGCATCGCGGTGGTGCTGTACGACTATCGCGGCGTGGGGGCCTCGCGGCCGCCGAAGCTGCGTGGCTTCGAGGCGTACATGCGGTGGTGGGGGGAGCGGGACATGCCCGGCGTGCTGGAGTGGATCAAGCTTCGGTATCCCTCGCTGCCACGGACCATCCTGGGACACAGTGCGGGGTCGCAGCTGCTGGGGCTCATGCCCAATCACGCGGACATCACGGCGGTGGCGGCGATCGCGGCGGGGTCGGGGTACTGGCGGGAGCTGCAGCGTCCCTATCGCTACTTCTCGCTACTGGTCTGGCTCGGGCTGCACCCGGTGTTCAGCCCGGTGCTGGGCTACTTCCCCGGCAAGCTGCTGGGCCTGGGCGAGGACCTGCCGGTGGGGGTGATCACCGAGTGGCGGGACTGGTGCCTGCACGGGCCGTACATCGGCAACCGGCTGGCGAGCACCATGCCCAGTCACCAGTACCACGCCTTCCGCGCGCCGATCCGCGCGTGGGCCTTCACCGATGATCCGATCGCGCACCCCGATTCGACCCGGGAGCTGTTCCGGCTATACAAGCGGGCCGAGGTCACGGTGGTGCCGGTGACGCCGAGTGAGGTGGGGCTCCCGGAGATCGGGCATGTGGGGTTCTTCCGTTCGCGCAGCCAGGATGTGCTGTGGGACCAGCCGCTCGACTGGCTGGAGCAGCAGGTGAAGCATGCCGGACGCTGAGACGCCGCGGGCGCTGGAGCGCTACCGCTCGCTGGCGCGGACCATGGATGCGCGGTTCCGGATTCCCGGCACCCCGATCCGCTTCGGCTGGGACGCGATCCTGGGCCTCATTCCCGGCATCGGAGATGCGCTGGGGGGGATGAGCGGCGGGTATGGACTCTGGGTGGCGTACCGGCTCGGGGCGCCGCCGGTGGTGCTGCTCCGGCTGCTGTTCAACGTGGGGCTGGACCTGACGCTCGGCACCGTGCCGCTGCTCGGCGACCTGTTTGATCTCGGCTGGCGAAGCAATCAGCGGAACCTCAGGCTCATCGAGGCGTGGCACGCGGAGCCGCACCGGGTGCGGCGACGGAGCGGCGTGTTCTTCGGGGTGGTGCTTGGGGGGCTGGTGGTGCTGGTGCTCGCGGCGGTGCTGGGGGCGGTGTGGGTGGTGGGGAGACTGCTCGGAGGCGCCACGGGTAGTTGAGGGGCGCCCCCCACACGGTTCACGGACCTCGGCGAGTGGCCGCCGGACGGATTGCCCTTGCCCCCGTCTTAATTGACCGATTAATTAGGCGCATGCCCGCCGCCCCACCTGCCGCCCACACCCGCATTCTCGACGCCGCCGAGACGCTGTTCGCCCGGCAGGGGTTCGCCGCCACCACCATCAAGGCCATCGGCGCCGAGGCGGGGGTGAACCCCGCCCTCCTCTACTACTACTTCCCCGACAAGGCGCGGCTCTATCACGCGGTGCTGGAGCGCCGCATCGGCGGCTTCGCCCGTGGCGCCCTCGCCTCGCTCCCGCGCGAGCTACCGCCCCTGGAGGGCATTGCCCGGCTGCTCCGGGGCTACAGCGCCATGATGCGGCAGGCGCCGGTCTTTCCCCGGCTGCTGGCCCGGGAACTGGCGGACCACGAGGCCGAGCACGCCCTGCCCCTGATCCGCCAGCTGGCGGCCGGCATCTTCCAGCGGCTCTGCGACCTGATCCGCGCCGGCCAGCGTCGAGGAGAGATTCGCCCCGAGCTGGAGCCGCGCTTCGCCGCGGTCTCCACCGTGGCGCAGCTGGCCTGGTTCCACGTGGCCCAGCCCGCCGTGGCGGTGCTGCTGGGCCACGCGGGCCGGATCCCCCCGAAGGAACAGGACCGCTTCACCGAGCACGCGGTGGGCTACGCCCTCGCCGCCCTGACCCCGCCGGCCCGCGCCGCCGGCCGAAAGCGAGCCCGCCGATGATCCGCCGCCACGCCTTCGCGCTGCCGCTCGTCCTCTCCCTCGCCTGCGGCGGCGCCGCCGAGACCACCTTCCCCGGCACCATCGAGCTGGATGAGAGTGACGCCGCCCCGCTGGTGGGGGGACGCATCGTGGAGCTGCGGGTGCAGGAGGGAGACAGCATCACCGCGGGCGACACCGTGGCGATCCTGACCCAGACCACGCTCCCAGCCGCCGTTGCGGAGCGGCGCGCCCGGCTGGCGCAGGCCCGCGCCCACCTCGCCGACCTGCGGCGCGGCTCCCGCGCCCCGGAACTCGACCGCGCCGCCGCGGACCTCGCCGCCGCGGAGGCCGAAGCCGACCGCACCGCCCGGGACCTGGTGCGGGCGGAGAGTCTCAAGGACGGCGTCATCGCGGCACAGGAGTATGACCGGATCAAGGCGGCCGCCGATGCGGCGGCGCGCAGGCGAGACGCCGCGCGCGCATCGCTGGAGCTGGCGCGCGAGGGAAGCCGGAGCGACCAGATCCGCGCCGCCGAGGCGGAGGTGGCGAGCGCCGAGGCGATGCTGGCCGGCGCCCGCGCCGACCTGGGTGAACTCGCCGTGCTCGCCGCGGTGAGCGGCATCGTGCTCGGCCGCCACGCCGATCCGGGAGAGGTCGTGGCCGCCGGCACCCCCCTGGCCACCATCGGCGACGCGGCGCACCGCTGGGTGCGGGTCTATCTCCCCGCCGCGCTGGTGGCGACGCTGCCGGCCAATGCCGCGGCCGAGATCACCGTCGCCCAATCGCCTGATCGCCCAACCGCCCAATCGCCCGTCGTCGGTCGCCTGCTCTCCGTCAATGCCAAGGCCGAATTCACTCCCCGCGCCGCGCTCACGGAGGAGGAGCGCGCCGACCTGCTCTTTGCCGCGCGGGTGGGATTCGACAGCGCCCCCGCCGGGTTCCGCCCCGGGTTGCCGGTCGTGGTGCGCTTCACTGTGGCGCCGCCCCCATGACCGCGCCCACCACCGACAATGCGATCGTCACCGAGGCGCTGCACCGCCGCTTCGGGGAGCTGGTCGCCGTGGAGCGGCTCGACCTCGCCGTGCGCCGGGGCGAGATCTTCGGCCTGCTGGGTTCCAACGGCTCGGGGAAAACCACCACCATCCGCATGCTCACCGGCCTGCTTCCGCCGACATCCGGAACGGCCATGGTCGCGGGGGTGGACGTGGTGGCCGAGCCGGAGGCGGTGCGCCGGCGGCTGGGGTACATGTCGCAGCGCTACGGCCTGTACGATGACCTGACCGTGGAGGAGAACCTCCGCTTCTACGCCGGGCTCTACGGGCTGATCGGCGCGGAGGGAAAGGCGCGGGTCGAGGAGCTGATCCGGGAGCTGGCCTTCACCCCGCGACGGCGGCAGCTCGCGGGGACCCTCTCCGGCGGCTGGAAGCAGCGGCTGTCGCTGGCCTGCGCCACAGCGCACCGCCCCGACGTGCTCTTCCTCGACGAGCCCACCGCCGGGGTGGACCCGGCGGCGCGGCGGCAGTTCTGGGTGGTGATCCGTGAGCTGGCGGGCCAGGGCACCACGATCCTCGTCACCACCCACTACATGGACGAGGCCGAACGCTGCGAGCGCGTGGCCATGCTCTGGCGCGGCAAGCTGGTGGCGGTCGGGGCGCCGCACGAGATCACCGCGCAATTGGGCCAGCCCACGCTGGAGGACGCGTTCATCGCGCTGCAGGAGCGGGACGCTGAGGCCGTGGGATGACCACCTCCAATCGCCCAATCGCCGAATCGCCCAATCGCCGCGCCAGCGCGTTCCGCCGCTGGACCTTCTGGCCCATGCTCCGGAAGGAGTTCATCCAGATGCGCCGCGACCGGCTGACGCTGGGGATGATGATCGGCATCCCGGCGATCCAGCTGGCGCTCTTCGGCTTCGCCATCCGCACGGAGGTGCGGCACCTCCCCACCCTGGTGCTGGACGAGGCGCGGAGCCGGGAGAGCCGGGAGCTGGTGGCGACCCTTGTCAACTCGACCTTCTTCGACGTCACCGACCATGTGCACAGCCGGGAGGAGATCGCGGCGCGCATCGGGCGCGGGGAGGCGGCGGCCGCGGTCGTCATCCCGTATGACTTCACCCGTGACCTCAAGCGGGGCCGCGGGGCGGAGGCCCAGGTCATCGTGGACGCGGCCGATCCGCTCTCGTCGTCCTCCGCCATCCAGGGCGCGATGCTCGCCGGGCTCAGCTGGCGGCCATCGGACGCGCGGGGCGGCCGCCCCGCGGTGGACTTCCGCGTCCGGCCCTGGTACAACCCGATGCTGTCCAGCAGCACCTATATCGTGCCCGGGATCATCGGGGTGCTGCTCTCGCTCACGATGGTGATCATCACCGCCATGGCGGTGGTGCGGGAGCGGGAGCGGGGGACGCTGGAGCAGCTCATCGTCACCCCGATCGACCGCACCAGCCTGATGCTGGGCAAGATCGTCCCCTTCCTGCTCGTGGGCTACGTCCAGGTGACGGTCATCATCCTGCTCGGCAAGCTGCTGTTCGACGTGCCCCTCCGGGGCCAGCTGCCGCTGCTCTACCTGCTGACCTTTCCGTTCATCGTCGCGAGCCTGGGGATCGGGCTCTTCTTCTCGACGCTGGTCCGGACCCAGGCCCAGGCGATGCAGGCGGGGTTCATGTTCATCCTGCCGAACATCCTGCTCTCGGGGTTCATGTTCCCGCGGGCCGCGATGCCCGAACCGGCGCAGTGGCTGGGGCTGGCGCTGCCGCTCACCTATTATCTCGAGGTGCTGCGGGGGATCCTGCTTCGCGGCGTGGGGGCGGGGGCGCTCTGGCCCGAACTGGCCGCCCTCTGCACCTTTGCGGTGCTCATCGTGACGCTCAGCGTCCGCCGCTTCCACAAGACCCTGGACTGACTGCATGACGGCACCGGCCACGCTCGCGGGACCGTGGGACCAGGAGCTCGCCGTGGCCATCGCTGCCGCGGAGGCCGCGGCCGCGGTCTTTCCGCCGGCCGGCACCATTCCGGAGATCCGGCACAAGCCCGACGGCTCCCCCGTCACCGACGCCGACCTCGCCGCCAACGCCCGGATCCTCGCGGTGCTCCGCTCCGCCTTCCCCGCCGACGCCATCCTGAGCGAGGAGCTGGCGGACGACCGCGCGCGGCTCGCGGCGCACCGGGTATGGATCGTGGACCCTCTCGATGGCACCCGGGACTTCGCGGAGGGCTCGAGCGACTACGCGGTGCACGTGGCGCTGGCGGTCGAGGGGCTGCCGGTGGTGGCGGCGGTGGCCTGGCCCGGCAGCGGCGAGGTGTACACCGCGGTGCGCGGCGGCGGCGGCTGGGTGCGGGGGCCTCGGGGGGCCCGTCGGCTCCATGTCGCCCCCCCTCGCCCACTGGCGGAGTACCGCGCCGCCATCACCCGCACCGCCATGCACCCGCCGCTGGCGGACTTCCTCGAGCGCACCGGCCTCGGCGCCACCGCGGTGCGTCGCGGGGCGTCGGTCAAGCTGCTGCTGCTCGCGGCCGGCGAGTTCGACCTCTGCCTGACCCTGCATGACCGCGAGAACGAGTGGGACAGCGCCGCCCCGGGGCTGATCATCACCGAGGCCGGGGGCAGCGTCACCGACGCCGACGGCAGGCCGTTCCGCTACAACCAGCCCGACGTCCGCCACCGCCGCGGCGTGCTGTACAGCGCCGGCCACCACCACGCGGCGCTCGTGGCCGTGGCCCAGCGGTGCTTCCCCGCATGAGCCGCCCCATCATCACCGTGGATGGCGTGGATGGCAGCGGCAAGTCCACCTTCGCCGCGCGCCTCGTGGCCGAGCTCGCGGTGGCGGGCGGCACGCCGGTGCTGGTGCGGGTGGACGACTTCCGCCGGCCGCTCGACTGGTCGGCGGGGAACGAGGCCGCGCGCTACTACGAGGAGTACTACGACTTCGAGCGCATGGGCTGGTTGCTGCGCACCTTCGCGGCCGGCGGAATGGAGCTGATCCTCCCGGCATTCGACGGCCTGGCCGGGGTGCCGCTCCCCGATCGCCGGGTGGTGCTGGGCGCCCAGCCGGTGCTGGTGATCGAAGGGGTGTTCGTGCGCCGGATTCCCGCCGGGACAATTCCGGTGACGGCGATCTACCTCGACGCGCCGGAGGCGGTGGCCCGGGCGCGGCTGGTGGCCCGGGACACCGCGCGCGGGCGGTCCCGCGCGGAGGTGGAGCGCCGGCTGGACCAGCGCTACGTTCCCGGGCAGCGGCGCTATCACCTGGAGTGCACGCCGCGGGAGCGCGCCGACCTGGTGGTGGACAATTCCGATCCGCTCAAGGCGCGGCTGGTGCGTTCCAGCGAACGGGCGGCGCCGGAGATCGTGCGCCGGGCGCTGGCGTCCCTCCTCAACCCCCGATCCTGATGCCATCTCCCTCGACCGACCCGTCGCAGTGGCGCGCGCTCAACGTCATGCTGCGGCTGATGGGCATCGGCGCCACCTTTTCCGGCGTCATCGCCTTTGTCACCGTCGGGCTCGGCCTCCCCCCCCTCGGTGGACAGCCACCGGTCCGCAACATGGCGGGGCTCGCGAGCGGCGCCTTTCTCGGGTTGCTGGGCGCCGGTTTCCTGTTGCTCAAGCCCTATCGCCCCGACCTGGGCGACAGCGGTCCGCCGCTCAGTCCCTTCCGCGCGATACACGGCCGCCGTCGGTGGTGGACCGGGGACCGGGTCGAGTCGCGCGGCGAGTAGCCGGCATCCGACGCAATTTCATCCACCAAGACGTGCCAGATTGCACCGCAGCACCCATCCCCATTCGGTGCAGGTACTTCCGACCTGACTCGCATTTTCTGGCGCCCATCGGCACCTTTTCGGCCTTGTCCCCGTCTCTCCATTCCGGCTATCCTCGCGCCCTCCACCCCAGACCCTCGGGGTCACGCATGCATCGTCACTGGATTGCAGTCATGGCTACCGCCGTCGCCCTCCTCCCCGCCCCCGTCGCCGCGCAGCAGGCGCCGGCGGCGCGGATCATCCCCCGGGTGGACACCCTCCACGGCGACGTGCGGGTGGACAACTACTTCTGGCTCCGGGAGAAGACGAACCCGGAAGTCATCAGCTACCTGGAGGCGGAGAACCGCTGGACCGAGGAGCATACGGCCCATACCGCCGCGCTCCGGGAGCGGCTCTACCAGGAGATGCTGGGGCGGATCAAGGAGACCGACGCCGCCGTCCCGGTTCGGGACAACGGCTGGTGGTACTACACCCGGACGGAGCAGGGAAAGGCGTACCCCATCTTCTGCCGCAGGCGCGGCACCATGGAGGCGCCGGAGGAGGTCTACTTCGACCAGAACCAGGCCGCGGCGGGGAAGCCGTTCCACGCCCTGGGCGGCATGGACGTGAGTCCCGACGGCCGCTGGCTGCTCGTCCTCGAGGACACCACCGCCTTCCGCGAGTACACGCTGTACGTGAAGGACCTGGAGAGCGGCGCCATCGTGGACGAGCTTCCCGGGGTCTGGAACGGGACCGCCTGGGCCGATGACAACCGCACCTTCTTCTACATGACCGCCGACAGCGCCAAGCGCGGCAACACGGTCTGGCGGCACGTCGTCGGCACCCCGCGGGAGTCGGACGTGAAGGTGTTCCAGGAAGACGACGTGCTCAACAACGCCGGCGTCTTCCGGTCGCGGAGCGGCAAGTACGTCTTCATCACGGCCGACGGCTTCACCAGCTCCGAGTGGCGGGCCATCCCCACCGCCGACCCCACCGCCGCGCCGCGGGTCCTCGCGCCCCGCCGAGCCGGGGTCGAGTACTCGGTGGAGCACGCCGGGGATTTCTTCCTGTTCTACACCAATGACCGGGCCACCAATTTCCGGCTGGTCCGCGCCCCGGAGCAGGATCCTTCCCCCGCCGCCTGGCGCGACTGGCTGCCGCACCGGCCGGACGTCTTCGTCGAGGGGGTGGACGCCTTCGAGAAGTACATCGTGGTGAGCGAGCGGAGCGGCGGCCTGCGACGCCTGCGGGTGAGCGACCGCGACGGCCGGAACGCACACTACATCTCCTTCCCGGAGGCGGCGTACGGGGTCTTCCCGACCGGGAACCCGGAGTACGCCACCGAGACGTTCCGCTTCAGCTACTCCAGCATGCAGACGCCCACCGCGGTGTACGACTACAACCTGCGCACCCGGGCGCGGGAGCTGCGCAAGCAGCAGGAGATTCCGAGCGGCTACGATCCGACCCGCTACGAGGTCCGGCGAATCATGGCCCCCTCGACCGGCGGGGTGCGGGTGCCCGTGTCGCTGCTGGCGCGGAAGGGGGTGCGGCTGGACGGCAGCAACCCGCTGCTGCTCTACGCCTACGGCTCCTACGGCGCCACCATGGAGCCCACCTTCAACAGCGCCGTCCTGAGCCTGGTGGACCGGGGCTTCGTGTACGCCATCGCCCACATCCGCGGCGGCCAGGAGATGGGCCGCCAGTGGTACGACGACGGCAAGATGCTCAAGAAGAAGAACACCTTCGTGGACTTCATCGCCGCGGCGGAGGAGCTGGTCCGGCTCCAGTACACCCGGCCCGACCGGCTGGTGGCCAACGGTGGCAGCGCCGGCGGGCTGCTGATGGGTGCGGTGGCCAACATGCGACCCGACCTGTTCCGCGCCATCGTGGCCGACGTGCCATTCGTGGATGTCATCAACACCATGCTGGACGCCTCGCTGCCGCTCACCGCACAGGAATGGGAGCAGTGGGGCAATCCCAACAAGGTGGACGAGTACCGCTACATGCTGAGCTACTCGCCCTACGACAACGTGGCGGCGAAGGACTATCCCTGGCTGCTGGTCACCACCTCGCTCAACGACTCCCAGGTGATGTACTTCGAGCCGGCCAAGTGGGTGGCGAAGCTCCGCGCCACCAAGACCGACGGGAACCCGCTCCTGCTCAAGACCAACATGGCCGGCGGCCACGGCGGCTCCTCCGGCCGCTACGACCGGCTGCGGGAAGCCGCCTTCCGCTACGCCTTCATGCTGGACGCGGTGGGGCTGGCCGGCAGCGCCGTGCCCTGACCCCATCCGCCGGCGTTGACGCCGGACGGCCGTCGCCATACCTTCAGAACGCTAGGCATAGATATCTATGTCTAGCGTTTCTGCTTCCCGAGGTGACCATGGCCCGATCGCGCGGCGACGTCCTGCAGGGCACGCTGACCCTGCTGGTGCTCCAGACTCTGACCCGGGGCCGGATGCATGGCTACGCCATCACCAGCCATATCCAGCGGGTCTCCCAGGACGCACTCCGGGTCGAGGAGGGCTCCCTCTACCCCGCCCTCCACCGAATGGAGGAGGACGGCTGGATCCGCTCCGACTGGGGCACGACCGACACCAATCGCCGCGCGCGCTTCTACACCATCACGGCGCTCGGGCGGAAGCAGCTCGCCGCCGAGCAGCAGAGCTGGCAGCGGCTCACCGCCGGAGTCACGAGCGTGCTCCGCTTTGCCGGGGAGACCGCCTGATGGGACTCCTGCGGCGGATCGGCGCTTCGCTCTTCGGCCGGGACCGACTGGCGCGCGAGCTGGCGGAGGAGCAGGCGTTCCATATCGAGGAGCGAACCCGGGAGAACCTGGCGGCGGGGATGACCCCCGAGGCGGCGCGCCTCGACGCCCGGCGGCGGTTCGGCAACTCGACCCTGCTGCAGCAGCGCACCGCCGACGTCCGGGTGGTCGGCTGGCTGGACGCGGTGGCGCGGGAGTCGTCGCATGCGCTCCGCAGCCTGCGCCGGCGGCCCGGGCTGGTGGGCACTGCAGTGCTGTCCCTCTCACTCGGGATCGGGGCCACCAGCGCGATCTTCAGCGTGGTGGACGCGGCGCTCCTCAAACCGCTGCCGATACGTGACCACGACCGGGTCGTGGTGCTGCGCGAGTACCGGAACGGGGAACCGATCGGGGCCAACGCCGCGCGCTTTCTCGACTGGCGGCAGCAGGCCACCCGCCTGACCGACCTCTCCGGCTTCTACGGCGAGGCCGCTCCACTGACCGGCCGCGGCGAGCCGGAGCGCGTTTCGGTGCTGCGGACCTTCGGGCCCGCGCTCGACCTGATTGGTGGCGAGGTCCCCCTTGGCCGGGGCTTCACCGCCGAGGAGGAGGAGGGGCGGGACGGCACCGTCGCGCTGCTCACGCACCGGTTCTGGCAGCGCCGCTTCGGCGGCGACCCCGCGATCGTCGGGCAGGGGATCACCCTGGCCGGCACCACGTACACCGTGGTCGGCGTGCTCGGGCCGGAGTTCCAGTATCCGGAAGACCAGGACGTGATCATCCCGGCGCCGCTCGGCTTCCAGACGGCGAGCCGCCGCGGCGGCAACTACTTCACGATGGTCGGCCGGGTGGCGCCCGGAGCGAGCATCGCCTCCGCCCAGCCGGAGGTGGAGACCATCGTCCGCCGGTTTGCGGCCAGCTACCCTGAGACCGACAGCACCCTGCGGGCCGAGGTCGTGTCGCTGCAGGAGGCGGAGACCGCAGAGGCGCGGGAGCCGCTGTTCCTGCTGCTGGGCGCGGTGATGCTGGTGCTGGTCATCGCGTGCGTCAACATCGCGAGCCTGCTGCTGGCGCGGGCCGCCGAGCGACGCCATGAAGCCGCCATCCGGGTGGCGCTCGGCGCCGGGACCGGCAGCCTGCTGCGGCTGTACCTGATCGAAAGCGGCTGGCTCGCGGTCGGTGGCGGCCTTGGCGGGCTGCTGCTGGCCTGGCTCGGGGTGCCGCTGCTGCAGCGACTGCTTCCCGCCGAGCTGCCCAGGCTTGGCGCGGCCACGCTCGACTGGCGGGTCACGCTCTTCGCCCTGCTCATCACGTCGGTGTGCGGCCTGATCTTCGGGCTGGCGCCGGCGTGGCAGGCGTCACGCGCCCGGGCCACCCAGGAGGCGCTGCGCGATGGCGGGCGCACCACGACCGGCGGCCGTCGGCTGGCCCGGCGTTCGCTGGTGGTGGTGCAGGTGGCGCTTTCGATGATCCTGCTGGTTGGCGCGGCCCTCCTCGCCCGAAGCCTCCAGCGCATGGGGAGCGTTGCGGTTGGCGTCTCCCCCGAGCGGGTGCTGGCCGTACGCCTCGAGTTCCCGTGGGACACCGATCAGGGCCGGCTGCACCAGTTCTACCGCCGGGCGCTGGAATCCTTCTCCGCCATACCGGGCGTCACCGCGGCGGGACTCGCAGACAAGCTGCCACTCGGCGGCGGGAGCCAGAGCCGGCCGCTCCGTATCCGTGACGCCGTGGGTGCCGCCAGCGCCCTCCCGCTGGAGGAGAGCATCTCCTTTCGCGCGGTAAGCGACAGCTACTTCACCGTGGTAGGCGCGCCGCTGGTCCAGGGCCGCTTGTGGCGCGACACCGAGGTGGAGCTCGGCCGGCGCGAGGTCGTGGTCAACCAGGAGTTCGCCCGCCGCTACCTGCCCCCCGGCCGGGTGGTTGGCGCCCTGCTGACCTTTGACGCGAAGCCGGACGCCGCGGCGGAGACGAGATGGTACGAGGTGGTCGGCGTCGTGGCAGACATCCGGCAGCGGCTCAACCAGCCGGTGCAGCCCCCTGAGGTCTTCATCTCCTATCGCCACACCTACTGGCCCATCGCCACCCTGGTGCTGCGCGGGCAAGGGGAACCCGGGAGCCTGGCCACCGCGGCGCGGGAGGCGGTGCGGGCGATTGACCCGGAGCTGATCGTCGAAGGCATCGCCCCGCTCGAGCTGGAGCTGTCGCGCGCCAGTGCGGACTCCCGGGTGCGGACCTGGCTGGTCGGGATCTTCGCGCTCTCGGCGCTGCTCCTTGCCGCGGTGGGACTCTACGGCGTCCTCGCCAGCGACGTGGCGCAGCGACGGCAGGAGATCGGGGTGCGCATGGCGCTGGGCGCCGAACCGCGCGCGGTGCTGTGGATGATGGTCCGGCGGGGCCTGGTGGTGACGGCGGTGGGGTTGGTGGCTGGCGGCATCGGAGCGCTCGTGCTCGGGCGGCTGCTCGCGAGCTCGCTCTTCGGCGTCGCCCCCACCGATCCGGGAGCCTTCCTCGCCGCCGCGGCGACACTGGGCCTCGTGGCGTTCATCGCGAGCTTCCTCCCGGCTCGCCAGGCCGCCGCCCTTGACCCGATGGTGGCGCTACGGCGGGAGTAGCCGGCTCTCCCCGTGCCGCAGGGTCCAGAGCCGTTCCGGATCGAACCCCGCGGCACGCCACGCTGCCGCGGTGCGCCGGGGCGGCTCATCCATCGGTTCGTCGGTGAGCTTGAAGGTGCCCCAGTGAATCGGCACCATGACCGGCGGCCGCCTGATTCCCGCGGCGCCGGCCTCTGCTCCATCGCTCCCTCCGGACAGCTCCCCGAACGCCCGCACCGCCTCCTCGGGGTTCAGGTGCACCACGTGCATGAACCAGCGCGGCTCGTACGCCCCCACCGGCATCAGCACCAGGTCGAACGGACCGGCTCGTCGCCCGATCATCGCAAAGTCGGGGTGATAGGCCGTGTCCCCCACGAAGTAGGCTGACCGACCGCCGAACCGGACCGTCAGCCCACCCCAGAGCGCGCGGCTCCGGTCATGCAGGCCGCGGGCGCTGAAATGCTGGGCCGGCACGCAGCCGATCGTTGCGCCGGCGACCGAGGCCTCTTCCCACCAGTCGAGCTCCCGCACCCGTTTCACCCCCAGCCGCTGCAGCAGCCCCGCATTGCCGAGGGGTGTGCACCAGACGGCCTCCGGCTGCAGCGCGGCCAGCTCGCGCACGGTGGGCGCGTCGAGGTGGTCGTAGTGGTTATGGGACAGCAGTACCGCATCGAGACGCGGCAGGTCGGCCACGCGGACCGGCGGGTCCACCCAGCGGCGGAGCGAGGCGGTGGGAATCGGGGAGGCGTACTCGCCGAATACCGGGTCGGTGATCACCGTGAGCCCCGCGAACTCGAGCAGCGCGGTCGAATGCCCGATCCAGGTGACCGCCAGGTCGCCAGGGCGCACCGCCTGCCCCAGGGCCGGC
Organism: uncultured Gemmatimonadaceae bacterium; assembly: GCA_964585655.1. Lineage (GTDB taxonomy): Bacteria > Gemmatimonadota > Gemmatimonadetes > Gemmatimonadales > GWC2-71-9 > JADJOM01. Next base: position 7,149 of record CAZPER010000057.1, on the reverse strand, counting down.
CGCTCCACGGCGAAGACGGAGCGGTCGGGATCCGGCGGCGGGCGGCGGATGAAGTTCCGCTCGACGAACCAGCGCACCAGGTGGGAGAAGCCGCGGGGATTGCTGCCGGGCCAGGGGTTCTGGTAGCCACCCCCGGCGCGGTGGTGTGGGTGAGGGGTCATCCGGAGCAATCTAGACCCCCCGGCTTGACACGCCGCCTCAAAACCATTTGATTATCCGGATAATAGGATGCCTCTGGAGGGTTGTGGGCACCACCATCGTCACCCGGCTGCAGGCCCTGGCCGATACCACGCGGAACCGGCTGCTGCTCCTCCTGGAGCGGCAGGAGCTGACCGTCTCGGAGCTGTGCGAGGCGCTCCAGCTCCCCCAGTCAACGGTCAGCCGGCACCTCAAGGTCCTGGCCGACGATGGCTGGGTGCTCTCCCGCGCGGACGGGGCCAGCCGGCTCTACCGGATGCCGCTGCCGGACCTCGAGCCGGCCGCCCGCAAGCTGTGGCAGGTGGTGCGGGACCAGGTGGCGGAGACCCCGGCAGCGGTACGGGATGTGGAGCGGCTGCGCGGGGTGCTCGCCGAACGCCGGGCGCGGTCGGAGGAGTTCTTCGCCACCGCGGCAGGGCAATGGGATCGGCTCCGCGCCGAGCTCTTTGGCGGGCGGACCGAACTGCTGCCGCTCCTGGGCCTGCTGGATCCGGCCGCCACGGTGGCGGACCTGGGCTGCGGCACGGGGCACCTGGCCCAGTCGCTGGCCCCCTTCGTGGCGAAGGTGATCGCGGTGGACGGCTCGGCCGCGATGCTCCGGGCGGCGCGGGCCCGGCTGGCGGACATCGCCAACGTGGACATCCGCCGGGGGGATCTCGAAGAGCTGCCGCTCGAGGATGGCGCCGTGGACGTAGCCTTCCTGGTGCTGGTCCTCCCCTACCTGGCCGCGCCCGGCGCCGCCATCGCCGAGGCGGCGCGGGTGCTCCGGCCCGGCGGGCGGCTGCTGCTGACCGACCTGGTGCCGCATGAGCGGGCGGAGTATCGCCAGACCCTCGGGCATCTGTGGCAGGGGGTCAGTGAAGTGCAGCTTGCGGAGTGGTGTGCCGGCGCCGGACTCCGCCTGACGACGTATCACCCGGTACCGCTGGACGCCGGCGCCAAGGGCACGATGCTCTTCACCGCCGTCGCCATCAGAGCATGAACGCGGGGTCCGTCCCCGCCTGCATTCACGAACCACGAACCACGACAAGGACCGAGACCATGGCAACGAGTGTCGCGCAGCTGCATCCCTTCCAGGCCACCCGCGAGGCGGGCCGCGAGCCCTTCAAGGTGAAGGACCTCTCGCTGGCGGAGTTCGGCCGCAACGAGATCCGGCTGGCGGAGTACGAGATGCCGGGGCTGATGGCGCTGCGGCAGGAGTACGCCGGCAGCCAGCCGCTGGCCGGCGCCCGGATCATGGGCAGCCTGCACATGACGGTGCAGACCGCGGTCCTCATCGAGACCCTCGCGGAGCTCGGCGCCGACGTGCGCTGGGTGTCCTGCAACATCTTCTCCACCCAGGACCACGCCGCCGCCGCCGTGGTGGTGGGCCGGCACGGCACCCCCGCCGATCCGCAGGGCATCCCGGTGTACGCCTGGAAGGGCGAGACGCTGCCGGAGTACTGGTGGTGCACCGACCAGGCGCTGATGTGGCCGGACGGCGGCGGGCCGAACCTGCTGCTGGATGACGGCGGCGACGCGACGCTGCTGGTGCACAAGGGCGCCGAGTACGAGAAGGCGGGGAAGGTGCCGGCCTTCAACCCCGCCAGCGAGTCCGAGGAGTGGGGGGTGATCCTCGACCTGCTGCGCGCGACGATCAATGCGGACCCGAAGCGCTGGACCCGCGTGGCCGCCGGGCTCAAGGGCGTCTCCGAGGAGACCACCACCGGCGTGCACCGGCTGTACGAGATGATGAAGGCGGGGACCCTGCTCTTCCCGGCCATCAACGTCAACGACTCGGTGACCAAGTCGAAGTTCGACAACCTGTACGGCTGCCGGCACTCGCTGACCGACGGGATCCTGCGGGCCAGCGACGTGATGCTGGCCGGCAAGGTGGCGGTGATCTGCGGCTACGGCGACGTGGGCAAGGGCTGCGCCCAGGCCCTGAAGGGCCAGGGGGCCCGGGTGGTGATCACCGAGATCGACCCGATCTGCGCCCTGCAGGCCGCGATGGAAGGCTACCAGGTGACCACGCTGGACGCGGTGGTCGAGACCGCGGACATCTTCATCACCGCGACGGGCAACAAGGAGATCATCAGCGCGGCGCACATGGCGCGGATGAAGGACAAGGCGATCGTCGGCAACATCGGCCACTTCGACAACGAGATCGACATGGCCGGCCTGAAGAAAGTGAAGGGCGTCCGGCGGATCAACATCAAGCCGCAGTACGACGAATACGTCTTCCCCGACGGCCACAGCGTGCTGATCCTGGCCGAGGGGCGGCTGCTCAACCTGGGCTGCGCCACCGGCCACCCCAGCTTCGTGATGAGCTGCTCGTTCACCAACCAGGTGGTGGCGCAGATCGACCTGCATCTCTCGGCCCAGGGCAAGCCCACGGTCTCGGGCACCCGGTACAGCGAGAAGAAGGTCTACACCCTGCCCAAGAAGCTGGATGAGAAGGTGGCGCGGCTCCACCTCGGCAAGCTGGGCGTCCGGCTGACGGAGCTCTCCACGGACCAGGCCGACTACATCGGCGTGCCGGTCGAGGGGCCGTACAAGCCGGAGCACTATCGGTACTAGGCGGCCCCGCGCGCCGAGCCCCGGGCCGAAACCTGCCCGACTGGACAGCCGTCCGGTCGGGCGCTTTCGTTGGGCGCGTCCGGATGGGGGCCGATGGGTCCCCGTCTCCCGTCTCCCGTCTCCCCTATACGCCATGACAACCCGCCCCTTCCTCTTCGCTGCTACCCTGCTCGCCCTCATGCCGGGGCGGGTGGCCGCCCAGGAACCCGACTCCTCGGTCATCACCCTCGACCGGGTGTTCAACTCCCCGTTCTTCAGCGGGCAGTTCGCGCCGCCCACCCGGTGGACCCCGGATGGCGAGGCGTACTTCTCCTCCGACCGCCGCCCCGGGACCAAGGGGCCGGACCTCGTGCGGGTGAACCCCGAGACCGGGGAGAAGACGGTGCTGGTGCGAAGCGAGCAGCTCATCCCCGCCGGGGACACGCTCCCGCTCCGCGCGGCGAGCTTTCGCTTCTCCGACGACGGCCGGAAGCTGCTCCTCTTCACCAACACCGCCCGGGTCTGGCGGGTGAACTCCCGCGGCGACTACTGGGTGCTGGACCTCGACTCGGGGACGCTGCGGCAGCTCGGGGGGCCGGCGGCGAAGCTGCAGACCCTGATGTTCGCCAAGTTCTCGCCGACGGCGGATCGGGTGGCGTACGTGCGGGAGAACAACCTCTACGTGGAGCGGGTGAGCGACGGCGCCCTCACCGCGCTCACGAAGGATGGCTCCCGCACGATCATCAACGGCACCTTTGACTGGGTGTACGAGGAGGAGTTCGGCATCCGGGACGGGTTCCGCTGGAGCCCCGACGGTCGCTCGATCGCGTACTGGCAGCTGGACGCGGGCGGGGTCCGGGACTTCCTGCTGCTCAATGCCACGGACAGCCTCTACTCCTTCACCGTGCCGGTGCAGTACCCCAAGGCGGGGGCCACCAACTCCGCGGTGCGGATCGGGGTGGTGAGCGCCGCCGGCGGCCCCACCCGCTGGGTGCAGGTCCCCGGGGACCCGCGCAACGTGTACGTGGCGCGCATGGAGTGGGCGGCCAGCTCGGAGGAGATCGCCTTCCAGCACCTCAACCGGTTGCAGAACACCCTCACGGTGTTCCTGGCGGACCGGAAGACCGGCCGCAGCCGCCCGGTGTTCGTGGACCGGGACAGCGCCTGGGTGGATGTGGTGGACGACTGGGACTGGCTGGACGGTGGTGCGCGCTTCGTCTGGATCAGCGAGCGGGACGGCTGGCGCCACGCCTATACCGTCTCCCGCGACGGCACGGCGGTCCAGCTGCTCACGCCGGGTGAGTTTGATATAGCCGACGTGGTCCAGGTGGACGCCAAGGGCGGCTGGCTCTACTACAGCGCGAGCCCGGAGAATCCCACCCAGCGCTACCTCTACCGCGCCCGGCTGGACGGGAGCGGCGCCATGGAGCGGCTCTCCCCCATGGGCCAGTTCGGTACCCATAGCTACAACCTGGCGCCGGGGGGCCGCTTCGCGATTCACAGCTTCTCGAGCGTCTCCTCCCCGCCCGTGACCGAGCTGGTGCGGCTGCCCGCGCACGACGTGGTGCGCACCCTGGCCGACAATGCCGCGCTCAAGCACCGGATGGGGCTGCTCCGCCGGGGGCCGGTCCGGTTCACCCGGGTGGATGCCGGGAACGGCGTCTGGCTAGACGGGCTGGTGATGTACCCGGCCGACTTCGACTCCACAAAGAAGTACCCGGTGCTGTTCATGGTGTACGGCGAGCCGGCGGGCCAGACGGCGACCGACAGCTGGGGAGCGATGGACCCCTGGCACCTGATGCTCACCCAGATGGGCTACGCGGTGATCACGCTCGACAACCGTGGCACCCCCTCGCTCCGGGGCCGGGAATGGCGCAAGTCGGTGTACCGGAAGATCGGGGTCTACGCCTCCGAAGATCAGGCGGGGGCGGCGCGGGCCATCGGCCGCTGGTCGTGGGTGGATTCCACCCGCTTCGGGATCTGGGGCTGGAGCGGCGGCGGCTCCATGACGCTCAACCTGATGTTCCGCTTCCCGGACGTCTACCGCACCGGGATGGCCGTGGCGCCGGTGCCGGACGTGCACCTGTACGACACCATCTACCAGGAGCGGTACATGGGGCTCCCGCAGCAGAACGAGGAGGACTACCGCCAGTCCTCCCCGCTCACCTTCGCCGACCGGCTGCGCGGCAACCTCCTGGTGGTGCACGGCACCGGCGACGACAACGTGCACTACCAGGGCACGGAGCGGCTGGTCAACGCCCTGGTCGCGGCCAACAAGCAGTTCAAGCTCCTCGCCTATCCCAACCGCACCCACGGCATCTTCGAGGGGGAGGGGACCACGCTGCATCTCTTCACCGCGCTGACCAACTACCTGCTGAAGTACCTGCCGGCGGGCGGCCGCTAGCCGCCCGATCCCGCCCGCGGCTAAGTTGCGCCGCATGGCATCGCTTCCCCCGAATCAGGCCGCCGTCCGCCTGCTGGACGGCTTCCTGGCCGACGCCAGCACCCGGAGCCTCGAGGAGCTGTTGCGCTGGCTGCTCGAGGCCTCTCCGGCCCTCACCGGGCCGGAAGTCCCGCGCACCCGCCGGCTGGCCATCCTCACCGAGGCGCTGGCCGTGCACCCGCGCGGCGACCGGCTCCGCACCAAGCTACGCGAGGTCTGGATCCACGAGAGCGCGGTCCGGCTGCTGGCGGAGACCGGCCTGCCGACCCACGGCACCCTGTTCAAGGAATCGCTGGAACGGCTGGTGGACCGGCTGGTGCCGCGGCATGAGAGCAGCGAGGACCTGTACGTCATGCTCTCGCGGCTCTCCCTCACGGAAGCGGACGCCGACTGGGTGGAATCGCTCCCGGCGGAGGCGCTCGCCCCCTGGGCCGCGCTGCTGGCGCTGCCGCCGAGCCTCCTCGGCGATGCCGCCCGCCTGGTGGCCTACCGCGCGGCGGCGCTGGGGATCACCCGCGAACTGCTGACCCTGGATGGCGAGCACGCCGACGGCGCGTCGCCCTTCCTGCGGCTCCCGCCGGCGGTCGAGGGGCTCATGGCGGCGCCCGGGGATCCGGCCGCCGCCGCCCGGCTCGCCGAGGCCCGCGGCGCTTGTGACGCGACGCTGGTGCGGGTGCACCGCGGCCTCGAGGAGCGCGGCGTCTCCACGGACGCGCTCTTCCGGCTGGAGCTGCTGGAGGCGCTCTTCGTCCGGCTGGACGACCTGGTGCGCACCGTCGCCGGCGGCGCCGACGGACGGCACCTCGCCGGCGAGTTGCTCCGCGGCAGCTTCCGGCAGCGCGGCGTCCGCTCCCTGGCGCGCAACACCATGAAGCGGCTGGCCCTCAAGGTGACCGAGCATACCGCCGAGACGGGGGAGCACTACGTGGCCCGGGACCAGGCGGAGTGGGACGCCACCGGCCGCTCGGCGGCGGGCGGTGGGGTGATCACCGCCTTCACCGCGCTGCTCAAGTACATCATCGCCACGGCGCCGCTCGCGCCGCTGGTGCAGGGGCTGGGCGCCGCGCTCAACTACAGCGGCAGCTTCATCGCGATGCAGTTCGCGCATTTCACGCTGGCCTCCAAGCAGCCGGCCATGACCGGCGCGGCGCTGGCCAACGCCCTGGGCACCCGCGAGGACGCGGCGCGCCAGGTGGAGCTGGTGGCGGGGATCACCCGGTCGCAGGTGGCGGCCACGATCGGCAATGTCTTCGCGACCATCCCGGTGGCGGTGCTGGTCGTCGTGGCGTACCGCTGGCTGGGCGGCACCACGCCGCTCGACCCGGAGCAGGCGGTGCACTCGGTGCACTCGGTGCATCCCTTCCTGTCCTTCACGGTGCCCTTCGCGATGCTCACCGGCGTCTTCCTCTGGATGGCGAGCCTGGCGGCGGGCTGGGCGGCCAACTGGAGCGCCTACCGGGGGCTGCCGGAGGCGCTCCGCAACCATCGCGGGCTCAAGGTGACGCTGGGCGCCTCCGGAGCCGCGCGGGTGAGCCGGCTGGTGGAGCAGCACCTGAGCGGGATCGTGGGGTACCTGGCGCTGGGGCTGCTGCTGGGGTTCGTGCCGGTGCTCTTCGCCCGGTTCGTGGGGCTCCCGATCGAAGTGCGGCACGTGACGCTGCAGGCGGCGTCACTGGCCCTGGCGGCGGGCTCGCTCTACGGGACGGAGGCATTTCACTGGGGGGAGGTCGCCTGGGGGGCGCTCAGCGTGGTGCTGATCGCCGCCTGCAACCTGGGGGTGTCGTTCGCGCTGGCGCTGCGCACCGCGGCGCGGGCCCGGGACCTCGGGCCCCGGCAGCGGCGGCGGCTGGCCGGGGAGCTCCGCGCCGCGTTCGCGGCGGAGCCGCGACGCTTCCTGGGGCGCCCGCGGGGGTAGCGGAGCGGGCGGCGGGCGGCTGACCGACCGGCGGCCCAGCCAGCGGGAGGCCCTG
>CAZPER010000056.1:0-25450 GCA_964585655.1 uncultured Gemmatimonadaceae bacterium | reverse complement strand
ACCGCGGCCTCCGCCGCCAGCCGGTGGCGGGCCGCGGTGCGCCACGCGGCCCAGGCCGCGGCCCCGCTCAGGGTGATGGCGAGCGCGACGAGGAGCGCCAGGGCGAAGGCCACCCGTCGCCCCGGATCCGTGGCTCCGTTTCGGGAGGACATGGCCGGGAAGATACCGGCGGCGCCGCCCGAAGGGAGCGGCTTACACGATCCGAACAGGAGGCGGACGGTTCCGGTACCCGGGCGCCCGCGCGTTGATCTATCCTCCGTGCCGGCCCGGCCGCGGCCCTTCCCTGGCTCGGAGAGTTCCCGTGCGTCTAGTCCTGATCACGCTGTCCACGATCCTTGCGACTTCGGCCGCGGCCCAGGTCGCCGATTCGGCGCAGGCGGCGCGGGTGCATGTGCGCGCCGCCGCCGTTTCCCTCCGGGCCGGCGACTCGGCCGCGGCGGTGGGTCACCTCGAGCGCGCGGTGGCGGCCTGGCCCGAGCAGGGAGCCTACCGGCTGCGGCTCGCCAACCTGGCGGCGCGTACCGGTCGTGCGGCGCTGGCGCTCGCCGCGCTCGATACCCTGGTGGGGCAGGGGTCCGGGTGGAGCGACCTGGACGCCGTGGCTACGCTCCTCCTGGCGGAACCGGGCTACCGGGCTCTGGCGGAACGGATGCGCCAGGCCACCGGCCCGCTGCTCCGGAGCACGGTCCTGGCGGCCCTGCCCGACACGATGCTGCACCCCGAGGGGGTGGCATGGGACGGGGCGCGAGAGCGGTGGCTGGTCTCGAGCATCCGGCAGCGGCGGGTGGTGGCCGTCGAGCGGGGTGGGGCGGTGCGGCCGTTCCTGGCCGCGGGACAGGATGGCCTGGACGCGGTCTTCGGCATGGCGGTGGATTCGAGCCGCGGGCTCCTCTGGGTGGCGTCGAGCGCGGTGCCCCAGCAGGAGGGCTATGCGGCGGCGGACAGCGGCCGGGCGGGGCTGTTCGCCTTCGACCTCGGGACCGGGCAGCTGCGGGGGCGGGTCGGCCTGCCGCCGGTGGCGGGGGGCCACCTCCTTGGCGACCTGACTATTGCTCCCGATGGCTCGGTCTTCGTCTCGGACAGCCGCTATCCCGCGGTGTACCGGGCCCGCGGCCTGAGCGGGACCGCGGAGGTGCTGGTGGAGCGGGATCCGCTGTTCCGGAGCCTTCAGGGCCTGGCGCTGTCGGGGGACGGTCACTCGCTCTACCTCGCCGACTGGTCGCACGGGCTGCTGCGGGTAGACCTCCGCACCCGCCGGGTCGTGTCCGTGCCGCTCACGGTGGCCGGTACCACCCTCGGCATCGACGGACTGCTCCGGCTGGATGCCCGGCGCCTGATCGGCATCCAGAACGGGATCGCGCCGCCGCGGGTGGTGCTCCTGACCCTCGACCAGACCGGGGAGCGCCTTGTCGGGGTGGAGGCCCTCGACCGGCACCTGCCGCTCGCCACGGAACCGACCCTGGGCGTGCTGGCGGGGGGTGCGCTGGTGTACGTCGCCAACAGCCCCTGGGCCAGCTACGGCGACGACGGGCAGCCGCTCGCCGGGGCCGCCTGGCCCCGGCCCACGCTGCTGCGCCTCCCGCTCTCCACCCAGTAGCCTCCGGGGGCGGGCCGTCTATCTTTCGCGCGAACCCAACCAGGCCCCCCGCGCGATGGCAGACTATTTCGTCCACGAGTCGAGCTACGTTGATGCCGGCGCCGTCATCGGCGCCGGCACCAAGATCTGGCATTTCAGCCACGTGATGCCCGGCGCCGTGATCGGCGAGGGCTGCAACCTGGGGCAGAACGTGGTGGTGATGCCCGGCACCCGGCTGGGCAACAACGTCAAGGTCCAGAACAACGTCTCGATCTACCAGGGGGTCACCCTCGAGGACGACGTCTTCTGCGGCCCGAGCTGCGTGTTCACCAACGTCACCAACCCGCGCAGCCATGTCTCCCGGAAGCACGAATACCGCCTCACCCTGGTGGGGAAGGGCAGCTCGATCGGGGCCAACGCCACCATCGTCTGCGGCGTGACCCTGGGCCCCTACGCCTTCGTCGGGGCCGGGGCCGTGGTCACCAGCGACGTCCCCGCCTTTGCCCTGATGGTCGGAGTCCCCGCCCGCCGCGTCGGGTGGATGTGCCAGTGCGGGGAGCGGTTGCACCTGCGCGACAAGTCCGCCACCTGCGGCGCCTGCGGCGCGACCTATCGTGAAGACCAGGGCGCACTTAGCATGATTGACCCTCCCCGGGTCGGTGGCTAGCTTCCGGGGCCTTTTCTGGCCCTGATATTGCTGCCTCGGGCGGTCCGTTGGCCGACGATCTCCCGTCGGCATCCGGCGCCGCCACCGATCCCGGAGTACCCGTGAACGTCCCGCTGCTCGATCTCGTCGCCCAGTACCAGGCGATCAAGGACGACGTGTTGCCGCTCCTCATGGGGGTGGTCGAGCGCCAGCAGTTCATCATGGGCGAGGAAGTGGGCCGGCTGGAGCGGGAGATCGCGGCGCTGTCACACGCGAAGCACGCCATCGCCTGCGCCAGCGGCACGGACGCGCTGCTGCTGGCGCTCCGCACCCTGGACCTCGCGCCGGGGGACCAGGTGATCTGCCCGTCGTTCACCTTCTTCGCGACGGCCGGCACCATTCACAACGCCGGGGGCACCCCGGTCTTCGTGGACATCGAGCCGGGGAGCTTCAACCTCTCCCCCGCCGCGGTCGAGGCGGCCATCACCCCGCGGACTCGCGCCCTCATCGTGGTCCACCTGTTCGGCCAGATGGCGGACATGGACGCGCTGCTGGCCATCGCCGCGCGGCACGGGCTGACACTCATCGAGGACGCGGCGCAGGCCATCGGGGCCCGGCGCCAGGTGGGTGGCGCCTGGCGGGTGGCCGGCGAGCTGGGAGCCATCGGCGCCTTTTCCTTCTTCCCCAGCAAGAACCTCGGCTGCTGGGGCGACGGCGGCATGATGGTCGCACAGGATGACGCCGTGGCCGCCCGCCTGCGGCGGCTCCGGACGCACGGCGGCGCCAAGCAGTACCATCATGACGAGGTCGGCTACAACAGCCGGCTCGACACGCTGCAGGCGGCGGTGCTGCTCGCGAAGCTGCCGTACCTCGCGGGCTGGAGCGCCGCGCGTCGGGCCCGCGCCGCGCGGTACACCGAGGCGTTCGCCGGCCTCGCGGCGGTCTGTCCGCCGCGGACCGATCCGGCCAACGAGCACATCTTCCACCAGTACACGGTGCGTGCCGAACGGCGGGACCAGCTGGTGGAGCACCTCAAGGCGCAGGGCATCGGCTGCGCCGTGTACTACCCCCTCGCGCTGCACCTGCAGCCCTGTTTCGCGCACCTCGGCTTCGGGCGGGGCAGCCTGCCCGTCACCGAGGCGGCCATGGGGTCGGTCGTATCGCTGCCGATCTACCCGGAACTGAGCGACGCGCAGCAGGATGCGGTGGTTGCGGCGGTCACCGGTTTCTATCGCTGAGGCTGGAGCGGACTCTTCTCGCGGGCGGAGGTTGACAGGATGAAAGTCGCGGTTGTCGGCAGCGGGTATGTCGGACTGGTTACCGGCGCCTGCCTGGCGGAGACGGGCAACGAGGTCATCTGCGCGGACATCGACCTGCGCAAGATCGAGCGCCTCAGGCAGAACGACATCCCGATCTACGAGCCGGGGCTCGAGGACCTCGTCCGCCGGAACCAGGCGGAGGGCCGCCTCAGCTTCACCACCGACGTGGGCCACGCCGTGGAGCAGGCCCGGGTGGTGTTCATCGCGGTGGGCACCCCCCCCGGTGAGGACGGCTCCGCTGACCTGCAGCACGTCCTCTCGGTGGCCCGGACCATCGGCAAGCACCTGAACGGCCCCAAGGTGGTGGTGACCAAGTCCACCGTGCCGGTGGGCACCGCCGAGAAGGTGCGCGCCGCCGTCCAGGGGGAGACGAAGGGGCTGTTCTACGTCTGCTCCAACCCGGAGTTCCTCAAGGAAGGCGCGGCGATCGACGACTTCATGAAGCCCGACCGGATCGTGGTCGGGGTGGACCGCGACGAGGCGCGGGACATCATGGCGGAGCTGTACGAGCCCTTCGTGCGCACCGGCAACCCGATCCTGTTCATGGACATCCCCTCCGCGGAAGTCACCAAGTACGCGGCCAACGCGATGCTCGCCACCCGGATCTCCTTCATGAACCAGGTGGCGATGTTCTGCGAACTGGTCGGGGCCGACGTCAACAGCGTGCGCAAGGGGATCGGCACCGACAAGCGGATCGGGTCGGCGTTCCTCTTCCCCGGCCCCGGCTACGGCGGGAGCTGCTTCCCCAAGGACGTGAAGGCGCTCATCAAGACCGGGAGCGAGGTCGGCCTGGTCTTCGACGTGCTGGAGGCGGTGGAGCGGGTGAACGATCGGCAGAAGCTGGTGGTGCTGGAGAAGCTCCGCGCCGGCTTTGGCGGGCAGCTCCAGGGCCGGACGGTGGCGGTGTGGGGGCTTGCCTTCAAGGCGGAGACCGACGACATGCGGGAGAGCCCGTCCATTCCGCTGATCGAGGGGCTGCTGGCGGCCGGGGCCCGGGTCCAGGCCCACGATCCCAAGGCCATGGAGACCGCCCGCGCCGTCTTCGGCGACCGGGTGATGTACGCCGCCGATCCCTACAGCGCCGTGCACGGCGCCGATGCCCTCGCCATCGTGACGGAGTGGCTGGTGTACCGCAACCCTGACTTCGACCGGGTGAAGTCGCTGCTGCGCCAGGCGCTGGTGGTGGACGGCCGCAACCTGTACGATCCCGCCCGCATGCGCGCGCTGGGCTTCACCTACCACGGCATCGGCCGGAAGGTCTCATGAGAGTCCTCATTACCGGCGCCGCCGGGTTCCTCGGCTCGCACCTCACCGACCGCTTCCTCGCCGAGGGGCACGACGTCGTCGGGATGGACAACCTGATCACCGGTGCCCGGGAGAATGTCGCGCACCTCGACGGCAATCGCCGGTTCCAGTTCGTGCTGCACGACGTGAGCCGGTTCATCCAGGTGGACGGCCCGCTGGACGGGGTGCTGCACTTCGCCTCCCCGGCCAGCCCCATCGACTATCTCGAGCTGCCCATCCAGACCCTCAAGGTGGGCTCGCTCGGCACCCACAACGCCCTCGGTCTCGCCAAGGCCAAGGGGGCCCGGTTCTTCCTGGCCTCCACGTCCGAGGTATATGGCGACCCGCAGGTGCATCCCCAGCCGGAGACCTACTGGGGCCACGTGAACCCGGTGGGCCCCCGGGGCGTCTACGACGAGGCCAAGCGCTTCGCCGAAGCCATGACCATGGCCTATCACCGCTACCACGGGATCGATACCCGGATCATCCGCATTTTCAACACCTACGGCCCGCGGATGCGGGCCCGGGACGGGCGGGTGGTCTCCAACTTCGTGGTGCAGGCGCTCAAGGGGGAGCCGCTCACGATCTACGGGGAGGGCCAGCAGACCCGCTCCTTCTGCTACGTCTCCGACGAGGTGGACGGCATCTATCGCCTGTTCATGAGCGACCACACCGAACCCACCAATATCGGCAACCCCAACGAGTTCACCGTCCGGCAGCTGGCGGAAAAGGTGCTCGCGCTCACCGGATCCGCCTCGAAGATCGAGCAGCGGCCGCTGCCGACCGACGACCCCAAGGTGCGCCGGCCCGACATCACCAAGGCCCGCACCCTCCTCGGGTGGGAACCGAAGGTGGAGCTGGAGGAAGGGTTGCGGCACACGATCGCCTACTTCAGGAGCCAGCTCGGCAAATGACGCGCGTCCTGCTGACGGGCGCGGCGGGGTTCATCGGCTCCCACCTGGCGGAAGCGCTGCTCGCCCGCGGCGATGAGGTGATCGGGGTCGACAACTTCGATCCCTTCTACGCCCGCGCGGTCAAGGAGCGGAACCTCCTTGCCGCCCGCGCCCGGCCCGGGTTCCGCTTCCACGAGTTCGACCTGCAGGACACCGCCGCGGTGGCGCGGCTGCTCACCGCCGACACGGTGCTGGTGCACCTCGCGGCCAAGGCGGGGGTGCGTCCCTCGCTGGAGGATCCGGCGGGCTACGTGCGCGCCAATGTCCTGGCCACCCAGTCACTGGTGGACGCGGCGCGGCAGGTCGGGGTCCACCGCGTGGTCTTCGGCTCCTCCTCCTCGGTATATGGCGACGACACCCCGGCCCCCTTCCGCGAGGATGCGCCCGCCATCCACCCCATCTCCCCCTACGCGGCGACCAAGCGGGCGGGGGAGCTCCTGCTCGAGGCCCTGGCCCCGCATCTTGGCCTGCAGGTGGCCGCGCTCCGCTTCTTCACGGTGTACGGGCCCCGCCAGCGCCCCGACCTCGCCATCCACAAGTTCACCGGGCGCCTGGCCCGGGGGGAGGCGATCACGATGTTCGGGGAGGGCACCGAGGCGCGCGATTACACCTATATTGATGACATCGTGGCCGGGGTCCTCTCCGCCGTGGACTGGACCCGGACCGCGCCGGCGGGCGTCGAAGCCTTCAACCTGGGTGGCAACGAGGCGGTGGAGCTGCGCCGGATGATCGGCACCATCGCCGAGGCCATGGGAGTCACGCCGCGGATCGAGCGGGCGCCGCGCCAGCCCGGCGACGTCCTCCTCACCTCGGCCGACCTCACCAAGTCGGGCCGGGTGCTGGGGTACCGGCCCGCCACCTCATTCCCTGAAGGCATCCGACGTTTCGTCGCCTGGTTCCGGGAGACCCATGCGCGTCAGTGACGAACCGCTGATCAATCAGGCCCGGGAGCGTTTCGCGCTGCAGGACTACTACGGCGCGATCCACCTGCTCCAGGAACTCATCGACGCCGGCCGCACCTTCGCCGACTGCCACCACCTGCTGGGGCTCAGCTACGCCATGCTGGGGCAGCCCCAGCGGGCGCTGGAGCACTTCGGCAAGGCGCTGGAGCAGAACCCGCGCTACATCGAGGCGTACATCCACCGCGGCATCCTGCTCAACGACCTGGGCCGGACCGTCGAGGCCGAGGAAGCGTTCCGCACCGCCGCGGCGCACAACGAGAAGCTGCCCTCCGGCTTCCCCGCGCACGTCGCGGCCAACCTCGCCAATCACCACGCCCTGCTGGCCGCCGCGTACGCCGAATCGGGGGCGCTGCCCCAGGCCATCGAGCAGTACCGGGCCGCGGTGGCGCTGGGCCCCAACTTCGCCGACATCCGCTACAAGCTGGCCCGCGCCCTCCTCGAGGCGGGCGACGCCCTCTCCGCCCGGGAGGAGCTGGAGCGGGTCGTCGCGGACCGGCCCAACTTCGTGGACGCCCTCGCCTCCCTCGGGCTGGCCCGCTACCTCTCCGGCGATATCGCCGGGGCACAGCAGGTCTGGCACGACTGCCTCCTCGCCCGGCCCAAGAACGCCCGGGTGGAGGCCTACCTCGCCATGCTGGAACGGGCCGCCGAGTGAATCGCTGGGCCGTCTCGTTCGTCTTCCTGCTGGGCTGCACCGGATCCGCCGCCAATCATGAGCGCCTGGGCGATGGCGCCTACGCCCTGGGGGAGTACGGGACGGCGCTGGAGGAGTACCGCGCCGCCGCCCGGCGGGATGACAACGCCCGGGTCTGGGCCAAGCTGGGCGCGGCGGCGTACAAGTCGGGCGACTCCCGGGAAGCCGTGGAGGCATACTCCCGCCTCGCGGCCGCCGATCCCACCCGGGCCACCGAGGCGGCGCGCGGGCTGGAGCAGGTGACCCGTGCCGCGGAGCGGGAGCAGAATCCCGCCCTGCTGCGTGAGGCGGTCGAGGCGCTCCGCCGCCTCGAGCCGGAGCGGGTGAGCGCGCAGCAGACGGTCCTCCTGGTGCGGGGCGGGCAGCTCGAGCCCACCGAGGCGGCGGGCATCGGGCCGCTCGCGCTGGCGGCCGCCGGCGACGCCTCGACCGTGGACCAGATGCTGATCATGTACGCCGGCGCCCTGCAGCAGACCACCGCCTGCGCCGACGCGGCGGATGTCTTCCTCGCGGCGCTGCGCCGCTCCCGGGATCCCGGGGTCCGGGAGCGCGCCTCCCAGGGCGTCGGGGTCTGCGGCCTGCAGCTGGGCCAGGAGGCGCTCCTGGTCGGCGAGCCGATCCTGGCCGCCCAGTGGTTTCAGCGGGTCGCGGCGGTAGATTCGACCACCGATCGGGGCCGGGTGGCCCTGCTCGGCATCGGCGATGCCCGGGTGGCCCAGGGTGACATTCTCGGCGGCGCCATCGCATACCAGGATGCGATGCGCGCCGGCGCCAGCGATTCGATCATTGCCATGGCGGAAGCCCGCCTGGCCCGGCTGGGGGCGCCATCGCCCCCGGCCGATTCCCAGTGAAGAGCCCGATGACCCTGCTGCTCCGTCGCCTCCGTCAGACCGCGCCCCTCGCCCTCCTCCTGCTGGCCGCCTGTGGCGGCGGCGGCGGACCCGGCGCCGTGACCCCGACGGCGGAGGGCCTCGCCCGCGCCCAGGTGGACACGCTCTGGTTCAAGGCCATGCGCGAATACCGCAAGGGAAGCTGGTCCAAGGCGGCGACGCTGTTCGAGCGGGTGACGCTCGAGGTTCCCGCGGGGGACAGCCTGGCCATCGCCGCCAACTTCTACCTGGCGGAGTCGTACTTCGGCTCCCGGAACCAGCTCCAGGCCGCCCGGCAGTTCCGCAAGGTGTCGGATGACTTCCCCACCTCGCCTCTCGCGGCCGAGGCGCTGCTGCGCGCCGGCGATGCCTACGCCGATCTGTGGCGGCGCCCCGAACTCGACGACAGCTACGCCCAGACCGCCAAGGCGACCTACCAGGAGCTGCTCAATCGCTACCCGGATGCCCCGCCGGCCGCGCGGGCCCGGATGCGCATCGCGGACCTCGAGGAATGGTTCGCGGTCAAGGAGTACAAGGCGGCGCAGTACTACCTCCGGCTCAAGGCCTACGACTCGGCGATTCTCTACCTCAAGGACATCGCCGCCACCTACCCCCGGGCGTCGGTGACGCCGACCGCCCTCCTGCGGCTGGTGGACGCCTACCGCTCCCTCGGGTACGCCGAAGACCGCCGCGAGACCTGCGGCTACATCCGTCGTTTCCACCCCACGACGCCGGGCCTCGAGGCCGCCTGCCCGGCCCCCCGGGATTCGGCGGCGGCGCCCTGATGGTGCCGCCAAGGCCCGCCTTGGCGTTCCCCCTGCGATGATCGGCCTCTTCGGCGGCTCGTTCGACCCCATCCATCATGGCCACCTCCTCGTGGCCCAGGCCGTCGTCGAGGCCCTTGGCCTGAGCCAGCTCCGCTTCGTCCCGGCGCGGGCCCAGCCGTTCAAGGCCGGCCGGCACGCGGCGCCCCCGGAGGCACGGGCCCGGATGGTGGCCCTGGCCATCGCCGGTGAACCGCACTTCGCCCTGGAGCGGCTGGAGCTCGATCGTCCCGGCCCCAGCTACACGGTGGATACCCTCGAGGCGCTCCGGGAGCGGGAGCCGGGGGAGTCCTTCGCTCTGCTGGTGGGGGCCGACGCCGCCCGCGACCTCCCCCAGTGGCACCGGGCCGAAGCCCTCGCCAGCCTGGCGACGCTGGTGGTCTGCGCCCGTCCCGGCGCGGAGGTGCCCGCCCTCCCCTGGCCGTGTCAGGTGGTCCCGGTCCCGGGCATCGAAATCTCCGCCACGGAGGTCCGGGCCCGGGTGGCGGCGGGCCGGCCCGTCCGCTACTGGGTCCCGGACCCCGTGGCGGGGTTCATCGCCGCGAGCGGGTTATATTTGGCGGATGCTTAAGAGTCTGCTCACGAAGGTCTTCGGGACCCGGTTCGACCGCGAAGTCAAGAAAATCCAGCCCATCGTGGACGCCATCCTGCGCCACGAGGACGCGCTCAAGGACTACTCCGACGAGCAGCTCAAGGCCCAGACTCCGAAGTTCCGGGCCCTGCTGGCCGAGCGCACGGCCGCGATCAAGACCGAGCTGGACCAGGTCCGTCAGGCCAAGCATGACTGCGCCGACCCCGCCGAACGGGACAAGCTCGAAGACCGCTACCACGAACTCGAGGCCAACTACAAGCGGGCCCTCGCCACGGCGCTGAACGACCTCCTTCCCGAGGCCTTCGCCACCGTCCGCGAGACCTGCCGTCGCCTCGTCGGCACCAAGGTCATGGTGACCGGCCGCGAGCTGACCTGGGACATGGTGCCCTACGACGTCCAGCTCATCGGCGGGATCGTGCTGCATCAGGGCAAGATCGCGGAGATGGCCACCGGCGAGGGCAAGACCCTGGTCGCGACCCTGCCGCTCTACCTCAACGCCCTGACCGGCCGGGGCGCGCACCTCGTCACCGTCAACGACTACCTGGCCCGCCGCGACTCCCAGTGGATGGGCCACGTCTACACCTGGCTCGGCCTCTCGGTGGCCTGCCTGGATGACACCGAGCCCTCCAGCCCCCAGCGCCGCGCCGCGTACCAGGCGGACATCACCTACGGCACCAACAATGAGTTCGGGTTCGACTACCTGCGCGACAACATGGTGTTCTCGCTGGACCAGCGGGTGCAGGGGGTGCACGCCTTCGCCATCGTGGACGAGATCGACTCGATCCTGATCGACGAGGCGCGCACCCCGCTGATCATCTCCGGCCCGGTGGGGAACGAGAAGGACGACAAGTACGCCCAGTTCAACCGCCAGGCGGTGGAGCTGGTACGGCGCCAGACCGCGGTGGTGAATACGCTGCTGACGGAAGCCGAGCCGATGCTGGCCGATCCCAAGCTCGTGCCCGAGGCGGCGAAGAAGCTCTACATCGCCCGGCTGGGGATGCCCAAGAGCAAGCGGCTGCTCAAGATGCTGAACGAGTCGGGGGTGAAGAGCGCGGTGCAGCGGGTGGAGCTGGATCACATCGCCGACCGCAAGCTCCCCATGCGGCAGCAGTCGATGCGCCAGCTGGAGGAGGCGCTGTACTTCGTGCTGGACGAGAAGGGCCACTCGGTGCACCTCACCGACCAGGGCGCCGTGGCCATGTCGCCCAACGACCCCGGGCTCTTCCTGGTGCCGGACATCTCCGAGCTGGTGCACAGCATCGACCGCGATCCGGGACTCACCGCCGACGAGCGGGTGCTGCGCCGGCGGGAGGTCGAGGCCGAGTACGCCCTGAAGAGCGAGAAGCTCCACATCATCCACAAGCTGCTGCAGGCCCACGCGCTGTACGAGAAGGAAGTGGACTACCTGGTGCAGGACGGCCAGGTGGTGATCGTGGACGAGTTCACCGGCCGGGTCATGCCGGGGCGGCGCTGGGCGGACGGGCTGCACCAGGCGGTGGAGGCCAAGGAGGCGGTGCAGGTGAAGGGCGAGACCCAGACCCTCGCCACGATCACCATCCAGAACTACTTCCGGATGTATGACAAGCTCGCGGGCATGACCGGCACCGCCGAGACCGAGGAGCAGGAGTTCTTCACGATCTACGGGCTCGATGTCTCGGTCATTCCGACCAACCGGCCCATCCGCCGGGCCGACGAGGAAGACCGGATCTACAAGACCCGGCGCGAGAAGTACAACGCCATCGCCGACGAAGTGGAGCGGATCCACGCGCTGGGGCTGCCGGTGCTGATCGGCACGGTCACGGTGGAGGTCTCCGAGACGCTCTCCCGGCAGCTCAAGCGGCGCGGCCTCAAGCACGAGGTGCTGAACGCGAAGTACCACCAGCGGGAAGCCGAGATCGTCGCGGGGGCGGGGCAGCGGGCCTCGATCACCATCGCGACCAACATGGCCGGCCGCGGCACCGACATCAAACTCGGCGCGGACGTGCCCCGCGAGGTGGACACCGACGGGCTGCAGATCGTCGGCACCGAGCGGCATGAGTCCCGCCGCATCGACCGGCAGCTCCGGGGCCGTGCCGGCCGCCAGGGCGACCCCGGCCGGTCGCTCTTCTTCCTGTCGCTGGAAGATGACCTGATGCGGCTGTTCGGCACCGACCGGATCGCCCGCTGGATGGACAAGGGCGGGGCGGAGGAGGGCGAGGTCATCTCCCACCCCTGGGTGACCGGCGCCATCAGCCAGGCCCAGAAGCGGGTTGAACTGCAGAACTTCCAGGCCCGGAAGCGGCTGCTCGAGTACGACGACGTCATGAACCAGCAGCGCGAAGTCGTCTACAGCCTGCGGCTCTTCGCCCTCGAACGGGGCGAGCAGCTCAAGGCCGAGGCCACGCGGATGGTCGATCAGGCGGTGGAGCGGGTCGCCACCCTGATGCTGGCCGACGCGGACAAGCCCGAGGACTACGATCGCGAGGGGCTGCGCTCCGCCCTGCTGCAGCAGTTCCTGGTGCAGGCCGACGACGTGGCCGCCCCCGCGCTCACGCCGACCCAGGACAAGATCCTCGCCGCCGTCCGCGCCGCGGGGCACGACGCCCTCCGGCGGAAGCTCGAGTACCTGGTGGACTTCGGAAAGCAGCTCGGCGCCACCGACGTGGACAGCCAGGTGCTGTCCACCGTCATGCTCACCGTCCTGGACGAGAAGTGGAAGGACCACCTCTACGACCTGGACCAGCTGCGGAACGCGATCCAGTACCGCGCCTACGGGCAGCGGGACCCGCTGGTGGAGTACAAGAAAGAGGCCTTCGAGATGTTCGAGGACCTCATGCGGGACGTGCACGCCAGCTTCACCGAGCGGTTCCTCAAGATCCAGGTGACCGCCGAACCGCCCCGGCCCCAGGCGCCCGCGCCGCCACCCCCGCCGTCCCGTCGCACGGAGCCCGCCACCGGGGCGGACGACCTCTTTGCCCCGGACGCCCGTTCCATTCCCGCGGCGCCGGCACCGGTGGGCCCGCGGCTGCCGCCTCCTCCGCCGCTGACCACCAACCGCGGGCCGCTTGCGGGCGGCGCGACGGTCGGGGCGCTGCCGGAGGTGGGGCGCAACGACCCCTGTCCCTGCGGCTCGGGCAAGAAGTACAAGAAATGTCACGGGATCGGGAAGTAGGTTCGCCCGCTTGACGCGAGGGGCCCGGCCGATGGCCGGGCCCCTCGTGCATTCCTGCCCGCATCTGCGCCGCCCTGCGGCGGAATGTGCCACCGCATCCGGGTGGGGGCGCTACCCTGTACCAATGGCCGTTTCCCTTGCCCCGGCACCCGCCGCCGATCGCCCCCGCGAGCGGCTCTGGTCCCTTGGGCCGCCGGCCCTGTCCACTCAGGAGCTGCTGGCGGTCCTCCTGGGCACGGGAGCCACCGAGCAGGGGGCACAGGAGGTCGCGGCCGGCCTGCTGGAGCGGGCCGGCGGGTCGCTACGGGAACTTCGGAGCCGGCCCCCGGCCGAACTGCTCCGCTCCCGCGGGGTGGGGCCCGCCAAGGGGGCCCGGTTGCTGGCCGCGCTCGAACTCGCGGCGCGGCTGGTGGAGGAACGCCGCCCGACGCACCCACGGATCCGTGACCCCGCCGACGTGGCGGCCCTGCTCGGCCCCCGGCTCCGGGACCTGCCGGTCGAGGAGTTCCACGTCCTGGCGCTGGACAGCCAGAGCCGGGTACGCCGGGATGTGCTGGTGAGCCGGGGGCTGCTCAACAGCGCCCTGGTCCACCCCCGGGAGGTGTTCCGCGCCGCGATCGCCGAGGCCGCGGCGGGGATCATCCTGGCGCACAACCACCCGAGCGGGGACCCCACCCCCTCGCCGGAGGATCGGGCGGCCACGCGCCAGCTGGTGGAGGCGGGCCGGCTGCTGGATCTTCCCGTCTATGATCACGTGATCGTGGCCGGGGACCGATTCCTGAGTTTCGTGGCGGCCGGGCTCCTCTGACGCTGGCTGGGATCCGGGCTCCCCTCTTGCCAAACCCCACCCGCCGTGTGGAATTAGATACCAGACGCTGCATGGATCCCCGGCCGCCGCCACCCCGGCGGGCGCCGGGCCTTTTTCGTTCGGACGGACATGACCGGTACGCTGCCCGATATCGCCCCGGATTTCCGCGCCCTGCTCGAGCGCCACGCCGACCGGCTGGATCTCGACCAGATCGACCGCGCCCTCCGGTTCAGCGCGTCGGCCCACCGGGGGCAGAAGCGGGTGTCGGGCGAGGACTTCATCCAGCATTCGATCGCGGTGGCCCGGACCCTGGTGGAGCAGCAGCTGGATACCACGTCCATCGTCGCGGCGCTGCTGCACGACGTGGTCGAGGACTCGGATATCCGCACCGAGGATATCGCCCGCGAGTTCGGGCCCGAGACCGCGACGATCGTGGACGGGCTCACCAAGATCGCGAGCCTCACCTTCCGCTCCACGGCGGAACAGCAGGTGGAGAACTACCGCAAGCTGCTGCTGTCGATCGCCAAGGACGCGCGGGTCATCATCATCAAGCTGGCCGACCGGCTGCACAACATGCGGACCCTGGACCCGCTGGCGCCCGAGAAGCGGGCCCGCATCGCCACCGAAACCCGGGAGATCTACGCCCCGCTGGCGCACCGGTTCGGCATGGCGGGGATCAAGGCGGAGCTGGAGGACCTGGCCTTCAAGTTCCTGGAGGCCGACGACTACCGCGCCCTGGTGGCCCAGGTGATGGCGCGCCGGGCGGAGCGGGAACAGATGATCCACAAGCTCCAGGTCCCCCTGGAGCACGAACTCAAGACCGCGGGCCTCTCCTGGTACGAGGTGACCGGGCGGCCCAAGCACCTCTGGTCCATCTACCAGAAGATGAAAAAGCGCAACAAGCCGTTCGACGAGATCTACGACCTCATGGCGGTCCGGGTCATCGTCAAGTCGGTGCAGGAGTGCTACCACGTGCTCGGGATCATCCATCACAACTGGACCCCGCTGCAGGAGCGCATCAAGGACTACATCGCGAGCCCCAAGTCGAACGCGTACCAGTCGCTGCATACCACGATCTTCGGGCCGGGGGGGCACCTCTTCGAGGTCCAGATCCGCACGCAGGAGATGCACCGCACCGCCGAGTACGGCATCGCGGCCCACTGGCTCTACAAGACCGACCCCAAGCGCGGCGAGATGGACCACCACTTCGCCTGGTTCCGCCAGCTGCTGGAGCTGCAGCAGGACACCCACAGTCCGGAGGAGTTTCTCGAGTTCCTCAAGGTGGACCTGTACCAGGACGAGATCTTCGTGTTCACTCCCAAGGGGGACGTGAAGCAGCTCCCCAAGGGCGCCACCCCGATCGACTTCGCCTTCCTGGTCCACACCGATGTCGGGCTCCGCTGCCAGGGCGCCAAGGTGAACGGCCGGATCGCGCCACTGCACCGCGAGCTCAAGAACGGGGACACGGTGGAGGTCTTCACCGGCGCCGCCCCCCGGCCCAGCCGCGACTGGCTGGCGCACGTCAAGACGGCGCGGGCGCGGCACAAGATCAAGGCCTGGATCCGCCACCAGGAGGACCAGGAGGCCCAGGCGCTCGGCAAGGAGCTGCTCATCCGGGAGTGCAAGCGCCGGCGGCTGGCGGTGCCGGAGGATGCCCAGCTGGAGCGGGCGGCGGAGTCCCTCGGCGTCAGCGACGGGCGCCAGGTCGAGATCGGCCTGGGCCGCGGGGATATCACCATCGTGCAGGTGTTGCGCGCCGTGTATCCGGATGTCTCCGCCGACGAACTCCAGGACCAGAAGCCGGGGGTCATCGGCCGGGTGATCGACCGCATCCGGCTGGGCTCGGGGATCCGCATCCAGGGTCTCTCGGGCCTCATGGTCCGGTATGCCCAGTGCTGCCAGCCGGTCCCCGGCGACCAGGTGGTCGGGTATGTGAGCCAGGGCCGCGGCATCTCGATCCATCGCGCCGACTGCCCCAACCTGCTCAACCTCGCCGGGGAAGGGCGGCGGGTGGAGATCGACTGGCAGGAGACCAAGGGCGAGGCCTTCGCGGTGCGGCTCGCGGTCAGCGGGGACGACCGCCGCGGGCTCTACGCCGACGTCATGCAGGCCATCAGCCAGAGCGGCACCAACGTGAAGGCCGCCGAGCTCACCACCAAGGACGGTACGGTGTTCAGCACGATCGTGGTGGAGGTGGAGAGCCGGGCCCACCTCGCCAAGGTCATCAAGGCGATCCGCAAGGTGAAGGGAATCAACGACGTGGAGCGGCGCGACGCGCCAACTCCCGCCGGAGCCTGAGGTCGCGCCTCCCCGTTACATTGGCCCGGTTGACGCCCCCCCGGCCCACCGTACCTTCCCCCGCCCATGCCCGCGCACTGGCTGCTCAAGACCGAGCCCTCGACCTACTCGTTCGACCGCCTCCTCAAGGAGGGCTCCGCGGTCTGGGACGGCGTCCGCAACAATCTGGCCCTCACCTACCTCCGGCAGATGAAGGCGGGCGACCGGGTGCTCATCTACCATTCCGGGGCGGAGAAGGCGGTGGTCGGGCAGGCCCGGATCGGCCGAGCCGCCTATCCCGATCCCGCCCACGACGATCCCAAACTGGTCGTGGTCGACGTGGTCCCGGACGCGAGGCTGCCGAAGGCGCTGACCCTGGCCGCGATCAAGGCCGATCCCGCCCTGGCCGACCTGCCCCTGGTCCGCATGAGCCGGCTGTCCGTCATGCCCGTGACCGCCGAGCAATGGAAGCGCCTCCTGACCCTCGCCGCCGGCTGAACTCCGCCTCTCCCGAATAAACACCGTAGCTGGTATATTGGGTCCCATGTCGAGCCCAGCCTTTGAGGTCGTCGCCCCCTTCGAGCCCGCCGGGGACCAGCCCCGCGCCATCGGGGAGCTGACCGAGGGCCTGATCCGGGGGGATCGCTACCAGACCCTGCTCGGCGTGACGGGATCGGGCAAGACGATGACCCTGGCCCACGTCATCGCCAAGTACGGCAAGCCCACGCTGGTGCTCTCCCACAACAAGACCCTCGCGGCACAGCTCTACGGCGAACTGCGCCAGTTCCTGCCCGCGAACGCGGTCGAGTACTTCGTCTCCTACTACGATTACTACCAGCCGGAGGCGTACGTCCCCTCGACCGACGTCTACATCGAGAAGGACGCGTCCATCAATGCCGATATCGAGAGCCTCCGGCTGCGGGCCACTTCGAGCCTGATGGAGCGGGAGGACGTCGTCATCGTCGCCACGGTGAGCGCGATCTACGGCCTGGGAGACCCGGTGGAGTACCGCCGGATGCTGGTGACGGCCCACGTGGGCGAGGAGAAGGGCCGGGACGCGCTGCTCGAGGACCTGGTGCGGATCCAGTACGCGCGGAATGATGTGTCCTTCGAGCAGGGCACCTTCCGGGTGCGCGGGGACACCGTCGAGATCTTTCCGGCCTACGCCGAACAGGCGCTGCGGGTGGAGTTCTGGGGCGACGCGGTGGAACGGATCGCGCGGATCGATCCGCTCACCGGGCGGGTGATCGCCGCCCTGGAGCGGTGCGCCATCTATCCGGCCAAGCATTTCGTCACCCAGCGGCCCACGATCGAGCGGGCGGTGAAGGTCATCCGGGCGGAGCTGACCGGGCGGCTGGCGGAGCTGCGGCAGGCCGGCAAGCTGCTGGAGGCCCAGCGGCTCGAGTCCCGCACCAACTACGACATCGAGATGATGCTCGAGGTCGGGACCTGCGCCGGCATCGAGAACTACTCCCGGCCCATCTCCGGCCGGCAGGCCGGCGAGCGCCCCGCCTGCCTGCTGGACTACTTCCCGGCGGAATTCCTGGTGGTGGCGGACGAGTCCCACGTGACCTTGCCGCAGATCGGCGGGATGTTCAACGGCGACCGGGCCCGCAAGACCACCCTGGTCGAGTACGGATTCCGGCTGCCGTCGGCACTCGACAACCGGCCGCTGCACTTCGATGAGTTCATGGCCATCGTGCCGCAGATGATCGCGGTCTCGGCCACGCCCGGGGAGCTCGAGCTCAATCTCACCGGTGGCCGGGTGGTGGAGCAGATCATCCGCCCGACCGGCCTGGTGGACCCGACGGTCGAGATCCGGCCGGTCAAGGGCCAGGTGGACGATCTCCTGGGCGAGATCCGGGAACGGGTCAAGCTGCGGGAGCGGGTGCTGGTCACCACGCTTACCAAGCGCATGGCGGAGGACCTCACCGACTACCTGCAGCAGACCGGGGTCCGGGTCCGGTACCTCCATTCCGACATCGACGCCATCGAACGGATGGAGATCCTGCGCGGCCTCCGGCTGGGGGAGTTCGACGTCCTGGTGGGGATCAACCTGCTCCGGGAGGGCCTGGACCTGCCGGAGGTCTCGCTGGTTGCCATCCTCGACGCGGACCAGGAGGGATTCCTCCGGTCGGATCGGTCCCTGATCCAGACGGTCGGCCGCGCCGCCCGGCACGTCAACGGCCGGGCCATCCTCTACGCCGACCGGATGACCGGTTCCATGGAGCGGGCGCTCGCGGAGATGGGGCGCCGGCGGGAGCGCCAGCTGGCGCACAACCGCGAGCACGGCATCACCCCGCGCTCCATCATCAAGTCCATGGAGCAGGTCCGGCTGACGACCCGCGTGGCCGATGCCCGTACCGAAAAGCCGGAGAAGCCGTCCGAGGAGCGGCTGGTCGCCCTCGACTTCCGCGATCCCGCCAAACGGGCCCAGACCATCGCGGCCCTGGAGCGGCAGATGAAGGAAGCCGCCGCCAACCTCGAGTTCGAGGTTGCCGCCATGTTGCGCGACCAGGTCAACGAGCTCCGCGCCCTCGATGCGCCCGATGTCGGACGCGGCACCGGGGCGGCGCGGAAGCGCGCCTAGATGGTCCGACCGCTCACCGAGGCCGAACTCATTGCCGCCGGCGAGGCGCTCGGCCGGGAGCTTGAACCCGGCGCCCTGCTCACACTCGAAGGTGAGCTCGGCGCCGGCAAGACCACCTTTGCGCAGGCGGTGAGCCGTGGCCTCGGCGTCCTGGAGCCGGCCACCAGTCCCACCTACGCCCTGGTGCACCGCTACGCCGGGCGCCGCGGACCGGTCTTTCACCTCGACTGCTACCGGCTCCGCACCCCGGACGAGGCCGCGGACCTCGACTGGGAGGGGCTCCTCGCCGAGGGGGATGCCGTCATCGTCGAGTGGCCCGAACGGGCGGGGGCGTGGCTGCCGCCGCCGTCGCACCGTGTCCGCCTGACTCACCTCCCCGATCCCGATCGGCGCGGGCTCGAGGTGCTGGGCTGATGTGGCTGGCACTGGACACCGCCACGGACCGGGCGCAGGTGGTGCTCGGCGCGCCGGGGGTGATCCTCGCCCGGGCGGAGGTCGTGGGGGCCCGGCGGCACGCGGCGGAACTCCTGCCCGCCATCGAGCGCTGCCTCGCCGCCGCCGCCGCAAACTACGGGGCGCTCGAGGGAATCGTCCTCGCCGACGGGCCGGGGAGCTTCACCGGGCTTCGGGTGAGTGCCGCCGTGGCCAAGGCGCTGGTCCGCGCCCGGCCGATGCCGCTCTGGGTCGCTCCCTCCCTCCTGGTCTGTGCCGCCGGGGCGGGGGCCGGGCCGGACCAGGTGGTCCTCGCGCTGAGCAATGCGCTCCGGGGCGAGCTCTTCGCCGCCGCCTACCGGGTGGGCCCCGGCGCCGTGGAGGTGGTGTTGCCCCCGAGCGTGCTCCGGCCGGAGGAGATCACACTCCGGGTGCCACATCCCGGGCTTATTGTGGGACCGGCGGCGCCTACCCTTGGCGGCCAGCCGACCTGGCCCGATGCGGCGGCACTGATCGGATTGGTGGGCAAGGCCGGTGGGGTGACGCGGGTTGCGGATCCCGCCCGCTGGGAGCCCGAATATGGCCGCCCGGCCGAGGCGCAGGTCCAGTGGGAGCTCAAGCATGGCCGATCGCTGGCTGATCCGTCCCGCGCGGGTCGCTGACGCCGCCCGGATCGCCCCGCTGGAGCGGCGCTGCTTCGGCGATCCCTGGAGCGTGACCGCCTTCGAGGAGGTCTTCGCCTTTCCCCTCGGCATCGGCCTCGTGGCAGAACGGGACCGGGAGATCGGCGGATACCTCGTGGCCCGCGCGGTGGTCGGTGAGGGCGAAATCATGAACCTGGCGGTGGCGCCCGAACACCGCCGGGAAGGGCTGGGCCGCCGGCTGCTGGAGGCGGGGCTCGAAGCGCTGCGCGGACGGGGGGTGCACCAGGTGCACCTCGAGGTCCGGCAAGGCAATGAGGCGGCGCAGCTGCTGTACCGGCGGCAGGGATTCGAGGCTGTTGGCCGCCGGGCCGGGTACTACCGGAATCCGGTCGAGGATGCCATCGTGCTCCGGCTCGCGCTGCCGGGGAGCGCGTGATTCCGGACCTGCGTGGCTACATTTCGGGTAATTGGCGGCGGCAGGCCGGCGCTATCGTCGGGATCGTCCGCCCAGCAAGTTCGTCCCCCCAGCAGTGGAGGTTCCCGTGAGTCGCAGCCTCAACAAGGTGATCCTGATCGGCAACCTCGGCCAGGATCCCGAAGTGCGCAGCACCAGCGGCGGAGGTCGCGTCGCCAACTTCAGCCTCGCCACCAGCCGCCAGTGGAGCGGCCAGGGCGGGGACAAGCAGGAAAAGACCGAGTGGCACCGGATCGTCGCGTGGAACAACAGTAAGGGCAGTGGCACCGGCCTCGCCGACGTGGTCGAGAAGTACGTCAAGAAGGGCGACAAGCTCTACGTCGAGGGGCGCATCGAGTACCGGTCCTGGCAGGACAAGGACGGGCAGACGCGCTATACCACCGAGGTCATCGCCAGCGAGATCATCATGCTGTCCGGCAAGGGCGGTGGGGCCGGCGGCGAGGGGGGCTTCTCCCCCGCCAAGGCTGCCGTCAGCTCCGCGGCCCCGGCCAAGAAGGAGGGGAAGGACGGCAAGGAAGGGTTCGAGGACTTCCCCGAGGCGCTCGACAGCGAGGACGACGACCTCCCATTCTGAGCCGCCGCACGGCTCTGACAGGTCGCTGCCGCCAGTCCGCTTCGGTGGGCTGGCGGCTGCCGTTCTCGGGTTGGGGAGCTTCACAGCTCCGGGCGGGTAGGGCCCGCCGATGGGGTGTGAGGTATGTCACCTGCCCAAATGTATTGCCAGCTTGGACTTACCCCGTCCCCCCTCACCTAGTCTCTGAGTGGCGCGTCGGAGGCCTATGTCATATATTGGCTTATCTCGACTCCCACCCTTGAGGGTAGCGTGATGTCCATTTCCGCTCGGATCCGCCTGGCGGCGGTGCTCGCGGCGCTCGCTCTGCCGGTCGCCGCCGGAGCCCAGGCCCGGCCTGAGACGCACACGGTTCGCCCGGGGGACACCCTCTGGGATCTGGCGCGACAGTACCTCGGGGATCCGTTCCTCTGGCCCGAGATCTACCGCCTCAATACCAACGTCGTGGAAGATCCGCACTGGATCTACCCCAACGAGGTGCTCCGGCTGGCTCCGGGCGCGGATATCGCCGCCGTCCCGCCGGGAGACACCCCCGCGCCCGTCGCGGACGAGACCCCAGTCGAGGCGCCGGCCGACGCGATGCCCGGGGATGAACCGGCCGCCGCGGATGATGGACTGGCCGAGCCCCAGGTCGGAGACCTCGGTGCGGACGCCGAGTGGGACAACCGGGACAGCGTGGACCTGACGCCGCTGGTGGGCGACCGGCGCCGGCTGGCCCAGGTGGGGCCGAGCCTCGAGCTCTCGCTGGAGCGGCACTTCCGACCCATTCGCCGCACCGAGTTCTACAGCGCCGGGTTCCTGACGGAGGAGGAGCGGCTGCCCTTCGGCCAGGTCCTCGGCACGACCACGCCGCTGCAGATTGACGAAGTCTCGACCCGCACCACGGCGCAGATGCATGCCCGGGTCGGCATTCTCCCGCCGCCGGGAGGCCGCTACCAGGTGGGCGATACCCTTCTCGTCGCGCTGGTGCGGCAGGAAATCCGCGGCTACGGCGAGATCGTGGTCCCCACGGGCCTGCTCAAGGTGGTGGATGTAAGCCGGCCGGAGAATGTCGCCGAAGTCATCGCGACCTACGCCCCGGTGCGGGACAAGCAGGTGCTCCTCCCGGCCGAGCAGTTCCGGGATCCGGGGAACGTCCGCCCGGTGCCGATTTCCGATGGCGTCCGCGCCCGGCTGCTGGGGCACCGCGACCGGCAGCCGCTGACCGGGCCCCAGGATGTGGTGTTCCTCGACCGGGGCCGCCGCGACGGCGTCGCGATCGGCGACGTGTTCGAGTTGCACCAGCGGGTGCGCGAGCGGGCCGAGATGGCCACGGTCACCGACGACCTCATGGCGACGGTGCAGGTGGTGCATGTCGGCGAGCGGACCGCGACGGCGCTGGTGGTCACGGTCACCCAGCCGGACATTCCCGCCGGCACCGAAGCGCGACAGGTCGCCAAGCTGCCTTCCTGAGGCGGGGGCACCCCGCCTATCCTTCCCGGGCCCTGGACCGGTGAACGTGGAGCCCGTGCTCCGCCGCCACCGGACCGGGGCCCGGAAACTTTCTGACCTTACCTCTGGATGGTGCTGCTGATGCTTCAGGCCGGTACCGCGCTGCCTTCCTCCTCGTGGGATCTCGTCAGGCTCTCGAGCCCCGAGACCAAGATCGTCCTCGGCATTACCCTCGTGTTCTCGGTCATCTCCTGGTTCGTGATCGTGATCAAGTGGTGGCAGTTCCGCCGGGTGCGGCGCCAGGCCAGTCGGTTCTTCGGCGAGCTGGAACGGACCACCCGGCTCAAGGACGCCTACCATGCGGTCATGAAGCTCCCCCCCTCGCCGTTCAACCGCATCTTCCGCGAGGGCCTCAGCTTCCTCTCGGAACTCCGCCCTGACTCCCTGCGGGACCAGGGGCAGGCGCCCGCGCCCGGCACCCTGAGCATGACCCAGCTCGAGGCGCTCAAGATGGTGCTGGGGAAAGAGGTGTCCGCGGAGCGGGACCTCATGGCGAAGTTCATCCCCTGGCTGGCCACCATCGGGTCCGTGGGCCCGCTGCTCGGCCTGCTCGGCACCGTCCTCGGCGTGATGGACGCCTTTATCGGGATCGCCTCGAAGGGCTCCGGCAACATCTCCGCCGTGGCGCCGGGCGTCGCGGAGGCGCTGATCACCACGGTGGCCGGCCTCGCGGTCGCAATCCCCGCGGTGATCGCCTACAACCTCTTCGTCAACAAGCTGAGCCTCTTCGCCGGGGAGCTCGAAGGCTTCGCCTACGAGCTGGTGGGGACCATGGCGCGCGAAGGGCTGCTCTAGCATGTCGGGGCTCCTCGGACGCGGCGGCGGACTGCGCGGCCATGGCGAGCTGCCGCTCACCGCGGATATCAACGTCACCAGTCTGGTGGACATCGCCTTCGTGCTGCTCATCATCTTCATGATCGCCGCGCCGATCATGCAGGGCGGGGTGGACGTCCAGCTGCCGCAGGCCGACGCCCGCCCGATCACCGCCAAGGAGGGGATGGTGGTGAGCGTGGACCGCGAGGGCCGGATCTTCATCGACGAAACCCAGGTCTCCTACAGCGACTTCCGGATCACCTTTGCGGCGCTCGTGAAGAGCCGGCAGCCCAAGTCCGTCTATCTCCGGGCCGACCGGCGCGTCCCCTATGGCGACGTGGTGCGGGTGCTGGCCACGATCCGGACGTCGGGCGTAAGCGACGTGGGGCTGGTCGCAGAGGAGGAAGAGCAGCCATGAAGGTCCGGGGGGTCCGGCGCCGGGATCGGCCGGGGATGGCGGCGGGGCTGACGGGAACCCTGGTGGTGCACGTAGCGACGGTAGCGCTGCTCTGGACCGCCGTGGAGCCGGTGGATATCGGCCCTCCGGTCTACGCCGTGGACCTGGTGGCGGCGCCGGCGCCGCGCCCGGAGCAGCGACCGGCTCCGGAAGCCCAGCCGCGGCCTCCCGCCCCCGAGCCGGCCCCGACACGGCCCAACCCCAAGCCCACCCCCGCGCCGCCCAAGCCCCAGCCGGCCAAGCCACCGGCGGCGACCGAGCCCAATCCCCGGACCACCCCGCGGACCGAGCCCCTTCCCGGTGAGGCGCCGAGCACCGGGAACGATGCCGTCACGGTGAGCACCCCGGGGCTCGCGTTCGCGTATCCGGAGTACCTGCGGAACATCGTCGAGGAGGTCTACCGGCGGTGGGAACGCCCCCGCGGGAACGCGGCCCTCCGGGCGGAGGTGAGCTTCCTCATACTCCGGGACGGCACAGTGCGCGAGATTCGTCTGGCCCGCGGCTCCGGCAGCTTCTCCTTTGACCTCTCAGCCCAGGGGGCCGTCGAGGCGGCGGGTGCCAACAAGGCCTTTGGCCCCCTGCCTGACGGCTACCCGGCGGATGTTCTGCCGGTGTCCTTCTACTTCACGCCACGGACGCAATGACCTTCCGTTCGACCTGCCGGTGCCTGACCCTTGCGATCGCCGCCGGAGCCGCCGCGCCGCTCACCGGCCAGGACACGCTGCAGCCGCCGGACGGGGTCCGGATCGGCATCGAGTATCGGCCCGGGGTGCGGCCGGCGATCGTGGTACTTCCCGGGCGGGGGCTCGACTCGGCGCGGGCCATCCTCACCCGCGACCTCGACTACAGCGACCGGTTCGAGGTCATCGCGCTGGCTCCGGGCGACAGCGCGGCGCTGGCCGCCAACACCGGCGGCCGGACGGTGAACTACCCCCTCTTCCGCACCCTGGGCGCCGAGTACGCGCTGGAGGTGGTGGCGGATGGACCGGGGGCGATGCTCCGCCTGCATGATATCGCCGGGGGGGTGGTGCGCCGGGAACAGCGATACACCCTCCCCGCGCCCTTTGATGTCGGCTTCCGGATGGCGGTGCACCGCGCGGGTGACGAAGTGGTGCGCTGGATCACCGGCACGCCCGGCTACGCCGCCTCCCAGCTGCTCTTCGTGGCCGACCGAAAGCTCTACCGGGTGGACAGCGACGGCGGGGGATTCGCCCAGGTCTCGGCCCCGGGGGAGGAAGTCCTGTCGCCGACCTGGAGTCCCGATGGCCGCCGATTCGCCTACACCCGGTTTGGCGCCGGAACCGGTTCCATCGTGGTGCACACGATTGCGAGTGGCCAGAAGGCCATTGCGCCGGGCACCAGCGTGGCCCTCAACATCACGCCGGCCTTTTCCCCCGACGGCCGCCTGCTCGCCTTTGCGCGCTCGGGGGAGGACGGGACCGACGTGTACGTGGCGGATGTGGCCCAGAACTGCTGCGTACAGCGGTTGACCGTCGGGAGGTATGCCGATAATCTTTCCCCGACGTTCGCCCCCGATGGCCGGCGCATCGCGTTTGTCTCGACCCGCGCGGGAACGCCGCAGATCTACGTGATGGCGGCCGACGGCACCGACCAGGAGTTGTTCGCGCCCTTCGACTTCGGGGCCACGGGGCCCTCCAATGCACCGGAGTGGTCGCCGGACGGCGCGAGCGTCGTGTTTCACCGTGATGTCAGCCGCGCGCCCCAGGTCTTCGTGCTGGACGTGGCCGCGCGCCGGGTGCGCCAGCTCACCTCGGCCGGCAGGAACGAGGATCCGACCTGGGCGCCCGATGGCCGGCACATTGCATTCGTTTCCGACCGTAGCGGCCGGCGCCAGCTCTGGGTGATCGACAGCGTCACCGGGCGGATTCGGCAGCTCACATTCCTGGGTCAGGCCCGCCTGCCGGCATGGTCCCGGCGCTTCACCGATCCCGGATGACTTTTCACTCACCGCGCCCCGCACCGGAGGCATGATGTCCGTCGCCACCTTCCGTTCCTCGATCA
>CAZPER010000055.1:0-25965 GCA_964585655.1 uncultured Gemmatimonadaceae bacterium | reverse complement strand
GATGGGGGACAGCGCAGCAGGGGGGTCCGGGCACCGGGAGACGGGCACGGGGGCGGGGCGAAAAGGGGCTGGTCGATCATGATATCTGAATGGGAGCGGGGCACTTGAGGAGGCACGTCATGGACGTTCACAACATCGTCAGGCGCCTGCGCGGAGGCCTGGGACTCGCCGTGGCGTGGGGGGTCTGCTGGTCCGCCGTTACGCTGGCGGTGCATGTGGGGCTCGCGATCCTGGGTGACGGTTTCTCCTGGTCGGATGCCTGGCGGGCGGCGGCCAGGAACGGCGTGGTGGGTGGCTTGGTCAGTGTCGCCTTCTCCGGCGTCGTGGGGCTGCTGTACCGGGGGCGACGGCTTTCTGACATCAGCTGGGTGCGCTTCGGCGCCGGCGGGGCGATCGTGGCCGGCCTGATGCTGCCGGCGATCATGTTGCTGGGACGGACGATTTCCGGGGACGGACCCCTGCCAATGGAGAAGTGGATTGCCAGCGCGCTCGTGGCCGCGGCTTTCGGCGGCGTCGCCGCCGGGGCTTCGATGAAGCTGGCCCAGCGCGGGGCTCCCCGGCTCCCCGCCGGGAGCCAGGGTCAACTCGACGATACGGAGCGCGCCGAGCGCCTGGGGTCGGGGGACCGGTGACGACACGCCTGACGCGGTACCTCTGGGCGGCGCCGAACAGCGTGCTAGGGCTGCTGTTCCTGCCGAGCACGCTGTTCACCAGCGGCGGATGCCGGGTGGTGGACGGCGTGCTGGAGCTCCACAGCGGGTTCATCGGGTGGGCGCTGCGCGCGTGCGTGCCGCTCCCCGGCGGGGCGGCGGCCATGACATTGGGCCATGTGGTGCTGGGCCGCGACCCGCAGGCGCTGGCCCGGACGCGGGCGCATGAGCGGGTCCACGTGCGGCAGTGCGAACGGTGGGGCCCCGGCTTCATCCCCGCCTACCTTCTGGCCTCAGGGTGGGGGCTGGTGACGGGAGCCGGGATGTATCACGGGAACTGGTTTGAGCGGGAGGCATACGAGGGGGAGCGGGGGCCCTGACCCGCCTCCTCCTCGTGGGCCTCGCCGGCGGCATGAGTCTCGTGGCCGCGCTGCGGGTGGCGCGGTCCGCCCGCCCCGGCTCGCCGGAGGCCGGCCGGCTGATCGGCCTGGCCATCGTGCTGCTGATCATCGGGCTCCTCGCCGCGACGGTGGGGGGCGACTGGCTCGGCATCGAGCTGCACACATCGCTGCTGGCGACCTTCGGGGTGTTCTTCGCCGGCATCGGAATCGAAGCCGCGGTAGGTGCGGCGCGGGGAGTCAAGCGGTGAGGCCGGTAACAGCACCCGTCACCGCGTAACAGCTCACCACGGAAGCACGGAAGTCACGGAATAGCACGGAAGACAACGTGTGTTCTTTCCGTGTCATTCCGTGTGTTCCGTGTTTCCGTGGTGAGCAGGTCACGCCTGAGCAAGTGACTCAACATAAGAGACAGGGATAGATGGATGCCGTTTGATCTCGAGCAGTGCGCTCAGGCGCTCGCGCGGACGCCCGCCACGCTGCAGGCGCAGCTCATGGGCCTGCCCGATGAGTGGGCGCGCGGCAACGAGGGGCCCGACACGTTCAGCCCGTTCGACGTGGTGGGGCACCTGATCGACGGCGAGGAGACCGACTGGATCCCCCGCGCCCGCATCATCCTGGCCGGGGGGCCGAACCCGGTGTTCGAGCCGTATGACCGGTTCCGCCACCGGGCCCGCAACGTGGGCCGCACACTGCCGTCGCTGCTGGAGGAGTTCGCCCGGCTCCGCGCCGCCAACCTGGTGACGCTCCGCTCGTGGCGGCTGACCCCCGCCCAGCTCGCGCTCCGCGGCCTGCACCCGAGCCTGGGCCCCGCGACGCTGCGTCAGCTGATCGCCACCTGGGTCGCGCACGACCAGGGGCACGTCGCCCAGATTGCCCGGGTGCTGGCCAAGCAGCTGCGGAATGAGGTGGGGCCGTGGGCGGCGTACCTGCCGGTGCTGCATGACCGGGAGCCGTCGCGAGAGTAGGCGGAGGGTTCACGCGGAGACGCGGAGGAGAGGGAGGACGGGGTGATATCGCGTGGGATGCAGATGACGGGCCTGGCTCTCTCAGCCATCGGCTTCGTTGTCGGGGTGGTGGCGCTGCTTCACCGCTCGACGGCCACGCAGCCGCGGGCCCGATGGCTGTTACTCGGCATCATCCTGAATTGCCTCGGTGGCATGATCGCCTTCGCCGCGCGGCTCTGGCCGGCCACCGCATCAGCAGATGGGGTGCTGCTCCTGGCGCAGGTTGCCTTGTCGGTGATCGGGCTGGGGTGTCTGGTCAAGGCGCTCCTGAGTCCGACGCGTAGTCCGGAGGCGCGGCAGGTGCAGTGGCGCCGCCTGGGGGCACGGCCCGCGGGCTCCCTCCGGGCGCCGGAAGCCGCGGGGGGGTCGGCGCTGCCGCGGGCTCCCGTCGGAGGGTGGCCGCACAGGAACGGTGAGCCCGCTTAGCGGCGCACCCTCCGCCGCTGCGCCGCGGCAGCGCCTCCAGCCGCGGCCCTTACCGCCCTACCGCCTTACCGCCCTACCGCCTTACCGCCCTACCGCCCTACCGCCTCATCGCCCCACCGGCAGCGCGTACTCCTCCCCCGGACTGGTCAGCACCACCGCTCCCGGCACCCGGTCCAGCACCTGGCGGCGCACGGCGGCCGTGTCAGGCAGGGGGATGTGGCTCGCCACCCAGAGGCGGGCGCCGATGGAGCGGCGCACGGTGTCGTCGGCTCCGGTGAGATACCAGAAGGGGACGATGGCGACGTCCACCGGTCGCGCGGCGAGGCGGTGCGGGTCGTAGTTGGCGGCGGTCGGGTCGGCGTCGCCCACATGGAGGATGCGGAGGCCGCCGCAGTCGAGCAGGAAGCCGACATTCGCCACGCGGGGGCTCGGGGTGCGGTTGTGAGGAAGGTGAAGCACCGTGACCTCGAGCCCGGCGACGGTCAGCCGCTGCTCTCCACCTGCGGGCGGGTCCACGCCCAGCACTCGGGGATGACGCGCCGCCAGGGCGGTCCGGGCGTAGAGCGAGTCCACGGTCTCGGTGGCGGCGAGGTAGCGGGTGCCGGAGTCGGTGCCCAGGCGGGCGGCGACGGAGGCGGCGTCGAAGTGATCGTGGTGCCGGTGAGTGGTGAGGGCCAGGTCCAGCCGCGCGAACGGGGGCCGAGCCTGCTCCAGCGCCGCCAGCAGCGCCGGGGGAACCGCGGCGTACTGGGCGAGGGCGCCGCGGTGGAGGCCGTCGATGACCACGCGCCGGCCGCCGCAGTCGAGCAGGACGCCCATGTTGGCCAGGTAGGTGAGCGACGCGGGCGGGGACTGCGCCGGGAGGGCGAGCAGCGTGAGGGCGAGGAAGAGAGGGCGCATAGGGCATGATCTCGATCTGAGTGGAAGCCGGGAGGCCGTACGGGCGCGAGGTGCCAGGGGTGTCGGGTCCTCGCCGCGGCATCGCCCCAAGATTCGTGGCGTCCTGCCGCGAGTTGCGATGCCCCACGCCGACCGGTACGTTGGCGGAGTCCGAGCCGCCGCAGGAGCACCACCATGCCGCAGACCCTCCCACGAGTCCTCCGTCTCTCCCCGAAGTACCTCCTGCTGGCCGGGTTCATGATGCTGAGCCTCGGTGCGCCGGGGGATGACTCCTGCACCTTTTCCGCCG
This sequence comes from uncultured Gemmatimonadaceae bacterium, assembly GCA_964585655.1. Lineage (GTDB taxonomy): Bacteria > Gemmatimonadota > Gemmatimonadetes > Gemmatimonadales > GWC2-71-9 > JADJOM01. The sequence continues at coordinate 22,295 of CAZPER010000055.1, read as the reverse complement.
GCGGCAGCGGGCTCTGCGTCGGGCTGGCCCTCGGTCCCGCCGCTCCGATGCTGCACGTGGGGGAGAGCCTCCGGATCCAGGTCAACGCGGACGGGTGCACGGCATCCGGTGGCTGCCCCTGCGCGGAGGAAGCAACGGCCCAGGGCCAGTGGCGGTCCACCGACCCCGGGACGGCCACGGTGGACGCGCAGGGGCAGGTGACGGCGATCGGCCCGGGGAAGGCAGCCATTGAACTGGTGCCAGCAGGGGAAGGGGAGTCGCTCGCGGTGGTGGTGACGGTCGTTCCCTGAGCGGAGGTCACACCGGATCGGTGAGCCCGCCCGCCGACGCGCCGCCTTGCGGTCAGCCTTCACCTCCCCCACCATCCCCCCGATGCCCCTCTGGCTCCGCGCGCTATTCGTGACGCTCCTCTTCCCCGGCACCGTCGCCGGGTTGATCCCCTATCGGCTCGCTGGCGGGACCTACGCATTCCCCCTCACGCTCGGCCTCTTCCGCTGGGCGGGGCTGGCGCTGCTCCCGGCTGGACTCGCGTTGCTGCTGCTCACGATCTGGGACTTCGCGAGGGCCGGGCACGGCACCCTCGCGCCGTGGGACGCGCCGACCGCCCTGGTCGAGCGGCGGCTCTACGCCTGGGCGCGGAACCCGATGTACCTCGGCGTGCTCGGCTGCATCATGGGGCAGGGGATCTGGCGGGAGTCGGGGGGCGTGCTCGCCTACGGCGCGCTGATGGGCGTGGTATTCCAGGTGCGGGTGGTGGCGTTCGAGGAGCCGGCGCTGCTCCGTCAATTCGGGACGGCGTACGCCGAGTACCTGAAGCGGGTGCCGAGGTGGGTGCCGCGGTGGCGGCAGGGGCGGTAAAGGCGGTAGAGGCATCCTTCGCCGCGCAACAGCTCACCACGGAAGCACGAAAACACGGAATGACACGGAACGTACATCGGTTGTATTCCGTGTATTCCGTGTATTCCGTTTTTCCGTGGTGATCTGTTGCCTCCCCCGGCCTATCACGGGGCTACCGCCCTTCCGCTTCACGAGTAAGTTGAGCGCACCCTACCCTCCGAGGCACCGATGATCGCGTCGCTGCTGCGCTGGTCCACCGGACGCATGGCCGCACTGGGCGTGGCACTGATGGTCATCGTCGGCCAGGTGGTCTTCCGGCTGGGGCCCTACCCGCGGCTGGAGGCGCTGCCCGGCGGCGCCGACCTGCCCGAGACCGCCTCCACCGCACCCGCGGTGGTGGCGGCCTACCTCGAGCGCATCGGACCGGAGGGGCGGGAGCTGTACGCCCAGTTCCAGTGGTTCGACCTGCTCAACCCGGTGCTGATCTGCGTCGCGCTGGTGCCGCTCATCGGCTGGCTGCTCCACCGCGCCGGCGTCGCCGACCGGGCCTGGCGCTACCTGATCCTGCTGCCGCTCGTGGCCGGCCTCATGGACCTGGTGGAGGACGTGTTGCTCATGGGCGTCATCGCCGCCTACCCGGCCACCGGCGCCTGGAGCGGGCTGCTCCCCCTGATCACGATGCTCAAGTTCGGCGCCGTGGTGCTGGCGCTGCCCGCCGTGCTCGGGCTCGGGATCGCGGCGGTGGTGCGGTGGAGAAGGGGACGATTGGGCGGTTAGGCGGTTGGGCGGTCCGTCGGCTCGGAGATCCCGCATGAACCTGATCTACGCCCCCATGGCCATCCTGATCGAGTATCCCTGGCTCGCGGCGGTGATCGGCGCGGCGCTGCTGGGGCTCGGGGTCTGGCGCCGGCGGCGGGTCGCGGTGCTGATGGGCGGGCTCTGGCTCGTCTACGCGGTATACGAGACCGGCATGAAGCTGCGCTGGCTCTGCAGCGGGGAATGCAACATCCGGATCGACCTGCTGCTGGTGTATCCCTTGCTGCTGATCGCGCTGGTGGTGGCGGGGGTGGTGCTGGTGAGGCGGACGGGGGAACCATGAAGAGATGGATTGGGATCGGCATCGCGGCGCTCGGGCTCGCGGCATGTGATACGTCGAACGGCGTGGTGTGCACCTTGGAGTTCCGGGCGCTGACCGTCACGCTGCTGGACAGCGCCGGGCAGCCGGTGCTCGACGCGGCGACGGTCACGACCCTGCCCCGCACCGGCGACACGCTCGCCATCACCTGGCTCGGCACGCCGGTCGGCGGGACCTACGTCTACGTGGACGACGGCGCCATCAACACGATCCGGGAGCTGGGCGACTCGCTCCGGGTGGACGTGGACCGGAGCGCCGGCACGGACTTCGCGATCGCCTACTTCGTGGACGTGCCCAGCGGCTGCCATGTGAACAAGGTGACCGGGCCGGATACGATGGTGGTGCCGTAGGTGGTCGGGGCGCCTGCCACCGCCGAACAGCTCACCACGGAAGCACGGAATACACGGAAGTGCACGGAAAACAACTGACGTTTCTTCCGTGCCATTCCGTGTGTTCCGTGTTTCGTGGTGAGTGGTTGCACCAGCCGGCCCGGGGCAGTAACTACCGTCGTTCCGTCGTCCCGACTTCACCCCCAAGGTCCCCCATGTCCCCAGGCTCCCGGTTCCATCCGACGCACGTCGAGCGGAGCGGCTCGTTCACCCTGCCCATGGCGATCCGGCACGCCTTTCCCCTGTTCACCCCCGAGGGGGAGCGGGCGTGGGTGGCGGGGTGGGATCCGGAGTACCTGCACCCGGATCATCCCTCGATCGCGGCGGGGACGGTGTTCCGCACCGCGCACAAGGGGGAGGAGACGCTCTGGCTGGTGCTGGACTACGATCCGCACACCTGGACGGCGCGGTATTGCCGAGTGACGCCGGGGTCGCGGATGGGGACGGTGGCGGTGCAGTGTGAGGCGGTGGGGGAGGGGGAGACGGTGGTGCGGGTGCAGTACGCGCTGACCTCCCTTAGCACCGCGGGGAACGCGGTGCTGCACGCGCTGACCCCCGCGGCCTACGCGAAGATGATGGAAGAGTGGCGGGAGCTGATCCTGGCGTCGCCGGGGGCGGAAGAGGACGCTCCGTGAAGCCCCCCGCACCGGTGACACTCGAGGGCCACGGCGTCCGGCTCGAGCCGCTCACGGCGGCGCACGAGGCGGGGCTGATCGCCGCGGCGCGCGACGGGGAGCTCTGGGAGCTCTGGTTCACCTCGGTGCCGCGGCCGGAGGAGACCGCGGGCTACATCGCGGCCGCGCTGGAGGGGCTGGCGGCGGGCCATATGCTGCCGTGGGCGGTGCGGGACCTCAGCAGCGACACGATCGTGGGCTCCACCCGCTATCACGATATCGTCACCAAGGTGGACCGGGTGGAGATCGGCTACACCTGGTACGCCGCGAGCCGGCAGCGGAGCCACGTGAACTCCGCCTGCAAGCTGCTGCTCCTCTCCCACGCCTTCGACACGCTGGGCTGCGCGGTGGTGGGGTTCCGGACCGATAACTTCAACTTCCGCTCGCAGCGGGCCATCGAAGGGCTGGGGGCGAAGAAGGACGGGGTGCTGCGGCATCACTTTGCCCGCCGCGACGGCAGCGTCCGCGACAGCGTGATGTACACCATCCTCGCCTCGGAGTGGGGGGATGTGCGGCGGAACCTGGTGGGGCGGCTGGGGCGGGGAGCGCCGGGATGAGCGGATCCCCATGATGAAGTCCCTGTTCTTCGGTGCCTGCCTCGCCGGCCTGGCGCTGCCGTCGGCGCAGCCAGCCGCGGCGCCACCCGCCGGACCCTCCGACAGCCTCAAGGTGATCCTGCTCGGCACCGCGGTCGGCCCACGCGTCAACCTGCAGCAGTACGGCGCCAGCATCCTGGTCGAGGCGGATGGGGAGCGGTTCCTCTTCGACTGCGGCCGCGGCGCCACGCTGCGACTGGTGCAGGCGGGGGTGCCGATCGGCTCGATCCGCCGGCTGTTCCTGACCCACCTGCATTCCGACCATGTGCTCCAGATTCCCGACCTGATGCTGACCGGCTGGGCTGGCGCCCGTCGCACGGTGCCGCTGGAGGTCTGGGGGCCGGCCGGGACCCGCAGCATGATGGATCACCTGCAGCAGGCGTTCTCCTTTGACATCCACATGCGCCGCGACGTGGACGAACGGCTCCCGGCCGCCGGGATCCAGGTGCTGAGCCACGACATCGAGGAAGGGGTGGTGTTCGACGAGGGCGGGGTGAAGGTCACCGCCTTCCTGGTGGATCACGGCCCGGTGCGGCCGGCGTTCGGCTATCGGGTTGACTATCGGGGCCGCTCGGTGGCGCTCTCCGGCGATACCCGCGCCTCCGAGAACCTGGTCCGGGCCGCCCAGGGGGTGGATGTGCTGATCCACGAGGTGATTGATCCGGTCGCGCTCAGGGCGGCCGTGGACCATCCCAATCCGTCGGCCATCGAGGCGATCATCGCCCATCACACGACGCCGGAGCAGGCGGGCGAGGTGTTCAGCCGAGTGCGGCCGCGGCTGGCGGTGTATTCCCACGCGCCCAACACCGAGAGCGTGATCCGCCAGACGCGGACAACCTACGGCGGCCCGCTGCAGGGGCCGGAGGACCTGCTGACGATCGTGATCGGCGATTCGATCGTGGTGCGCCACGCGCCGCGATAGCCGGCGCGCCCACCCTCACGCCACCCGCGCCTCCACCTCCAGGTAGTCGCCCACCACCGCCGTCTCCCCGCCGCCCGCCTGGTTGTGCTCGGTGAAGAGCCGCACCAGCTCGGCGCGGAGCTTCGCCCCGCCTACGGCGTCGGCGGCCTTGAGGGTCGCGACCGTGGGGCCGTAGTTGGTGGCGAAGAGGTCGGCCACCGCCTGGGGCGCCATCGGGAAGCGCAGCTCGATGGTGCGCGGGGTGCAGACGACGGCGCTCGCGCCGCTCCCGAACCGCTCCCGCACCACGTCCTCCTGGCCCCACAGCAGGGTGCTCGGCACTCCCGCCGGGGGCGGTACGACCGCGACGTGGGCCTTGAGCAGCTGCCCGATGAACCCGCCCGGCGTCCAGTTGGCCATCGCGATCCGCCCGCCGGAGCGGGTGACGCGAAGCAGCTCCGCGGCGGCCTTCTCCGGCCGGAACGCGAACATCGCGCCGAACATGGTGACGGTGGTGTCGAACGAGTCGTCCAGGTACGGAAGCGACTCGGCGTCGCCCACGTCGAACCGGATCTCGACCCCCGCCGCGCGGGCCTCCTGCCCCGCATGCGCGATCAGGTTGGCGGCGATGTCCACCCCGGTGACCATGGCGCCGGCCCGCGCCGCGGGGATGGCCAGGTTGCCGGTGCCGCAGGCGACGTCGAGCACCGCCTCCCCCTTCCGGATGCTGCGGCGGGCGACGAACTCGGCGGCGCCCGGCGCGAAGCTCCGCGCGATGGGGAGAAAATCGGCCCCGCTCCAGATGGTGCGGGCGCGGATGGTGAGGGGATCCTCGGTCATGATCTGGGACGACATGTCGGCTCCTGAGGGTGCGGGTAGACGCGCGGCCTGGAGGGCCCGCCGTTACCGGGTAGTGCGCAGGAAGGCCGGCTGGGGCGACATGGGGCGGAAGGGCGGTAGGGCGGTAAGGCGGTAGGGCGGTAGGGCGGTAAGGCGGTAAGGCGGTTGGGCGGCAGGTGGAAACCGCTCGGGCGCGGCTGCCGTAGGGGCGCCCGCCTCCCCGTTCCCACCCGCACCACCGAGACTCCCATGCGCCTCCTCGCGCTGCTCCCCACCCTGCTCCTTGCCGCCCCGGCCCTTGCCCAGGGCGCGCCGACCGATCCCCGCGCCCTGCAGGCCTGGGACCTGGAGCGGGAACGCCGCCTGACACTGGCCATGGTGGACTCGATGCCCGAGCGATTGCTGCGCTACCGGCCGACGCCGGGGGTGCGGGACTTCGCCGAGCAGATCGCGCACGCGAGCGGGCCCATCGCCGGCTTCTCGGCCCGCGCGGCGGGAATCCAGCCCCCCGCCCCCGGCGACAGCGCCGTCTTCCTCAACAGCCGGGCGGCGCTCCGGGCCTACGTGGCCGCCGCCTATGACTTCGCGCTCAACACCCTGCGCGCGCTGCCGGAGGAGAAGTACCGCGGCACCGCGAAGCTCGCGGGACAGACCTTTCCGGTCTGGAAGATCTTTGCGCTGGCGCATGAGCATAGCGTCTGGACCCGGGGAGAGCTGGTGAGCTACTTCCGGCTCAATGGCATGGCGCCGCCGGCGTATGATCTGTTCGGGACGGGTGGGGGGGAGCGGTAGGGCGGTCGGGCGGTAGGGCGGTAGGGGGCTGCGGGGGCATTCTCCACCAAGAAACAGCCCACCACGGAAACACGGAATACACGGAATCACACGGAAGAAACTTCAGTTGTTTTCCGTGCCCTTCCGTGTATTCCGTGTTTCCGTGGTGAATCGCGGATTCAGTGGTGAGTCGCGGATTCAGTGGTGAATCGCGGATTCAGTTGCCGCCTACCACCCGCTCCATCTCCCGCACCCCGCGCCGGATCTCTTCCGCGTCCACCGCGGCGAAGCCGAGGAGCAGTCCGTCGCGGTCGGCGCGGGCAACCCGGCCCCGCCGATAGCGGCTGAGCGGCGTCGCCTCCACGTCCCGCGCGGCGAGGCGCTCCGCGATGGCGGGCGCATCGAGTCCCGGCGCGAGCCACCCGGCCGTCTGCAGCCCCGCCTCGACGCCGCCGCGCTCCAGCGCGCCGGCCAGCCGCGACTTCACCTCCTCCAGCAGCACGCCCAGCCGCCCGGCGTAGACCTCCCGCATCCGGCGCACGTGCCGGCCGAAGTGACCCTGGGTGATGAAATCGGTGAGCACAACCTGCTCGAGATACCCGGCGTGGCGGTGGGTGAGGGACTGCGCCGCGGCGAAGCGGTCCACGAGGTCCTCCGGCAGCACGAGGTAGCCGAGCCGGAGGGCGGGGAAGAGCACCTTGCTGAAGCTGCCGGTGAAGATGACCGATCCGCTCCGGTCGAGTCCCTGCAACGCGGGGAGTGGCCGGCCGGCGTAGCGGTACTCGCTGTCGTAGTCGTCCTCCAGGAGTACCGCGCCCGCGCTGCGCGCCCACTCGAGCAGCGCCAGCCGCCGCGCGAGGCTCATGCTTACTCCCAGCGGGAACTGGTGCGCGGGGGTGAGATAGACCAGCCGAGCCCCCTCGAGCCGCTTCCGGTCCAGCACCATGCCCTCGTCATCCACCGGCACGGGAACGAGCTTCGCGCCCAGGGCGTGGAAGACCTGCGCGGCGCCGGAGTAGCCCGGGTCTTCGAGCGCGACGCGATCGCCCCGGTCGAGGAAGAGCCGGGCGGTGAGGTCGAGCGCCTCCTGGGTGCCGGACACGATGGCCACCCGGTCGGGGGTGCACGCCACGCCGCGCGAGGTGGCGAGGTAGTCGGCCACGGCCTCCCGGAGCGGCTGGTAGCCGAGCGGCGGGGCGCTGAGCAGCAGGTGAGTGCTGGCCTGGCGCAGCCGCCGCGCGGCGAGGGTGCCCCACAGGGTGGTGGGGAAGAGGTCGAGGGCCGGCTGGTGGCAGCGGAAGGCGCGCACCCGCCCCGGTTCGAAATTCTCGAACAGGGTGGCTCGCCGGCCATAGCCGGAGAGCCGGCGCGGGCGGGGGCGCGGCAGGGGTGCCGCGCGCTCCGGGCGGCCGGCGTGCAGCAGGCGGTCCGGCAGCACCCGGGCCACGTAGGTGCCGGAGCCCACGGTGGCCTCGAGGTACCCCTCGGCGGCGAGCTGCTCGAACGCCAGCACCACAGTGCCGCGGGCCACGGCGTGATGCCGGGCGAAATCGCGGGTGGGGGGCAAGCGGGCGCCGGGGCGGAGGCGGCCGGAGAGGATCTCGCCGCGCAGCGCCTGGCAGAGCCAGCGGGTGGCCGGCTCCCCCGGGGCGCGGGGGGGGAGGGCGAGGGGGACGGCGGCGCTGGGAGGGGTGGGCAATTGGTCCAGTCCAATCCGTGAAATTGGTCCTTCGCAGCCGGTCCAATCTACCGTAGTTTGGCTGCCGCGGAAGGAGACCACGACCATGACCCACAGCCCACAGGGAGCAGACCGCATGAAGCCCCGGATCAACTACGCCCGTGTCGCCCCCGGCGTATACGACGCGATGGACCACCTGGACCAGTACCTGGCCGCCTCGGTGGTGGAGCAGCCGCTGCTGCACCTGGTGCGGCTCCGCGCCTCGCAGCTCAACGGCTGCGCCTACTGCCTGGACATGCACTGGAAGGACCTGGAGGCGCTGGGGGAGACGGCGCTCCGGATGTACTCGCTGGACGCCTGGCGGGAGTGCCCCTATTACTCGGAGCGGGAACGGGCGGCGCTGGCGTGGACCGAGGCGGTGACGCTGGTGGCCGCGCGGCAGGTGCCGGACCCGGTGCACGAGGCGGCGCGGGCCCAGTTCAGCGAGCGGGAGCTGGCGGACCTCACCCTGGCGCTGGCGACGATCAATGCCTGGAACCGGCTGTCCATCGCCGCGCGGCTCACTCCGGGGACCTACCAGGCGGAACGAAAGGCGAGCTGATGGCCAAGCGGGACAGGGCGCGCCGCGCCGACGCGGTGGAACGGACGGCGCTGCTCGAGCGGCTCCGGCGGCTGGAGCGGGAGGCGCGGCCGCTCGAACCCGGCGCCAGCCGGCGCCGGCAGCTGCACCGCGCCGCCCAGGATTCGGCGGAGCGCTTCCTGGCCGGGATCGAGCACCGCAAGGCGTATGACGACCGGCCGGAGCCGGGGCTCGGGCTGCTGGCGCACCCGATCCAGGAGGAGGGGCGGGCGCTGGGGGAGGTGATCGAGCTGCTGGAGCGGGAGGTGGTCGCGCCGGGAGCGCTGCCGCCGCACCCGGCGCACCTGGCCTACATCCCGGGGGGCGCGCTGTACCACGCCGCCCTCGCGGATTACCTCGCGGCGGTGAGCAACAAGTACTCGGGGATCTTCTTCAGCGGCCCCGGCGCGGTCCGGATGGAGAACCTGGTGGTGCGCTGGGCCGCGGAGCTGGTGGGATTGCCGGCGGCGGCGGGCGGGCACATCGCCTCCGGCGGCAGCATCGCGACGCTCACCGCGGTGGCCGCGGCGCGGGACGCGCAGGCGCTCCGGGGGCGAGATTTCGAGCGGGCGGTGGTGTACCTCACCGGCCAGACCCACCACTGCGTGGAGAAGGCGCTCCGCGTCGCGGGGCTGGCGGAGGCGCCGCTCCGCCTGGTGCCGATGGACGAGCGCTACCGGATGCGGCCCGAGGCGCTGGCGGAGCTGATTGCTCAGGACCGGCGCGCGGGGCTCCGGCCCTGGCTGGTGGTGGCGACGGCGGGAAGCACGGACACGGGAGCGGTGGATCCGCTGGAGGCCATCGCCGAGGTGGCCGCGGCGGAGCGATGCTGGTTCCACGTGGACGCGGCGTATGGCGGGTTCTTCCTGCTCACCGCGCCGGGGCGTGCGCTGCTCCGCGGCATCGCGCGGGCCGACTCGGTGGTGCTGGACCCGCACAAGAGTCTCTTCCTGCCCTGGGGAGCTGGGATGGTGCTGGTGCGGGACCGCGAGGTGCTGCTCCGGAGCAACGCCTACAGCGGCAGCTACATGCAGGACGCCACCCGGGAGCCGGGGGAGATCTCCCCCGCGGACGTCTCGCCGGAGCTGAGCCGCCCCTTCCGCGCGCTCCGGCTCTGGCTCCCGCTCCTGCTGTTAGGCACCCGCCCCTTCGCCGCGGCGCTGGAGGAGAAGCTGCTGCTGGCGCGGTACTTCCGGCGGGAGATCGCGCGGGCCGGATTCGAGGTCGGGCCGGAGCCGGACCTGTCGATCGTGACGTTCCGGTGGGCGCCGCCAGGCGCCACGGTCGAGGAGGCGAATGCCCTCAACCAGCGGCTGGTGGACGCGGTGCGGCAGGATGGCCGGGTGTTTCTCTCGTCCACCATGCTCGATGGCAGGTTCACCCTGCGCATGGCGGCGCTCTCGCTCCGGACCCACCGGAAGGCGATGGATCTCGCGGTGGGGGTGTTGCGGGAAGCGGTAGGACGGTAGGGCGCCAATCCCCGGAAACAGATCACCACGGAAACACGGAATACACGGAATTACACGGAAGAAACATCAGTTGTTTTCCGTGCCCTTCCGTGTATTCCGTGTTTCCGTGGTGAATCGCGGATTCAGCTGTTGTCTAACCGCCCATCCGCCTATCCGCCCAGCCGACTAATTCCCTCTCGGCGCCTTCCCCCCCATCAGCTCCACCCCGCCCATCATCTCGCCCATCATCCACCAGTGTTCCATCTCCATCGTATCGCGGGTGCCGTCCTGGTAGCGGGCGAGCGCGGCGTAGATCTCCGCCTTCTTCCGGTCGGCCGGGACCTTCTCTGACGTGAGGATGTCGGAGATGATGTCGTGCAGGGCGTGGAGGTTGTCGAAGATGACTGCGGCGCGCGGGTGGCGGCGGCTGAACTCGGGGGCGACGGCGGCGGTCATCGGCATCACCCGCGGCATCCCGGCCGGCGGGCGCTCGAGCATGGCCCAGAACCGCGCCACCGCCGCCTCGACCCCGGCGCGGCGCGCCGCCGGCGTGGCGCCGGTGATCATCGGCTCGTACAGCCCCACCTGCAGCCAGTGGTAGGCCCAGATGAGGCCGTTGAACTTCGGGTAGCGCTGGCGGAAGACCTGGCTGTAGTACGCCTCGTCCATGAGTTCCATGCTCTTGGGCGCGGTGGTGAAGGCCAGATCGGTGTTGGCGAGGTAGTGATCGGTGACGCGCTCCACCATCGCGATCCGGGCCGAGTCGCTGAGCCGCTCGTCGGCGTAGATGTCGTAGATCTGCCGGTGGAGGATGTGGGCCCACTCGAACATGAGCTTGGCGCGCCAGGCCAGCCGGGCGTAGGCCGGCGCCACCGACTCCTCCGCCACGCCGAGCCGCGGGGGGCGGCGGAGGAGGTCATTGACCAGGAAGTCGAACTCCCGCCGCTCCAGGGCGTCGCCGGCGGCGCCGTGGGAAGTGAGCAGCCGCTCGTAGAGGACCGCGTGGCCGTAGTCGAAGGCGTTGAAGAGCCGCGCCGCGTCGGGATAGCGCTTCAGGAACTGCCAGTTGAAGCCGCTTGGGAAGTACAAGGTGGCATCGCGGGATTCGAGGGACGGGACGGCGGTCGGCCGGTTTGGCGGTTGGGCGATTGGGCCGTCCGACGGGCGGTGGTTCCGCGCCGGAAGCCCGAAGACGTGGGTCAGCCCCAGGCCGAAGGCGATGTCGTGGCCCTCGGTGCTCAGGCGGCGGCGGAGGCCGGCATCGAGCACCAGCGTCGGGGTCCATTGCCAGCGGAGCCCGAGCCCCGCCTCCACCTCGGTGGGGGCGTTGCGGTCGGTGGCCCGGGCGATGACGTCTCCCACCAGGAGCAGGCTCTGCCGGTAGAAGGTGCGGTCGAGCGCGGCGCCGGCGCTCCAGCGGGGCAGCGGCTCGACGGCGCTGGCCAGCGCCGGATCCCCGAAGCCGTAGCCACCGTTCAGGTGCACCCGCCACGGACCGAAGGAGCGGGTGGCGAGCAGCTTGAGGCTCACCCGTGCGTCCTCGCCCCCCAGTGCCCCGACCGGCAGGTGGAGATCACCGCGCACCGCAAGCGCCGGCAGCGCCGGGGCCTCGGTGAAGAAGTTGTAGAGCGAGAAGAGCCGGAGGCCGGCGAGGCCGGTGCTCGTGCCCGGCGCGTCCGCGGCGCCGAGCGGGGCCTTCACCCCGAGGGCCAGGTTGGGGAGCGCTCCCCACGCCAGCTCCGGGGTGGAGGCGTGCAGGGAGCGCCCTCCCTCGCGGGAAAAGTGATAGGGCAGCAGCAGCTCGAAGGCGCGCCGCTCCAGCGGATAGGCGTCCTCGACGGCAGAGGGGCGGTCATCGTCGAGGTTGCGATAGTCAGTCTGCGCCGTCAGCGAGTGGGCGCTGAGCGCCCCCGCGACCATGGCGAAAAATATGCGTTGCATGCCGCCAATATAGCCCGGCACTCAACGCCCCAAGCGCCTCCGGCTCTCCAGCCAGAGGCCGGTGAGGGCGGCCAGCAGTACGAGGAACGCCACAACCTGGAGCCACTGGCTCGGCGGGGCACCGGGGGTCTCGGTAACGGCAGCGGCGGGCGCCTCAAGCACGAGGAACGGCAGCTCCCGCGCTCCGAGCCGGAGCGCATGCCACCCCGCCTCCCGCGGCCACCAGGCGCCGGTCCAGCGGCGGGTCTCGACCGGATCGCGGGCCAGGGCAATCGGCTCGAGGGTGCCGTCCGGCGCGGCGATACTCACCGCCTCCGGAGGCGCGGATGCGATGAGGCTCACCTGGAGCCGCCGGTCCACGCGGGGCGCCGCGCCTCCCTCGATGCTCGCGCGGGTGGCGGTGTCTCGCGCCACGGCGGAGATCAGGCGGTCCCAGTACCCCGCGAAGAGGTCCTGCTCTCCCTCGAGCACCCAGCGCGATGGGGTGCGCACGAGGGTGACGGCCACCCGCCCCGCCCCCGCATTGCGCCGGGCGGCGAGCCAGCCGCCGGCCTGGTCGGAGACGAGCGGGGAGAGGCCGGGCCGCGGCCGAAGGGTGGTGCCCGCGACCTCGATCCCGGTGCGGGAGCGGCGGGGGATGTGGGGCCAGGTCAGGCGCGATGTGCGGGCCTCGTCGTGGTCACCGGCTCGAGAAGAATCAACCACGAAGGGCGCGAAGGCCACGAAGAGGACTGCTGTGGGGGTGCCGGAAGTGAGCAGCAGGCCGAGTCCGTCGCCCTCGATGGCATCGGTGAGCGCGCGCCGCTCGGCGGGGGAGAGGGCGGCGAGGGCGGCGGAGTCCGCCAGCACCGCGTCGAAGCCGCCGAGCAGCGCGGGGGTGAGCGGGCCGTCGGCGGCGGGGGCGCCGTTCAGCCGTTCCATCCGGTTGCGGCCGCGGGTAAAGGCGGTGCGCACCGTGAGCCGACCGCCGCGCGCGGCGAGCCAGCGCTTGAGGTAGGCGGTCTCGAAGCTGGGCGAGCCGTCGAGCACGAGCAGGGTGGGGGGACGGTCGGGGCGGACCGAGACCCCGAACGAATCGGCGAAGACATCGCCACTCGACCCACGGAGCGCGAGCCGGTACACCGCGCCACCGGAGGCGCGGGGGCGGGCCGCGAGCTGGAACCAGGGGGCGGCGGCGCTTACGAGCGAGGAGTCGCGGCCCCCGTCCGGCGACTCGAGGATCACCCAGCCGGAATCTGGCACCCTGGCCCTGCCGCGAACCGGGATGGGCTCGCCGAGGGTGACCTCGTCGGGGAGGTCGAGGGCGGCGAGGGGCGCCTGGTCGGTGGCGGCTGCGGCGCCGGCCTCCCGTGACGTGGCGAGGCGCGCCAGCAGCACCAGGGCGAGCACCGCGACGACCACGAGCAAGAGCCGGAGCGTGCGATTGGCGCGATCCGCCCGCCGCCACTCGATGACTGCGAGCGCCGCGCCGACCGCGAGGGCGATCCACGCCACGCCGCTCATGGCGCCCCCTCTCGCAGCAGCGCCTCGAAGCGGCGCCCGACGATGGATACCCCGCGCGGTTCGGGCGGGGTGGTCGGCGCCGCGGGGGGCAGGGCGCGGTAGAAGCCGCGCGCCACCCGCGCCGCGCAGTCCGTGCACGCCACGCCCGATTCGAGGGCGTCAGTGTAGCGACGGAGATCCCGCACCGCGCCGAGATGCGCCGGATCCTCCACCGCGAGTCCCGCCAGCTCCTGGCCCGCCCGCTCGAGCAGGGCGGCGAGTTCCGCCCCGGCGATGCCCGGCCGGGAGAGCGCCATGAGCGCGGCGCGGATGGCGGGGAGGGTGTCGCGGGTGGCGGTGGAGTCCGCCCGGCGGAGCGCCGCCAGGTCCTTGAGGCTGCCGGTGAGCCGGAGCTTCGCGACCTCGATCGGCGGCGGTTCGAATCCCACTCGCTGCACGTACACCCGCGCATCCTGCTGCACCTGCTTGAGCATCTCCAGCGCGCGGTACTCGAAGGGGAGGGCGGTGCGCGGCTCCGCGGTCCGCAGGTACAGCTCCGCCTGCCACATGGCGCTGATGGCGGCCCGCAGCTTGTCCTTCACCGTCTGGCCCAGCAGGGTGGCGTTCTCCGGATCGTCGTGCGCGTGCACCTCGGCGGCGTCACTCGCCTCGGACTCGAACTCCTCGCCGAGGAACTGGCCGTAGCGGAGCCGGAGCAGCCCCTGGTCCATGCCGAGGTCGTTGGCCCGCTGGCGGAAGTCGGTGACGCTGATCCGGGGCTGGTCGGCCAGCAGCTTCTCGGTGTCGATGATGATCTGCCGCTGGCTGCGGAAGTATTCCGGCTGGACGGTGAGCGCCATGCGCGCGAGGTCGGCGGTGGGCGGCCGCGCGGTGTCCACGACGGAGATGAAGACGGTGCCGGAGCGGCTCCGGTTGGGCACCGGCTCGCGGTGGTCGGTCACATCGGCGACGAAGTAGAGCTCGTCGCCGGGGCCCAGGCCGAGGGCGGGGAGGTCGAGGGTGGCCCGGAGGCGGAGGGCGCCACCGGCGTCGGTGGCGCGGCTGGTGAAGGGGAGGCGCAGCCGGCGGAAGCGTACCGCCTCGCCGCGGCCGGTGGCGATGGTGACGTTCATCCCCGCGCTGTCGATGCCGTAGTCGTCGGTGGCGAGCAGTTCCACCGCCACCGGCGCGATGGCGGCGGGCTCGAGGACGGTGCGCTCCTCGGGGCGGAGCACCGTCAGCACCGGGGGGCGGTCGGGGCGCACCACGAGCCGGATGTCGCCGGAGCGGGCGCGGGCGGTGTCGGGGCCCGTCAGCTCCAGTCGCCAGAGCTGGGAGCGGGCGGCGCGGAGCTCGCCGGTCCAGCGCACCCCGCCGCCGTGCCGGAGCGGGAGCGAATCTCCACTCGTCCCCCGTAGCCATGCCTCCCGCACCGGCCCCCGCAGCTCAGCCAGCCAGGTGATGCGGGCGCCCTCTTCCACTTCCAGGTCTTCCGCGATGCTGCGCCGCTTCGGGGCGCGGGTGTAGGCGGGCGGGACGATCTCCGCCTCCAGCGCGCGCACCGCGAGGGGGCCGGAGCCGGAGGGGAGGGCGGCGGCGGGGCCATCCATCGCCGGAGCAAAGGGCCTCCGCAGTGACAGTGCGGCGCCGAGCAGCGCCAGCGTGAGAGCAATGAACAGGCCCCGGCGCAGTTCTGCGTGCGGGATGGCGCGCCCAACCAGTGCCGAGTTCCAGCGGGCGGCGATCCGCTCACGCTGGAGCCGGGCGAGTCCCCGCAGCTCGCCGGAGGGCTGGAGCAGCAGGGTGGCGCTCTCTTCCAGCTGCGGCAGCGCGCGATCGAGGTGCAGCGCCACGTCCCGCGGCGTGATGCGGCGGAAGCGATCGGCAGTGAACGCGACGGTCAGCCCCGCGAGGTTGCCGACGGCGAGCGGAATCCAGGAGTGCATCACGCCCCCGGCCGCGGCGCCGCCGCCGATGCAGGTGATCCAATACCCCGTGGCGCGCTCCAGCCGGAGCCGGACGGCGAGCCAGCCCAGTTCGGCGAGGGGGTTCATGCGGCCCTCCGGCGCGGGCGGCTGGCGAGCCACCGCTCGAGGAGGAGCAGCAGGGCGGCGAGGAAGAGCAGCTCGCGGGTGCGGATCTCGAGTGGCGCCACGCTGGCGGCGGCCGCCGCCCGCGGCAGCACGGTGGCGAGGCTGACCTCGCGCGGGTCCGCGGTATCCGCCAGCTCGGGGCGCCAGGGCCACCGCGCAAGGAGAGAATCCGCGAGCGCCTCGGCGGACAGGAGATGCGGCGGCAGGTCGAGGGTCGTGTCGCCGATGGCGGCGAGGGTCACCCGCTGGCCCAGCTCCTCGTTCACCGCCCGGATGGCGAGCGCCAGCCGGCGGGAGCTATCGGCCCCCGGCACATGGAGCCGACGGGGGATGGCCGGGGCCGGCGTCCGCCCCGCCGCGAGGGGAAGCATGCCGGGATCGGGGGCGCGGAGGCGGCTGTACTCGACGCCGGCGGCATTCCCCGCGCCGAGCAGCGCCTCGGCGCTGTCTCCCGGGAGCGTGGTCAGCGAGACGAGCCAGCGCCGGGTCGCTGCCGCTGCCGGGGCGTGCCAGCGCACGGTGCTCCGGAGGGCCGGACGCACCGCACCGAGGCGCGCGGCGCGGGGCCGGGCGTAGATGTCGAGGGTGCCGCCATCGGCGACCAGCGGGTCGGCCTGGCGGAGCGCATCCCACAATGGGAGCGGCTCGACCGCCGCGTCTGCCGGGTCCAAGGGAAGGCGGCGCTCGGGGAGTCCGGGGGAAAGCAGGCGCACGACGGCGCGGGCGGCGTTCAGGGAATCGAGCAGCGGATCGGCGTGGTGGGCCGGGTCCACCAGCAGCAGCCGCGCCGGGCGGCCGAGGGTGGCGCCGCGGATGCGGGGGCCGGCGAGGGCGAGCACGATCGCTGCGAGGATCAGCAGCCGGAGAAGGAGCAGCAGCGGCTCGGAGAGCCGGGTGGAGCGGGCGCGGGCGGGGGGCACCTCACCGAGATGGCGCAGGGTGCCGACCCGGATCACCTGCCGGGGCCGGCGACTCCAGAGGT
Source organism: uncultured Gemmatimonadaceae bacterium (assembly GCA_964585655.1). Lineage (GTDB taxonomy): Bacteria > Gemmatimonadota > Gemmatimonadetes > Gemmatimonadales > GWC2-71-9 > JADJOM01. The sequence goes on along the minus strand of CAZPER010000055.1, from coordinate 5,909 downwards.
GGAGCGCCAGCGGAATGACCAGCGCCGCGAGGGCGGCGAGCCAGAGCGGGGTGGCGAACATCGTCCCGGCGCCGCCGCTACGGCAGGCGCTGGCGGCGCGTCAGGTAGTCGCGGAGCGGCCCCTCGAACGGTTCGGCCAGGTGGCACTCCACCAGCGCGGCGCCCCGCTCCTCGAGGTCGCGGCGGAGCTGGCGCAGGCTCGCGTCCATCCCGGCCGCCGCGGTGGCGCGTGCCTGGTCGGCATCGAGGTCCACCCGCCGGCCGGTCTCCAGCTCCTCCAGCGTCACCGCGCCGGTGTAGGCGAAGGCGCGCTCCCGCTCGCCGAGGATCTGGAAGCAGACCACGTCATGCCGGGCACCGGCGAGGCGCCGGGCGGCGGCGCGGATCTCGTCGGCGCGCTCGTGCAGGTCGCCGATCAGGACGGTGATGCCGCGGGCGGTGCCGGGCGCGAGCGCGCGTTCCAGCCGGTTCCACTCGGGCCAGCCGCCGGCGGGCGTCACCCCCTCGAGGGCGTGCAGCAGCCGATGCAGGTGCTGCGGCTCGCGGCGGGGGAGATACGGAGTGACGTCGCCGTTGCCCAGCAGGTAGAGGCCGACGGCGTCTCCCTGGCGGTGGGCCAGCAGCGCCAGCGCGGCGGTGAGGAAGCGGGCGTAATCGAGCTTCGTGACGCCGTCTTCTTCATGCGCCATGGATCCGGTGGCGTCCAGCAGCAGCCGCACGGTGAGGCTGGTCTCGGCCTCGGCCTCGCGCACGAAGTACCGGTCGGAGCGGCCCAGGAGCTTCCAGTCGATGCGGCGGGGGTCGTCGCCCGGCTGGTAGCTGCGGTACTGGCTGAACTCGAGCCCCGCGCCCGCGCGGCGGCTGGTGTGGCGGCCCAGCATGGTGCCGTCCACCGCGATCCGCGCGGCGAGTTCCAGGTCCCGCACCAGCGCCAGGGTGCGCGCGGTGACGAAGCGGTTCATGCCAGCGGGCTCTTCGGCGCGGGCACCTGGGCCAGCAGGGAGCGGGTCACGTCGTCGGGCGTGACGCCCTCGCCCTCGGCGCGGAAGTTGGTGAGCACCCGGTGGCGGAGTACCGGCGCCGCGACCGCGCGCAGATCCTCGAGCGTCACCGCCAGCCGGCCGTGCAGCAGCGCCCGCGCCTTGGCGGCGAGGATCATCCCCTGTCCCGCGCGGGGGCCGGCACCCCAGCGGACCCATTCCTTGACGTAGGCTACCTCGGTGTCCGCCGGCCGGGAGGCGCGCACCAGGCGTGCGGCATAGTCCACCAGCGCCTCGCTCACCGGCACCTCCCGCACCAGCGCCTGGGCGGCGAGGATGTCGGCCGCGCCGGCCACGGCACGGGGCGCGGCGGCGGGCACGCCGGTGGTGCGCGAGAGGACCTGCTTTTCCTCCTCCAGCGAGGGGTAGTCCACCCGGATGTAGAGCAGGAAGCGGTCGAGCTGGGCCTCGGGGAGGGGATAGGTGCCGGTCTGTTCGATCGGGTTCTGGGTGGCGAGGACAAAGAAGGGCCGCTCGAGGGCGTGGGTGGTGCCGCCGTAGGTGACGGCGCCCTCCTGCATCGCTTCCAGCAGGGCGGCCTGGGTCTTGGGGGGCGTGCGGTTGATCTCGTCGGCCAGCACCATCTGGGCGAACACCGGGCCGCGATTGAACTTGAAGAACCGCTTGCCGGTGGCGTGGTCCTCCTCCAGCACCTCGGTGCCGAGGATGTCGGAGGGCATGAGGTCCGGGGTGAACTGGATGCGGCGGAAGGAGAGCCCGGTGGCCTCCGCGAGGGTGCGGACCAGGAGCGTCTTGGCCAGGCCGGGGACGCCTTCTAGCAGCGCGTGGCCGCCGGCGAGAATCGCGAGCAGCAGCTCCTCGACCACCTGCTCCTGGCCGACGACGACCTTGCCCACCTCGGCGCGGAGGGAGGAGAGGCGGGAGAGGGTGGCGTCGGGAGTGGTCATGGTTGGGAACTGGGGAACGGGGGAACGGGGGAACGGGGGAACGGGGGAACGGGGAAACGGGTCACCATACCGCCCTACCGCCTCACGCCGTCATCGCGTACGCCACGATGTTCACCCCGAAGCGGGTGTTGTCCACGGCGAGGAAGCGCTTGTTGCGAAAGTCGTAGTCCCATTCGCAGCCGTAGTCCTTGTTGCTGTAGAGGACGGCGATGCGGCCGTCCAGCACGATCGCCTTGAGGTAGTCGTGCACCAGGTCGTCCCCCCAGCCGTTGAGCTCGAGGCCGGTGGTGGGGGGGCCGTCGGGAAAATCGAAGAAGGCGCGATAGAGCTCGTGCCCCTTCGGCAGCTTCTGGAGCGCTTCGGGGCCGAAGAGCGCCGCCATCTGGGCCTCGAAGGAGCGGGCGAACAGCCCGTCCACGTCGTGGTTGCAGTCATCGGCGAAGACGAAGCCGCCCCCCCGGACGAAGCGCACGAAGTTGGCCCGCTCCCCGGCGGTGAACTCCACCAGCCGGTGGCCGGCCATGAAGGCGAAGCGGGCGTCGAACACTCCGGTGCTGGCGAGCGGTACCACCCGCTCCCGCGGGTCCAGGTCAATGGTGGTGTACTCCGCCAGCGAGTGCAGCAGGTTGGCGGGCATGCGCTGGTCCACGTCCCAGTTGCCCGAGGCGTACTGCAGGCGGGTGAAGGTGAAGCGCGTCATGCGGGCATCGGCGTCGGGTGAGAGGAGAACGGGGAACGGGGAACAGCGAACGGGATTCCCGTTCCCCGTTCTCCGTTCCCCGTTCTCGGTTTCCCTAGACCGCGTCCGACAGGCTGGTAAAGGTGAAGTCCCGGATCCGCATCGGCGGCACCAGGTTGCCCTGCATGCGGACCGGCTTGCCGAGCGCGTCCACGTTATTGAGCATGATGATCGGCGACTCGTTGAAGCGGAAGTTCTTCACCGCATGCTTGATCTTGCCATCCTCGACGTAGAAGGTGCCGTCCCGGGTCAGGCCGGTGAGCAGCAGGGTCTGCGGGTCCACGAAGCGAATGTACCAGAAGCGGGTGACCAGCACCCCGCGCGCGGTCTCCCGGATGAGCTGTTCCAGCGAGGCGGAGCCGCCCTCCATGAGGAAATTGGAGGGGAACGGGGTGGCCGGCTTCCCCTGCTTCTCCGCCCAGTAGCGGCTGTAGAAGAGGTTCTGCACCACCCCCTTGTCCACCCAGCTGGTCTTCTGTTGCGGACGCCCATCGCCGGTCCAGGGGCTGCCGGGCACCTCGGGGTGCCAGGGGTCGGACCAGATGGAGACGGCGTCGTCCACCAGCTTCTCGCCCAGCCGGGTGCCGCCGCCCTGCTTCGACAGCGGGCTCCGGCCCTCGTCCGCCTGGCGGGCGTTCAGGGAGAAGAGCAGCGGCTGGATCAGGTCCACCGCGGCGAGCGGCTCCATGATCACGGTGTACTTGCCCGGCTCGATGGCCTTCGCCTCCCGGGACGCAACCGCCTTCTCGATGGCGATGGCCGAGGCGGCGGCGCCGTCGAAGCGGGTGGCGTCGTTGACGTCCCGCTCGACGTAGCCGGAGCCGGTGCCGTCCTCGGTCCGCATGGTGACCGAGAAGTTGAGGCTGGTGGCGCGGTGATAGGCGAAGAGCCCCGCGCTGTTGGCCATCGCCTGCCAGCCGCCGCCGTCCTGCAGGAACCCGGCGGCGACGCAGCCCCGCTCGCGCGCCGGGCCGATGCTCGCCTCCGCGACCAGGGCGCGGTATTCCGGGGAGACCTTGGCGGTGCCCTCGGAGTAGGCCTCGGGGATCGGGGTGTACTGCTGCGGGCCCAGGGGCGGCATCGACTCGGGATCTTCGGGGGCGAGCTTTGCCAGCGCCTCCGCCGCCCGCACGGTGCGCTCCAGCGTGGCGGGGTCGAACTGGTTGGCGGTGGCGGTGCCGCTCCGCTTCCCGTAGAGGGCGGTCACCACGAGGCTCAGGTCCTCGGTGGCGCCGGCGGTGGAGACGGTGTTGCGGGCGTAGCGGATGTTGCCGCCAGCGTTGCCGCTGATATTGACGGTGCAGGCCTCCGCGGTGGCGAACTTGAGCGTCTGCTCGGCGAGGGCGCGGGCCTGGGCTTCGTTGAGTTCGGGCATGGCGGTTATCCGATCTTCCGGGCGGTATTGATGACGTTGACGCCGTTGACCCGCACGGTGGAGGCGCCGTGGGAGACGGCGCTCGACTGCGACGGCTGACCCTTGCCGTCGAAGAACGAGCCGCCCAGGCGGAAGTCGCGGCGGTCGCAGATGGCCGCCACCGCGTTCCAGAACTCCTGGGTGTTGGACTGGTAGGCCACGTCCCGCAGCATGCCGACGATGCGGCCGTTGCGGATCTCGTAGAAGAGCTGCCCGCCGAACTGGAAGTTGTAGCGCTGCTGGTCAATCGAGTACGAGCCGTCGCCGATGATGAAGATGCCCTTCTCCACCCCCGCCACCATCTGGGCCGGGGTGAGCTGCTTCGTGCCCGGCCGCAGCGAGACGTTGGGCATCCGCTGGAACTGCACCGAGCTCCAGCTGTCGCCGTAGCAGCAGCCGTGGCTGGCGTTCTCGCCGAGGATGTGCACCTGGTCGCGGATGGCCTGGTAGCCCACCAGGATGCCGTCCTTCACCAGGTCCCACTCGCGGGTCTTGACTCCCTCATCGTCGTAGCCCACCGCGCCGAGGGAGCCGGGCTGGACCTTGTCGGCGAAGAAGTTGACCAGCGGGCTGCCGTACTTGAACTGCTTCGACTTCCACTTGTCCAGGGTGGCGAAGCTGGTGCCGGCGTAATTGGCCTCGTAGCCCAGCACCCGGTCCAGCTCCAGCGGGTGGCCCACCGACTCGTGGATGGTCAGCCAGGTGTGGGAGGGATCGAGCACCAGGTCCCACTTCCCCGCCTCCACCGACTTGGCCCCCTGCTTTTCCTTGGCCTGCGCCGCCGCGAGCCGGGCATCCTCCAGCATGTCGTAGCTGTCGGAGTACACCAGGGCGCCGCCCGGGGTCTTCACCTTGTGCGCGGGGCGGCCGGCCAGGTATTCCCAGCCCATTCCCACCGGGGAGGAGAGCGCGTCGCGGGTCTCGAACTTGCCGCTGGCCTGGTCCACGACCGTGACCTGGAAGTTGGGCCAGGTGCGGTGCACGTCCTGGTCGATGTAGCTGCCGTCGCTGGAGGCGAAGTACTTCTGCTCGTTCACCAGGAAGAGGCCGGTGAAGATGTAGCTGGCGCCGGCCTTGAGGGCGGCGTCGCCCACGGACACCAGCAGGTCCGCCTTTTCCTTGATCGAGATCTCGAAGGCGTTCTTGCTGATGGGGGTACGCCACGACACCTCGCCGTAGCCCCGCTGCGGCGCCAGCTTCACCGGCTCGGTCTGCAGCCGGGCGTTGGCCTTGGCGATCGCGACCGCCTGCTGCGCCGCGCGGCTCACCCCGTCCGGGGTCACGTCCTGCGTGGCGGCAAAGCCCCAGGTGCCGTTGGCGATCACCCGGATCCCGACGCCGAAGGACTCGGTGTTGACCACGTTCTGGATCTTGGTCTCGCGGCCGTTGATGAACTGGTTCAGGTAGCGGCCGATGCGCACGTCGGCGTAGCTGGCGCCGGCGCCCTTCGCGGCGGTGAGCGCCACGTCGGCCAGCGCCTTGCGATCGGCGGTGGGGATCGGGGTGAGCGCACCGGACCAGGGCCTGCCGTACGGGAGCATGAGCGCGCCCGCCGCCAGTCCGGTGTACTGCAGGAAGTCACGGCGTTCCACGTGCGACTCCAGGGAGAGGGAGAGACGACACCTGCAAAGATGCAGCGGAACTGCGGATGTGCCAGAGTGAAATGTCGGCCCGGCGAGCGCCGCGATTGCGTCCTACGGCCGCGCCCCCTGAGCGGTTCCACGGGCGAGCCGCTGGAACCGGCGCATGAAGCGCCGGTCAATCCGGTCCTTCACGGCGAGCACCGCGCCCGAGTGCAGCGCGAGCCC
>CAZPER010000054.1:0-26369 GCA_964585655.1 uncultured Gemmatimonadaceae bacterium | reverse complement strand
GGCGCTTGCCCGGCGCCCGGGCTTACGGTGGGGGATGGGTGACCGGGACGCCGCGTGGCCCCTGCTGGGCCATGGGCCGGGCCCGGGCCGGCATGGGCTGGGGGTCGGGCAGTTCATCGAAGGCCAGCCGCCGGCGGCCCGCCTCCGCCTCCTCCAACGTGGCCGGCCGGTGCACCGCGCGGAGGGCCACCGGCAGCGGCGGCAGCCCGGCGTCCGCGGGCACCGTCTCCGGCAGTGGTTCCGTGGAAAAGGCGATCATCGCCTCCAGGTGCCGGTCCACCAGCCCCCGGATCACCTTGTGGCTCAGTCCCTCCGTGGCCCGGTACACCGGCAGTACCCGCCCCGCCGGCGGGCCGTCGTCGTCGCCATCCGGCTCGGCCAGGACGATGAACTCGCGGGGATTGAGCTGGCGGCCGTGATAGAACCGCACCGGCCCCGCCACCAGCAGCGTCTGCCCCACCTGGATGCTGCGATCGAGGAACCCCTGCCCCGGCCAGGCGCACTCGAGCATCCCGCTCGCGTCGCGCAGCACCGCGGTGAAGACCCGGAGCCCGCTCCGGGTCGGCATCAGCCGCTTGGCGATGACCGTGCCGACGCAGGCGACGTCCTCGCCCACGCGGGCCTGCGCCATCGGGGTGACGCTGGAGGCATCGAGGTAGCGGAAGGGGATGTGCCAGAGCAGGTCCTGCGCGGTGCGGACGCCGAGGCGGGCAAAGGCCTCCGCCCGGCGCTCGCCGATGCCCTTGAGGAACTTGACCGAAGTATCGGGGCGGAGCGCGGGCATGCGCCGGGGGCGCTACTCCAGCAGCCGCGCGGCGTAGGCCGCGGCATCGAAGGGCTGCAGGTCCGCCAGCGATTCCCCCAGCCCCACGAACCGGATCGGGATGCCCAGTTCCTTCCGCAGCGCGACCACGGCGCCGCCCCGGGCGCTGCCGTCCAGCTTGGTCACGATGATGCCGGTCGGCTGGACCGCCTGGCCGAAGAGCTTGCCCTGCTGGATCGCGTTCTGGCCCACGGTGCCATCGAGGACCAGCAGCGTCTCGTGCGGCGCGCCGGGGCGGCGCCGGCCGATCACCCGGGTCACCTTGCGCAGCTCGTCCATCAGCCCGTCCTGGGTGTGGAGCCGGCCGGCGGTGTCCACCAGCACGGTGTCGGCGCCGCGCTTCTCCGCGGCGTCGATGGCGTCGAACGCGACCGAGGCGGGATCGCCCCCGGGCGCGCCGGCCACGCAGGGCAGCGCCAGCCGGTCAGCCCAGGTCTGGAGCTGCTGGATGGCGCCGGCCCGGTAGGTGTCCGCGGCGGCCAGGAGCAGGCTCCTCCCCTCCGCCTTGAGCCGGTGCGCCACCTTGGCGACGCTGGTGGTCTTGCCCACGCCATTCACTCCCACGAACACCACCACGGTGACCCCGTCGGCGGCGCGCGCGATCACTCCCGGCTCGCCGCCCGGCACCGCGAGGATCTCGGTGATGCGGCGCGCCACCGCCTGCTTGAGGTCGTCCTCGGTCTTGAGCCGGCCCCGGCGCACCTCGTCTTCCACGGTCTGCACCAGGTCCACGGTCGCCTGCACCCCGAAGTCCGCCTCGATCAGGGTGCGTTCCAGGCTCTCCAGGTCCGCGGCGTTCATCCCGCGCACGAGGGCGCCCACGTCGGTCAGCGCCACGCGCTTGAGCCGCTGCCACAGCGAGAGCTTCTGGCCCTCGCCCAGTCGTCCGGTCGTCATGGTCGGGGAATCTACTCGGGGCGAGGCGGCGCTACAGGCGGGGCAACGCGCGCGGGGCGCCGCTGGCTACCGGAGCCCAAGGCGGCGGCGGTACAGCCACTCCACCGTCAGGCCCAGGAGCGCCAGCCCGAAGAGCCAGACCCAGCGGCGCGCGCTGGTGAGACCGGGCGCGGGGGGCGCGGAGATCGGCTGGGCCTCAAGCTGGGAGGCCCGGGGCAGCCACTCCTCGGACCAGCGGTCCACCGCGAGTGTCCCCCGTCCGCCCCCTTCAAGCTGGTAGGGATAGATCCCGGGCGGGAGCCAGAGTTCGGCCCGCCCCGAGCCGTCGAATTCGAGGGTATCGGTGCGGGTGCTGTCCCCGAGGGAGAGGACGATCGCCGTCGGTGCGGCCGGCCCCGTCCCGGACCACTCGAACACCGCCGGGCGGCCGTTGCTCACCACCGGTCGCGGCAGGCGCGCCCGCCCCGCTGCGGAGTCGGCGCCGCCAAGCAGCCACGAGAGCGTGCCGGCCACCATGGCGCGGTAGGCCTGTTCGCCGGCGCCGCCGCGAAAGCTCCAGCGCCAGAATCCGTCGGCGGCGGTGAGCACCTCCCGCCGCCCCGGCCGGGCCGTCCCCACCAGCACCGGGCGGTCGGCGCCGCGGCGGGTGAGCTGCGCGGTGACGCCGATCCAGTCGTCGGCGGCGGGCTCGATCGGCGTGACGCTGACGAGCGGCGGAAACGAATCCACCGGCAGCCCAACGAACGCCGCGGCCACCGGGGAGGAGGCGCCGGCGGCGGCGTACCAGTCTCCCGGGACGGTGGTCTCTCCTCCCTCGCCGCTGGGCCAGAGCCACCGTCCCCGGGCACTGGTCGCGCGGAGCGCCTCGGGCGCGCTGCCCTTCACCACCAGCACATCGGCACGGCGGGCGGCCTGCTGCACCTCTTCCACGGACACCGGAGCCAGGGTGCTCATGGACCGCCAGCCGCCCCCTCCCATCCGGAGGTAGGCCCGGAGAGGCAGGTCGGCGACATCGCGCAGCGCCTGGAAGAGGAACCGGCTGTCCCAGTCCGGGGGGCTCGCGAGGAGCACGATCCCCGGTGTCGGGGAGACCCGCAGCAGGTGGAGGCGAGCGTCGTCCCGCGGCTCGGCGTCGGTGTGGCCCCCCAGGCCGATACGGAGCGGCAGGTCGCCGGAGAGGCCGGCCGTCGGAATCACCAGGGTGGCGACGCTGTTCCCGCCCGCCCCCAGGCGAATCGACTGGCGGCCGAGGACCCGGTCTCCCAGGCTCACCGTCACCCGCGCGGTGTCGGGCCCGCCGCCGTAGGCACGCACTTCGACGTCGAGCCGCACCGTGTCGCCGGCGGTGGCGCGCGCCGGCCCGCTCACTCGCACCACCGCGAGATCGGGAGCCGTGGCCCGGGGCAGAAGCAGGACGCCGGCGCGGGCCAGCAGGTCAGGCGCGACGTCGTCCCGGTCGGTGAGCTCACCGTCGGAGATGATGAGCACCGGCCGGTCGGAGGCCGCGGCGGCGCGGAGCGCCGGCTCCAGATCCGAGCGGCCGAACGCCGGGAGAGTATCGCGGAACGGGGCGGCATCGCCGAAGAGCCGCACCTCCCCGCGGGCGCGGGCGCTGTCGAGCGCCTCTGCCCAGCGTCCCCCCGCCGCCGTCATGCTCAGGCTGGCGTCGAGCAGCACCAGTGGGCGCCCCGCCGCCGGCCCGCGAACCGCGCAGGAGAGGTCCAGCACCAGGAGCCCCAGGGCGGCCCAGGCCACCGCCCGCGCCAGCGCGGCGGGCCAGGCCCGGGCGCCGAGCTGTTCCAGCCGCCAGTAGGTGAACCAGGCGGCCGTCGTGGCGAGCAGGATGACGAGGAGCAGGCGCATGGTGTCAGCCGAGGGCGGCCAGCGCCTCGGAGAGGGTGAACTTCCCCTCGTAGATGGCGCGTCCGGCGATGGCGCCCGCGAGCCCCGCGTCGCGGGCGGCCACGAGGTCCGCGATGGCGGCGACACCGCCGCTCGCGATGACCGACGCGCCCAGCCCCTGGAGCGCGCGCGCGCCCTCGATGTCGGGGCCGGTCAGCATGCCGTCGCGGCTGACGTCGGTGTAGATGATGGTGCGGGCTCCTTCCGAGAGCACCCTGCGGCAGACGTCGGCGGCGAGGAGCGGCGTGGTCTCCACCCAGCCGCGGATGGCGACCTTCCCGCCCTTGGTATCGAGGCCGATCACCACCCGATCCGCGCCGGACGCCGCGATGGCGGCGGGCACCAGCCCCGGATCCGTGATCGCGGCCGTCCCCAGGACGCCCCGGCTGACCCCGAAGTCCAGCACCGCAGCGAGGGCGTCGAGGCTCCGGAGCCCCCCGCCCACCTGGATCCGGACCCGGGCTCCCAGGGTGCGGGCCAGGCGTCCAATGACGGCGAGATTGTCCCCGGTGCCGAACGCCCGGTCGAGGTCCACGACGTGGATCCACCGGGCGCCCGCGGCGAGGAAGGCCTCGGCTTGTGCTACGGGATCGTCACCATAGGAAGTTTCGGCCGCGGCATCGCCGCGGCTCAGGCGGACGACGCGGCCGTTCCGGATATCAATGGCGGGATAGAGATCCACGACGCAACGCGCCCGGGCGGGCGCTCAGAAGCTCGCGCCGGCCGACGGGAGGGTACCACTCCAGGCGGGGGGGCCCCCGGCGTAAGTGGACGGGGCGCCGTTGAGCAGCAGGGTAAGGCGGTTCCGTTCCGATTCGAACTCGGCCCGCTCCGCCAGCGCCACCGGCTCCCCGCTGCCGAGGTCCACGCTGCCAGGGTTCCGCGAGACGCCGTTCATCCGGAACTCGTAGTGCAGATGCGGGCCGGTGGCCATGCCGGTCGAGCCCACGTAGCCGATGACATCGCCCTGGCCCACCTTCTGGCCCGTGGCCAGTCCCTTGGTGAAGCCCTGGAGGTGGCCGTAGCGGGTGATGATCCCGTTGGCGTGCCGCAGCTCCACCAGGTTGCCGTAGCCACCGGTCCACTCGCGGCGGACCACGACGCCCTCGCCGGCCGCCATGACCGGTGTCCCGGGATCGGCGGCGTAATCGATGCCTTCATGTCGCCGCACCACGCCGAGGATCGGGTGGCGCCGGGCGCGATTGAGGGAACTCGAGATGCGGCGGAACTGCACTGGGGCCAGCAGGAAGGCGCGGCGCAGCGAGCGGCCGTCGGCGTCGTAGAACCCGGTCTCGCCGTCGGGGGAGGTCCAGCGGTAGGCGGTGTACCGCACCCCGCCGACCAGGACCTCGCCCGCGAGGACGCGGCCGAAGCGAGTCTCTCCGTCCTCGGAGATCAGCCGTTCCGCAATCACCCGGAAGGCGTCGCCGGCGCGGACGTCGCGGCTGAAGTCCACCTGCCAGGCGAAGACGTCGGCCAGATCCCAGGCCAGCCGGATCCGGTCTTCGGCCACGAGGAGGGAGTCGAAGGAGGAGTCGTTCAGCGCCTCGTAGAGCGAGCTGGTGATGGCGCCCTGCAGCACCACCGGCTCGCTGGTCCAGCGGATCGGCTCCGCCACCGGGTGCCAGCCGCCGTCGGCCCGGATCAGCGCCACCCGCTGTTCCGGGCTGCTGCGGAAATACACCCGCGAGGGGATCGAGTCATCGCCCCGGCGCTGGAAGCTGAACACCAGGCCGGCGCGGAGGCGGCGGGGCTCGAAGAGGCCACCGGTGGCTTCCGGGGCCAGGGCGAAGTCATCCAGTCCCTGCCGGGCGAAGAGCTGGGAGACCGACTCGCCGCGGCGGAGGGTGTCGAGCCGCTCGGAGAAGAGCACCGCCACCGGCGGCAGCGGCGTCGGGCCGGGCCTGCGCCAGGGCCAATCGCCGGCTGCCGCATACGCTCCCGCGGCGACGAGGATCATCGTCGCCAACGCGAATGCCGCCAGGGTCTTGAGCCCGGCCAACCGGTCTGCCCTCATGTCGCTCCGTAAGTCCGTGTGCCGCAGCATACTAACGCAAGAACGCGAAGGCCGCCACCCTGGCGTCCTTCGCGTCCCCCCGGAATCCCGGTCCTGCCCCCGGTCAATCCATCTGCCGCCGGATAAATGTGGGGATTTCCATCTCCGGCACATCGCCCGCGCCGGAGTTGCGGCGCGGCTCCGGCCGGGCCGGGGTGACCGGCGCCGACGGCGCCACCGGGGGCGGCGCGGGGGTGCGCTTGCCGGTAGGGAAGTTGATCACCCCCGGGGCGGGCTTGCTGACGGGCGAAGGCGCGGGGGTGGTCTCCACCCGGTCGAAGCCGGTGGCGATCACGGTCACCCGGACCTCTCCCTGCATCGAGGGGTCGGTGGCGGCGCCGAAGATGATCTCGGCCTCGTCCCCCACGGCGTCGTGGATGATGTCGTTGATCGTGGTCGCCTCACCCAGGGTGAGGTCGGTGCCACCGCAGATGTTGATCAGCACCCCGCTGGCGCCGGCGATCGAGACGTTGTCGAGCAGCGGGCTGGAGATGGCCTGCTGGGCCGCCTCCATGGCGCGGTTGTCGCCCCGGCCGATGCCAGTTCCCATCAGGGCCGAGCCGCCGTTCTGCATGACGGTGCGCACGTCGGCGAAGTCCACGTTGATGATGCCGGTCTTGGTGATGAGGTCCGCGATCCCCTGGGTGGCCTGGAGCAGGACCTCGTCCGCCTTCTTGAGCGAGTCCTGGAAGGGGATGCCCTTCCCCACCACCGCCAGCAGCCGCTCGTTGGGCACCACGATCATGGTGTCCACGGAGTTGCGCATTTCGGCGATGCCCATCTCCGCCTGCCGCATCCGCTTCTTGCCTTCGAAGAGGAACGGCTTGGTCACGATGCCCACCGTGAGCGCGCCCATGTCCCGCGCCATCTGGGCGATGATCGGGGCCGCGCCGGTGCCGGTGCCGCCCCCCATGCCGCAGGTCACGAAGACCATGTCGGCGCCCTGGATCGAGGCGACGACGTCATCGCGGTTTTCCTCGATGGCCTGTCGCCCGATCTCGGGCCGGGCTCCGGCGCCGAGGCCCCGGGTCAGCTTCCGGCCGATCTGCAGCTTCACGTCCGCCCGGGAGGAGGTGAGGGCCTGGGAATCGGTGTTGACCGAGATGAACTCCACCCCGCGGAGCTGCTCCTCGATCATGCGGTTGACGGCGTTGCCGCCACCCCCGCCGACGCCCACCACCTTCATGCGCGCGCTTTGCGCTCCGGTCTCTTCCAGCTCGAAGATCATGGGAGGTTCTCTCAGAAGAAGTCCTGGAGCCACTTACGGACCGGTCCGACCCACTTTTCCACCGCCTGGCTGCCCCGCTTGCCGGCGCCGAACCCGGCGCCATGCACCAGCTGTTTCGTGCCGTAGATCGTGAGCCCGGCCAGGACCGCGAACTTGGGAGCCTCGACGCTGTCGGTGAGCCCCGCGAGCCCCTGCCCCGGCTTGCCCACCCGCACCGGCATGGCGAACACCTCGCGGGCCAGCTCCACGATGCCCGGCACCTGCGCCCCGCCGCCCGTCAGCACCACCCCGGCGGGCAGCCGCTGGTGGTAGCCGGCCCGGGTGATCTCATCCAGCGCGAACTCCAGCGTCTCCTGCAGCCGCATCCGCATGATGTGCGCGAGCACCTGGCGGTGGGCGTTGCGGGCCCCCTGGCCCGGCGTGCCCGGCAGCTGGATCAGGTCCGATTCGGGCACCAGCGGCTCCCACGCCGCACCGTGCCGCTCCTTGAGCCGTTCCGCATCCTGCTGGGTGACCTGCAGCCCGTGGACGATATCATTGGTGACGTGCCCGCCGGAGATGAGCAGCGAGCCGGTGTGCCGGATCTTGCCCCCCTGGAAGATAGCGACGTTGGTGGATCCGCCACCCAGTTCCACCACCGCGCAGCCCAGGTCCCGTTCATCGGGGGTGAGGACCGCGAGCGAGGCCGCCAGCGGCTCCAGCACGAACTCCGCCACGTGATACCCGGCCCCCTCCACGCACTTCCGCAGGTTCTGCGGTACGCTGGAGAGCACCGTGACCAGGTAGACCTGCGCGTCGAGCCGGGAGCCGGTCATCCCGATCGGCTCGCTGATGCCCGCCTGCATGTCGACCAGGTAGTCCTGGGGAATGGCGTGGAGCAGCTCGTGGTCCTTCCCGAGCGGCACGCTGGAGGCCACGTCGTTCACCCGGGCGACGTCGCCGGTGCGGATCTCGCCACCAGTGACCGAGACCACGCCGGTGGAGGTCAGGCCGGCCACGTGCTCGCCGGCGATGCCGCAGTACACCGAGCCCACCTCGACGCCGGCCATCCGCTCCGCGTCCTTCATGGCCTTCTGGATGGCGCGGGTGGTCTCCTCGATGCCGCGCACCACCCCCCGGCGGACGCCGGCGCAGCGCTCAACGCCCACCCCCAGGATGCGGGTGGTCGCGGTCCGCGATTCCCCCTGCACCTCCGCGATGGCGGCGCCGACCTTGGTCGTGCCCAGGTCCAGCGCCGCCACCAGGCGGGTCGGGGCCACACTCATGCCGCCTCCCAGCGGATGACCACCTGCCCGGCGAAGCGCGCGTCCAGCTCCGCCCAGCGGCGTCCCTTCTGTTCGAGATCCCGCACCACCACGGCCACCGCTCGCATGACCTCCGCCCCGGCGTCCGGCCGGAACCAGTACCGCTGCCCATCCACCACCACCACCACGTCCCCGCCCACCCGCCGTCCCGACACGATCCGGGAGAAGAAGGTCGGATCGGTGGCCTGCACCCGGGTCAGGAACCGGGCCACGAGCGAATCGGCCGCCTCGATGACCGGGAGGTCCGGCGCCGCCACCGTCGGATCGAACGGCAGCGCCTCTCCCCGCTCGCTCACCAGCTGCAGCCGGCCGCGGCGCATCACCAGCGCCACCGGGCGCGATTCACGCACCGTCACCACCACAGTGCCCGGCAGCCGCCGGCCCACCCCCGCCCATTCGATCCCCGGCAGGCTCTCCACCGCGGCACGCACTGGCCGCAGGTCCTCGAAGATGCTCCGCCCCTGCTCGACCGGCAGCATCCTGGCCAGTGCTTCCGCCCGCCCATTCACCACCCCGCGAATCTCGACCCGCTGCACCCGGAAGAACTCCATGCCGCCCACCAGGCGCGGCAGGCCGAACCACAGCCCGCCCACGAGGAGCAGTCCGCCCAGGATCTTCCACCCCGGCTTGCTCAGGCGGCTCGGAGCCACTGCACCAGTTCCCGGCCCACGCGGGTGATGTCCCCGGCCCCGAGTGTGATGACGACATCGCCGGCGCGGGTCACCGCCAGCAGCCGCTCGCGGAGCTTGGTCTTGTCCGGCTCGTACAGCACCTCGGCCCCCGCAGCACTGGCGGCGTCCACCACCAGCTGGCTCGTGATCCCGGGCATCGGCTGCTCGCGCGCCGGATAGATCGCGGTGACGATCGAGAGGTCGGCCCCGGTAAGCGCCTGCCCCATGGCCACGCTGTGCTCGGCGGTACGGGAATAGAGGTGAGGCTGGAACACCGCCACCAGCCGTCGGCCCGGATAGGCCTGCCGTGCCGCGGCCAGCGTGGCCACCAGCTCCGTGGGGTGGTGCGCGTAGTCGTCCACGAACTCGATGCCGCCCGCCACGCCCAGCCGCTCGAACCGGCGCCCGAGCCCCCGATAGCCCGCCAGCGCCGCCAGCACCGGCTCGAGAGGGGCTCCCAGCGCCAGCGCCACCCCGATCGCCCCGGTGGCGTTCCGGAGGTTGTGCACCCCCGGCACGCCGAGCCGAAGAGTAATCATCCGCCCATCGGGAAGCTGGAGGCCGGCGCTGCTGCCGTCGGCTGCCTGCGCCAGCTGGAAGAGCCGGAGATCGGCATCCTCCGCGAGCCCGAAGCGCCAGACCCGGGGGCCGCGGATCGCGGCCGCCACCCGCGCAGCCCCCGGATCGTCCGCCCCGATGACCACCGTCCCGGCCCGCCCGGCGAACTCCGCGAACGCCCCCTCGAGCGCGGCGACGCTGCCGTAGCACTCGAGGTGGTCGGCCTCGACGTTGTTGACCACCGCCACGGTGGGCTGCAGCGTCAGGAACGCCTGGTCGTACTCGTCGGCTTCCACCACGAAGAGCTTGTCGCCGCCCAGCCGGGCGTTCCCGCCCCAGCCGTTCACCCGTCCGCCGGCCAGTCCGGTCGGATCGAGGCCTGCGGCGGCCAGCGCTTCGGTGGTCATGACGGTGGTCGTGGACTTCCCGTGCGTCCCCGCGAGCGCCACCACCGTGCCCGCGTTCACCAGCTCGGCCAGCGCCTGCTTGCGGGGGATCACCGGGATGCCCAGCGACCGGGCCCGCTCCAGCTCCGGGTGGGACGGTGGCACCGCCGCGGTGACGACCACGGCCCGGGCGCCGCTGACGTGGGAAGGATCGTGGCCCTGGGAGACCTGCGCGCCGAGCGCCGCGACATCCTGGGCACCGGAGGGATCGGGATCACACCCGCTGACCGGCACTCCGCGCCGCCGTGCCACGAGCGCGAGGGCGCTCATGCCGGCGCCACCTATGCCCATGAAGTGGACGGGTCGGGGATCGGAGGGGTCGAACAGCTCCATGATTGAAGGGCTAATCTAAAACCCCGCCTGAAGTAGTGAAACCCTGAAATCCCTAGCAGAGCGTCAGGAGGTGGGTCACGATCGCTTCGACCGCGTCGGGGCGGCCGCGGGCCCGGGCTGCGGCGGCCATCGCGTCAAGCGTCGTCGGCTCCGCGGCGAGGGCCGCGAGCTCCCTGCCCAGCGACTCCGCGGTCAGGTCCCGCTGGAGAATTACCCGCGCCGCCCCCGCCGCCGCGAACGCCTCGGCGTTGTGGCGCTGATGATCTTCCGCGGAGGTGGGAAGCGGGATCATGACCGACGGCAGCCCCCAGGCGCAGAGCTCCGCGCCGGTCATCATCCCCGCCCGGGCCACCACCAGGCTCGCCACCGCGTAGGCGTCCGCCATCGGGTCGAGGAAGCCGAAGACCTGCACGCCCGGCGGGCGGTGATGCACGGCAAACCGCTCATAGCTGCCCCGCCCCGTCGCCCAGAGCACCTGCCACCCGGCCGCGCCGCCCCGCTCGATCCACTCCCCCACGACTTCATTGATGGCGATCGCCCCCTGGCTGCCGCCGGTCACCAGCAGCACCGGCCGGTCTCCCGTCACCCCCAGGCGGCGCGCCGCCGCCTCCCGGCGGGCGGGATCGGGCGGGACGATCGGATTGCCGGTGTCGAACACCTCCGTCCGCTCGCCAAACCGGAGCCGGGCCCGCGCCTCGGGGAGGCCGAGGTAGACTTGCCGGACCCGCCGGGCCAGCAGCCGCGTCACCAGCCCAGGATATGCGTTCTGCTCCTGCAGCGCCGTAGGTATCCCCCGCCGGGCGGCGAACCAGACCGCCGGCCCGGAGGCGTACCCACCCGTCCCGACCACGGCCACCGGACGCTCGGCCGCGAACAGGCGGCCCAGCCCGCCCAGCAGGCGGCCGGCGACGAGGGGCCAGCGCAGGTTCTTCCACCATTGGCGGCGGTAGAGCGGCTCGACCGGCAGCAGGTGATACCGGAAGTCCCGGGTGGGGAGCAGGGTCGCTTCGATGCCGCGCGTCGCGCCCACCAGCACCGGCTCGAGATCGGGGCGGCGCTCCCGCAGCCGGGCGGCGATGGCCAGGGCCGGCATCAGGTGGCCACCGGTCCCGCCGCCGGCAATGAGAACGGTTCGGCGGTTCGCCGGTTCGATGCCGGAGACTGGTGACGGTGAGACCATCAGCGGTGACTGCGCCGCGGGGTGGCTGGGGGCTCACGAGCCGCCGAACCGCCAAACCGCCCCGCCGGCTTCCCCCGCATGCGCCCGATACTGATCAGGATCCCCACCCCCACCAGCGACACCACCAGGCTCGACCGGCCGAAGCTCACGAACGGCAGGGTGAGCCCGGTCGTGGGCATGAGGCTCAGGGTCACCGCCATATGCATCAGCGCCGTTACCCCGACCATCGCCGTGAGGCCGACGGCCAGGTACCGGCCGAAGGCATCCTCCGCGGTCCGGGCGATCCTGAGCCCAAGCCACACGAAGAGCCCGAACAGAAAGACCACGAGGCAGACGCCGAGGAAGCCCCACTCTTCCGCGATGGCGCTGAAGATGAAGTCGGAGTAGGCGTAGGGGAGATAGCCCATCTTCTGCTGCCCCTCGCCGAACCCGACGCCGAACAGGCGCCCCGAGCCGATCCCGACCAGCGACTGGTAGATCTGGCTGGTGCCCTCCGCGCCGTTCAGGAACTTGTCCAGCCGTTCCGCCCGGTACCCGGCGCGCTGAATCACCTGGAGCCCGCCGATCACGGCGCCGAGGCCAAGCAGCAGGAAGTGTCCGATCTTGGCGCCCGCGGCGAACAGCACGATCCCGCCCAGGAGCGAAATCAGCACCGCCATGGACATGTTGGGCTGCAGCAGGATCAGGCCGGAGATGATCCCGAGAATCACCAGGAAGGGCATCAGCCCCTTCTTGAACTCCCGGACCTGCTCTCCCTTCTTCGTGGCCAGCATGGCGCACCAGATGATGACCGCCAGCCGGACCACCTCCGACGCCTGGAACTGCACCGGACCCACCCGGAGCCAGCGCTTGGCGCCATTGATCCGCGGGGCGATGAAGCTGGGGGTGAAGGGCAGGATGATGACGATCAGCGCGAGGATCGAGGCCAGCAGCAGGGGCCAGGCCAGCGGACGGAGCACCCGGTAGTCGATCCGGGCCACGATCAGCATCAGGAGCCCACCGACCAGGGCGCCGGTGAACTGGGTCAGCGCGTAGCTCCCGCCGATGATCTCCCCGCGGGACCGGACCAGGCTGGACGCGCCGTAGATCGTGGCGATGCCCAGCGCCACCAGCGTCGCGGTGACCACCGCGAGCAGACGGGTCTCCCAGCGGAGTTCTCCCGGATGGCGCACCACCGGTGCCGTCACAGCGCCTCCACGGCCGCGCGGAACTGCGCCCCGCGGTCTTCATAGTTGCGGAACATGTCGTAGCTGGAGCAGGCGGGAGAGAGGAGCACCGCGTCGCCCGGGCGGGCGAGGTACCGGGCCGTGGCGATGACCTCGGCGAAATCGGTCCCCACCTTGGTCACCGGGACCAGCCCCGCCAGGTCCCGGGTGACGAGGTCCCGCGCCTCGCCGTACGCGACGACCCCGCGGCAGTGCTTGCCGGCCGCCGCGGCCAGGGCGGTGTAGGGCTCTCCCTTGTGGCGCCCGCCGAGCAGGAGGACAAAGGGACGATCCAGCGCCTCGACCGCCACCTGGGTTGAGGCGATGTTGGTGGCCTTGGAGTCGTTGATCCAGAGTACCCCGTCCACCGTCCGGATCGGTTCCATGCGGTGCGGCAGCGCCCGGAAGCTCCGGAGTCCCCGGGCAATGGCGTCGAGGTCGGCGCCGGCTTCCCGGGCGATCAGGGCGGCGCAGAGCGCGTTCGCCACGTTGTGGTCCCCCAGCAGCAGCAGCTCTTCCCGGGGGAGCAGCGCGGTATCCCCGAGCATGAGCCGGCCGGCGGTGCGGTCGAGCCACCCGTCCGCCCGGCTCCGGATCCGGAACCAGCGCCGGGCCCCCGGCACCCCGCGCGAGCGACGCTCCACCTCGCCGTCATCACCGTTGAGGACCCAGCGGCTCTCCGGATGGGCGTTGAGGTACAGCCGGTCCTTGTCGGCGTAGTACTCCTCGAGTGCCGTGTACCGGTCGAGGTGATCGGGGGCCAGGTTGGTCATCGCGCCGATGGTGGGCACCAGGGCGTGGGTATCGTGGAGCTGAAAGGAGGAGATCTCGAGCGCCACCCAGGAAGGCCGCTCGTCCGACAACGCCACCTCGGCCAGGGCACGCCCGATATTGCCGGCGGCGAGCGACGGGAAACCCGCCGCCTGCAGCAGGTGCGCGGTCAGCGCGGTGGTGGTGGTCTTTCCATTGGTCCCGGTGATGACGGCGTACCGCGCGCCCGGCAGCGCCGCATACCCGACATCGATCTCCGAGACCACCTCCACGCCGGCGCCGCGGGCCGCGGCCACCGGGGGCGCCCCCGGCGGCACGCCGGGGGACACCACGCAGGCCGCCGCCCGCCCGATGCGGGAGAGGTCGTGCCGCCCCAGCTCCAGCGCCACCCCCGCCTCAGCTAGGCGCCGCCCCGCGCTCTCCGCCTCGGCGCCGAGGACCTTGGAGAGGTCCTTGGCCATGTCGGAGGCGTACACCGGGATCCCCTCGCGCCGGAGCAGCAGCGCCGAGGCGACGCCGCTCTTGCCGAGCCCGATCACGGCGGCCTCGCGTCCGCTCGCGCGCCAGCGCGCGAACAGGCTCATCGCAGCTTGAGGGTGGCGAAGGCCACCATCGCGCAGAAGATCCCGAGGATGTAGAACCGGGTGACGACGGTGCTCTCGTGCCAGCCGAGCTTCTCGAAGTGGTGGTGCAGCGGCGCCATACGGAACACCCGGTGGTTGTCGGCGTATTCCTTGCCCCGGCTCCGCTTGTACCACCGGTACACCGAGGTCTGCAGGATCACCGACACCGCCTCCGCCACGAAGATCCCGCCGATGATGAGCAGCAGGAATTCGGCCTTGAGCAGGATGGAGACCGTGCCGAACGCGCCGCCCAGCGCCAGGCTGCCGGTGTCGCCCATGAAGACCTGGGCGGGGTGGGCATTGAACCAGAGGAAGCCGAGGCAGCCCCCGAGGAGGGCGGCGCAGAAGATGGTGAGCTCCCCGGCGCCCGGGAGGTAGAAGAGGTTGAGGTAGGTGGTCGAGTCCACCCGGCCGAAGATGTAGGCGAAGAGCGCGAACGCCCCCGCCGCGATGGCCGAGAGGCCTGTGGCGAGTCCGTCGAGCCCGTCGGTCAGGTTGACGGCGTTGCTGCTCCCCGTGATCACGGTGGTTACGAACGCCACGTAGAGCCAGGGGGCGAAGACCACGATGACGAACTTGAAGAACGGCACCGTCGTCGCCGAGGCGGGGATGGTGTCGCTCGGCACCACCGGGAAGTAGAGCAGCAGCGTCCCCAGCACCAGCCCGAAGCTCACCTGCCCCGCCAGCTTCCACTTGGCCACGAGGCCGCGGGATTTCCCCTCCACGACCTTGAGGTAGTCGTCCAGGAAGCCGATCGCCCCCATCCACAGGGTGGCGAGCAGCGCGAACAGCACGAAGCGGTTGTTGAGCGGCGCCCAGAGCAGCGTGGGGACCACGGTGGAGAGCAGGATGATCACCCCGCCCATGGTGGGGGTGCCCCGCTTCCCCGCGTGGCTGGCCGGCCCCTCTGCCCGGATCACCTGCCCGATCTTCCGCGCCCGCAGGCGGCGGATGATCGCCGGGCCGACCAGGAAAGCAAGCAGGATGGCCGTGACCGTTGCCCCCGCGGCGCGGAAGCTGATGTAATTGAAGAGATTGAAGAGGATATGGTGCTTGCCCAGCGGGGCGAGCAGGTGGTAGAACACGGCGCCTCAGTGTGTCGGGTGTTCCTGACCGGTGAGGAACGGAAGTATACGTTCGAGCGCGGCGCCACGGGACGCCTTGAGCACGACCAGTTCGTCTCCCATCAGCCGGGCCTTGAGCAGCGGCCCCATCGTCGGCGCGTCGGGCGCCACCAGCAGACGGTCCCCCAGCCGGGAGGCGTAGAGCTGCAGCACCGGCACGAACTCGCCGATCGCGGCGAGCAGGTCCGGTTCGAGACCCACCAGCGCGGCCGCCACACCGGCATGATGCCGGGCCGCATCCGCGCCGAGTTCACGCATGGTGCCCGCCACGAAGACCAGCCGGCGGCTCCCCCGCATGGCGCGGGCGGTCGCGATCGCGGCGAGGAAGCTCGCCGGATTGGCGTTGTAGGCGTCGTTGATGATCGTGAGCCCGCCGGCCTCGATGACCTCGCCCCGGCCGCCGGGGATCCGAAGACTCCGCAGCCGCTCCGCGGCGGCCGCCCGGTCGAGTCCCAGTTCCTGCACCAGGGTCCACGCCAGCATGGCATTCGTCGCCTGGTGCTGCCCGAGGAGCGGGATGCGGATGCGCTGGTCCTCCACGGTCAGGGTGGGGTGCCCGGTGGAGTCCATCGACACCGATTGCGGGACCCGGTCCGCTCGCGCCAGCCCTGCGGTGACCACCCGTCCCGCCCGACGCCGAGCCCCCTCCGCCAGCGCCGGGGGCTCCAGCCCCACGATGGCGAGCGGCACCCCCTCCAGCAGGTCCAGTTCCTCCTCCAGCACTCCCTGGAGGCTTCCGAATCCATCGAGGTGCGAGATCGCGACATTAGTCGTCACCGTGACCGTGGGTTCGATCACCGGACGGGCGCGCGCCAGTTCCCCCCGGACGCTGGCCCCGGCCTCAATCACCAGCGCCTCGGTGTCCTCGGGCGCCGCCAGGATCGTTTTGGGGATCCCGACCAGGTTGTTGTCGTTCGCCGGCGTGGAGTGGACCCGGTAGCGCGTCCCCAGGACGACGGCCACCATCTCCTTGGTGCTGGTCTTGCCGTTGGCGCCGCCGATCGCCACCACCGGGCCGCGGATTTCCCGGCGTCGGGCGCGGGCCAGCAGTCCGTACGCGGCCAGGGTATCAGTCACCGGGTAGAGGACCAGCCCCGCCACCGGGGCGGTCCCGGCGCGGACCACCGCGCCGGTTGCACCGGCCTCCCGCGCCTGCACCAGGTGGTCGTGCCCGTCGAATCGCTCTCCCTTGAGCGCCACGAAGAGCGCCCCCTGCGTAAGGGTCCGGGTGTCGGTGGAGATCACGCTGTACTGCCGGTCCACGGCATCGGGCGTGGCGCCCGGCTCGAACGCGCCCTCCAGGGCGGCGAGCACCGCCTCATGATTCCAGCGCATCAGGAGGCGCCCAGCCGGCGGACGATCTCCTGCTCATCGAAGGGCACCTTCTCCGTGCCGATGACCTGGTAGGTCTCGTGGCCCTTGCCGGCGAGGAGCACCGTGTCGCCAGGACGGGCCGCTTCCAGCGCGGCGGCGATCGCCTGCACCCGGTCGGGGACCCGGCGATGCGGCGCCGCGCCCATCCCCTGCTCCACGTCGTCGATGATCTGTTCCGGGTCCTCGGTCCGCGGGTTGTCCGAGGTCACGATGGCCAGGTCGGCCGCGGTCGCGGCGATCCGGCCCATCACCGGCCGCTTGCCCCGGTCCCGGTCCCCGCCGCAGCCGAACACGACGATCAGCTTGCCGGCCGTGAGCGGCCGGAGCGCGGCGAGCGCCCGCTCCAGCGCATCGGGGGTGTGGGCATAGTCGCGGAGGACGACCGCCGGCCGGTCGGCCAGCCGTTCCATCCGTCCCGGCACCTGCGGCGCGAGCGTCAGGCGCTCCGCGATCGTCTGGGGGGTGAGGCCGAGGGCGTATCCCGTGGCCGCCGCCGCGAGGGCATTGGCGACGTTGAACTCGCCCAGGAGCGGCAGGGCCACTTCCGCCGCACCGGCCGGCGTCTTGAGCCGGAAGCGGCTGCCGGTGTTGCCCTGCACCAGGTCCACCGGGTGGACCATCGCCCCGCTCCCCAAGCCGAAGGTGATCCGGGTGCGGCCGGCGGGTAGGGCGGCCCAGGCGGGATCGTCGGCGTTCACCACCTGCACGCCGCGCGGCGCCAGCAGGCCATCGAGCTTGAGCTTGGCGGCGAGGTACGCCTCCATCGTGCCGTGGTAGTCGAGGTGGTCGCGCGTGAGGTTGGTGAAGATCCCCGCGGCGAAGCTCAGCCCCTCGAGCCGCCCCTGGTCGAGACTGTGGGAGCTGGTCTCCATGGCCACATGGGTCACCCCGCGAGCCACCAGCGTCGCGAAGGTCGCCTGCAGGTCGATCGGGCCGGGCGTGGTGAGTGAGCCGGCGGTGGATTCCACCGCCCGCCCTGCCCCGTCGAAGGCGCCCAGGGTGCCGATGCTCCCCGCCTTGCCGGAACCGTTGAACAGGTGCCGCACCAGCGCGGTGGTGGTGGTCTTGCCGTTGGTTCCGGTCACACCGAGCAGGGTGAGCTTGCTGGCGGGGTCACCGTGCCAGGCACGGCCCAGCACCAGCGCGGCCCGGCGGCCGTCTTCCACCTCCAGGGCGGGCACCGTGACTCCGTCCAGTCGCTCCACCACCACCGCGGCGGCCCCGCGCCCGATCGCGTCCCCCAGGAAGCGATGGCCGTCGGCCTGGGAGCCGCGCACCGCGACATAGATCATCCCCGGCCGCACGCTGCGGCTGTCGGCGGTGATGCCGCTCAGCGCGGGATTCGCCGGCGGCGCGGTGCGGAGCAGGCCCGCCCGCCGGAGCGCCTCGGCGAGGTCGTGCAGCGAATGACTCATCTTACTCCGCCCAGATGGTGACGATGGCGCCGAAGCCGGCGGAGTCGCCGGCCACTGGCGTGGTGCGCCGGACCAGGCCGCTGCCCCGCACCGCGACGCGGAACCCGCGCCGGTGGAGGGTGTTCGCCGCCTTCCGGAGGGAGTTGCCCGCCACGTTCGGTACCGGACGCCGTCCCGGGCGCGCGGCGGTGTCCCCCTGGAGCGGGAGCCCAAACACCACGCGTGACACCGCCGGCTCCTCCGGTTCGGGGGCGGGCGCCGTCTCGGCGGGGGCGGCCGGCCCCACCAGCTGGCGCCGGTCGATCGCGCTGCGGCGGCTGGCCAGCGCTTCCTGCAGCATCGCGCGGGTCATGGGGGCGGCGGTGGTGCCACCGTAGTACCGGCTCCCCCGGGGGTCATCCAGCTTCACGGCCATGGCCAGCTGCGGCTGGTCCGCCGGCCAGATCGCCGCGAACGAGGCGGTGTAGTGCCCGTCCTGGTACCGGCCGCCATCGTAGCGCACCGCCGTGCCGGTCTTCCCGGCGATCGGGTAGTTGGCCAGCTGTGCCGATTCCGCCGTGCCGCCGTCCCCCACCACCAGCTGCAGGTACGCCCGCAGCCGGGCCGCGACCTCCGGACTCACCGCGCGCCGCACCGGCTCGGGCCGGTGCTGGTACAGCGCCTTGCCCCCAGGGTCGCGAATCTCCCGCACCAGCGTCGGGGTGAGCAGGACGCCGTCGTTCGCGATCGCCCCGTACGCGGCGGCGAGCTGGACCGGGGTAACCGCGAAGGCGTACCCCATCGCCACGCTGGCCTTGGCGTAGGAGTCCCACAGGTGGGGCATGCGGAGCTCCCCGCGGGCTTCCGAGGGAAACTCCACCCCGGCGGGACTGCCGAACCCGAACGCGCGCAGGGCCTCGAACTGCTCGGTCGGCGTGAGCCGCTCGGAGAACTTGGCCATGGCGATGTTGCTGGAGTACTTGATGGCCCCGGCGAGGGTCACGTTGCCCTGGATCTTGTGCACGTCATTGATGGTGCGGAACGCCCCCCGTGAATTGGTGGGGAACCGCCACGCGCCATTCTCGGCGAACACCTCGTCGGTGGAATCCACCCGCGCGTGGGTGAGCAGCGCGCCGGCGGTGAACAGCTTGGCGGTCGAGCCCGGTTCGAAGGGATCGGTGAAGAAGGTGGCGCGGTTAGTGACCGAGCGCTCGCCGTCCCGGGTCCGCGAGGCGAGCGCCAGGAGTTCCCCGGTGTGGACGTCCAGGATCACGATGTCGCCACCCCGGGCCTCGAACTCGCGGGTGGCGTCTTCCAGGGCGCGTTCCGCGATCTCCTGCAGCTCGGCATCGATCGTGAGGTATACGTCGCGGCCCGGCACCGGCTCGCGTTCCAGCCGGGAGGGAGAGACGTAGCGCCGGCCGCGCGTGTCCTTGAGGACCACCGCCTCGCCTGGGGCGCCGTGCAGCTCGGCATCGAGCGCCAGCTCGACGCCGCTCGCCCCGCGCCCGCTGTCGGCCGTGAGCCCGCCGATCACCGCCCGCGCGAGCGGGCCCGCCGGGTAATGCCGCTGGTACTCGCCGTCGAGGTACACCCCACGGAGCCCGCGCAGGTCCTGCACCTCGAGCCCGTTGTAGGGGCCCGGGTAGGGCACCCATTTCTTCGTGGCGATATCCCGCTGCACCCGCGCCACGGGCAGCTTGAGCGCCTTTGCGATGGTCCGGGCGTCGCGGACCGGGCTGCGCAGCTCGTTGGGCGCGATGCCGACCTCGAAGTATTCCTGCGTGACCGCGAGCGCGTCGCCGTTCCGGTCGTAGATCCCGCCCCGGCGGGCCGGCAGCACCACCCGCTCCTTCCGGGTCCGCTCCG
Source organism: uncultured Gemmatimonadaceae bacterium (assembly GCA_964585655.1). Taxonomy (GTDB): domain Bacteria; phylum Gemmatimonadota; class Gemmatimonadetes; order Gemmatimonadales; family GWC2-71-9; genus JADJOM01. The sequence continues at coordinate 6,611 of CAZPER010000054.1, read as the reverse complement.
CCTCGGCCCGCCACTTGGCTCCCTGCACCAGCTGCAACTGTCCCGCCCGGCCCACCACGGCCAGGGCGCCGAGCAGGAGCATCGCCTGCAGCAGTCCGATCCGGGCGGCCGGCTTGGCCATCGGTCAGCGGCTCCCCGGGCCGAGCGGCAGCACCTGCAGCTCCCCGTTCAGCGGCTGGTGCAGCCCGAGCTCGGACTCCGCCCGCTGCCCCAGCACCTTCCGGCTGGTGGCGAGGCGGATCTCCCGCTCGAGCGCGGCCTGTTCCGCCTCCAGCGCCGTGCGCTGTTCCCGCAGCTTTCCCACCTGCTCCGCCAGGTCGACCCCCGCCGCCTGGCGGGCGTTCACGGCCACCGCGACGCCGAGGAAGAGCACCAGCCACAGCATCACCCAGTGGCGGCCCCTAAACCTCGGCTGTGCGGAAGATGCGGAGGGTGGCACTGCGTGACCTCGGGTTCGCGGCCTGTTCGTCGGGTGAAGGATAGACCGGCTTGCGCGGCTCGAGGCGGCCGAGCGGGCGGCCCCGGCAGGTGCACAGCGGTTGCTCGGGCGGGCAGATGCAGGAACGGGCCCAGTCCTGGAAGCTGTGCTTCACGATCCGGTCTTCACCCGAATGATAACTGATGACCGCGATTCTCCCACCGGGGGTGAGCGCGTCCCGCATGGCCGGCAGCGCCTCCGCCAGTCCGGCCAGCTCGTCATTCACGGCGATCCGCACCGCCTGGAACAGCCGGGCAAAGTCGGGGGGGCCGCTCCGGGGGCCCAGCACCGCGCGGATGGCGTTCACCAGGTGATCGCTGGTGGCAAAGGGCTCGTTCCCCCGTCGCCGGACCACCTCCCGGGCCAGGCGGCCCGCCTGGCGCTCGTCCCCGAAGTCGGCGAACACGGTCCGCAGTTCCCCCTCCGACGCCTCATTCAGCAGGTCGGCCGCCGTGGCGCCGTCGTCCCCCATCCGCATGTCGAGCGGCGCGCCCGCCCGGAAGGTGAAGCCCCGGGATTCGTCATCGAGCTGGGGGGAGGAGACGCCGAGATCGAGCAGGATGAAGTCGGGATGGAAGCCCTGGATGGCGGCGAGCGCCTGGTCGGAGGCATAGGGCGCCTCGAGGTAGGTCACCCCCTCTGCGCCCAGGCGGCGCCGGGCGGCGGCAAGCGCCCGGGGGTCCCGGTCAATCCCGAGCACCGCCGCCCCGGCGCCGCGGAACAGCGCGGCATGTCCGCCGCCCCCGAGCGTGGCGTCCACCATTCGCGCGACCCCCGGGACGAGAGCCGCGATTTCGGCATGGAGCACCGGCTGGTGCTCGAAGGCGGCGGCGTCAGTCACGTCGGCCCAGCGCCAGAGGGGGGAAAGCACGCACCCCGTCCGGCGGACCGGACGGGGTGAGGATCGAGCGGACAACGGGGCTGACGGGGCTCGAACCCGCGACCTCCGCAGTGACAGTGCGGCGCTCTAACCAAGCTGAGCTACAGCCCCAAGGCGTTGCGGGGCGAGAATATAGACAGGGGGTGACCCCGATGGTAGGGGGCCACCCCATATCGTGCCTACTTGCAGTACACCCGGATCATCGACGCGGTCCGCGGCTTCTGTCCCCCGAGGTACGTCTTGAGCTGGTCGTAGGTGCCCTTCTGGCTCGCCCCGGCTCCCTCGATGTAGGGCAGCGCCTTCACCAGCGCCTCCTCGCCCTCGGTGATCAGTCCCTCGACGGAGCGGGCGACATCACAGGACTTCTGGGATTCGGCTTCCTTGTCCGCCGCGATGATCAGGTTCACCAGCGCCAGGCTGAGGAAGTAATTGGAGATCGGCACATACCTGCCCTGGGGGTTGGCCAGGGAGTTGACCCGGCGGAACCCATCGGCGGCCGCCTTCCAGTCCTGCGGCGGCTGGATCAGCGGGAGGGTGCCGTTGAGCAGCAGGCCGGCCGCGCCTTCCTTGGACTGGGCATCGCCATGGGCAGCGGCAAAGTCGATGAACGGCACCGCCTGCGGGTAGCGCTTGGCGTCCTGGTGGTTCTTGGCCTCCTGCAGCGCGAGCCCCACGGCGGAGGCGGTATCCTCGGCCTTGGTCGCCTTCCCCAGCAGCAGGTTGAGGGTTCCGAGCAGGCTGTCGGAGAGCCCCACCTGCGAGTACGCCCCGGCGGCCTGCTTGATGAGGGTCAGGTTGTCGGGGAACTTCTTGAGCGCGAGCGAGGCCCAGCGGATCAGGCGCGCCGTGTCGGGCCGGACGCTGGCCGTGGCCAGGTACTTCCCGTAGAAGGTCGAGTCCGCGCGGGTGGAGTCGAGCGCCATGATCTGCTCGAGGTCGTCGAGCGCGCCGCTGTAGTTCTCCCGGAAGATGCGGGCGTTGGCCCGCAGGTCGTACATGTCCACGTTGCTCGGGTCCAGCTTCAGGCCGTCGTCCGCCACCTGCTCGGCCTCTTCCACCCGGCCGTAGGCGAGCAGCTTCTTGAAGACCAGGTCCCGGAGCGGCTGGTTGGTCGGCGCGATCACCAGCATCTGCTTGAGGGCCGACACCGTGGTGGTGGTGTCCCCCGAGGCCTCGTGGCCTGCCGCGACCAGGGTCCAGGCGTTGAGGCTGAGCGGATCGCCCTTCACCGCAGTCTCGAGGTACCCCATCGCCTCGGCGCTATCCGCCTTCCGTCCGCGGGCCAGCGCCATCTGGGCCAGGCAGAGGTTCGCCAGGCCATGGTTGGGGACCACGGTGATCGCCTTCTTGGCGGCCTGGGCGGCTTTCTCCGGGGCGGTCTTGGCCTGGTCCACGCAGGCCTTGGCGTCGGGCCATGCCTTGATGGCGGCCTGGAAGCCCTCCGCCGTCTTGGCCCCAAGTTCCGGCAGCGCCTGCCCGGCGCCCTGGTTCACGACCACCACGTTACCGGCATCATCGTTGAGCCCGGCCAGCCGCGCGGTCAGGGTGTAGCGGCCGCCGGCGTCCTTGGTGAGGGTCGAGGCGACCGCCACCCGCCCGTTGAGCGACTGCGCCAGGCTGCGGAGCGGCAGCTGGGAGAGAATCGCATCCTTGGGGTAGCCGAACTGCAGCAGGGCGTCGTTCATCTCGGTGCGCGTCACGACCCGGAACTGGGAGCCGACCAGCTTGTCCATCCGGCTGCGCATCCCCTCCCCGATGGTCACGGACGGCGCCGAATCCACTGCGGTGAAGACATGCGGATTCCCCACCAGGAGCCGGGTCGCCGCCGCATTGCCCTGGGTGGTGGTGGGCCGGCGGGTCGGGATCTGCCCGGAGAGCCCCGCGAGGGGGAGCAGAACCAGGCCCAGCGTCATCAGACGTGCCACGCGCATTTCAACACTCTCCACGGAAGGGTGACGCCGGCAGGTAGTGCATCTGTCGTGCCGGGCGCGGCGGATCAATCGGACCAAAGAGTGGGCGAAGAGGGATTCGAACCCCCGACATCCTGCGTGTAAGGCAGGCGCTCTGGACCAGCTGAGCTATTCGCCCGGGATACACACGCGGACGGACCGCCGAGGCGGTCCGTGGTGCAGTCCCGCTGCACCGGCTCGCGTCAGAGCGCGATGCCGAGAGGAAACAACACGCAGTAGCCCAGCACCAGCAGGGCCGCCGCGCCGGTGGTGCCGCCAGCGTTGAGCCAGGCGTATCCCGCAATGAGGGAGACGATGGCCAACCCCAGCAACACCACGTTTCGCCGCCCGAACCGGAGCTGGTGCCCGGGGGCGGTGGAGTCGGAACTTGGCATGGGGATTGAGCTTACTGTGGTGGAGGCCGCTGGTCAACTTCCCCCGGCTCCGGCGGCTCCTCCGGGGGCAGCTCCCACCCCACGTTCAGCGCCTCCCGGCGCGGCCGGTCCCGCCGCCGTCGCTCCCACCAGAGGATCCCCAGGCTGAACGCGAGAATGGCCCAGAGCCCCCCGGTCACCAGCCAGGTCAGCAGGTTGTAGCGCCGCCGGAGCCCCGCCTGCCAGGCCACCTCGAACTGGTCCTCGCTCTGGCCGGTACTGGCGAGCAGCGCATCCCCGAAGGGCTGGTTCTCCGCGAGGCGTCGCAGCAGGGGCGCGAGCCCCCCGGGGGGAGGGCGTCGGGCCAGTTCGTCCACCGCCGTGGCCGCCAGGCCGTAGGCCAGGTCGGCGCTCACCGCGGAGCCACGGAGCATCGCGTCCAGCTCCCGGAGGGTCGGGACCCGGCCGGCGGCCACCGCGAGGTTGAGCGCCAGCGCGTCCGAGCGGTCGAACTCCCCCGAGCCGAGGGAGGCGTACCCCTCCTCGAACCAGAGCGGCAGCCGCCCCCGGATGCTGTCCCGGAGCACGAGGTGGCCCAGTTCATGGCGGAGGGTCTGTTCCAGCTGGGGCAGGTCGGCCCGGAGGAGGATGGTGCGCGCCCCGGGGAATGCCACCCCGGCGCCCCAGCCGGGGGCCCGTCCGCGGGTGAGCCGGGCGAGCGCGGAGGAGTCGTCGGCCAGCACGAGGGTAAAGGGGGGCGGTGTGCGGCGCCCGAGCCCGGGCCACTCGAGCGGGCGCTCGGCCCGTTCGGCCAGCATCACCGCCATGCCGCGGTGCGCGGGGGCGGCGACCACGGTCACCGTGCCGACCTGGACGGCCTGCTGCGGCGGCGGCGAAAGCAGCAGGAGCGCTACGAGGCCGAGCGAGGGGGTTCGCCTCCGCCGGCCGTGAGGTCGAGCATTTCCTTGCAGCGCTTGCCCCACGGGTTGAACTTGTTGGCCTTGAACCCGTCGGTCCACGCGGCCGTGGCGGCGTCGCGATCCCCCATGAACCAGTTGGCCCGGCCCAGCTCGTAGTACGCCTCGAGCAGGTTGGGGCCGAGCTTGAGGGTCTTCTGGAAGAAGGTGACCGCGTCCTCGAACATCTCCCGTTCGAGGTACACCAGCCCCAGGTAGTAGTGCGCGTACAGGGTGGCCTTCCGGTCGTTGTCCAGCCGGATGGCCTTGCTGAGGTGCTCGATGGCCTCGCCGAAGATCCGCTTCTTGAGGCAGATGTACCCGACGTTGATCCGGGCCAGTGAGTTGGCCGGCTCCTTCATCAGGACCCGGGAAAACGTGGTCAGGGCCTCATCGTACTCCTCGTTGAGCATCTGGGCCCAGCCCAGCAGCGACTGGGCCTGCACCTCCGAGGGCGCGAGGGCCAGGGCCTTGGTCAGGGACTGGATGGCGCCGGCGTAGTCCCCCAGGGAGATGAGGCTCCACCCCTTCTCGACGTAGGTGGAAGCGCCGAGGTGGTCCTGCTGCACCACGGGCCGCGCGCCGGTGAACTGCGGCGCCTGGGCGGTGTCGGTGGCCGCGGCCACCTGCTTGAAGCGCTCCACCAGCGCCCGGATCTCCTCCTTCACCTGTCCGAGGTCCGCCAGCGCGGCATCCACCCGCTTGAAGAAGGCGATGATTTCCCGCTTCACCGCTTCGCGCTCCGCCGCGGAACCGGCGGTCTCCAGGCGGCCGGCGATCTCCTGGTACCGCTGCCGGTAGCCGTTCACCAGCGGGTCCGGCGTGGGTCCGTCGCTCACGCGCGCACCTCCGCGAGTGCCTGGCGTTCGGCCGGATCGAGGAGGCGGGCGCTGCTCAGGATCGCGATGCTGCGCCCCTGGCGGCTGACGACCCCGCTCACCAGGCCCGGCGGCACCCCGGCGATGTCGCCCTCCGGCCGGCCGATCACCCGGGTATCCACCCGGAGCGCCTCCAGGACGAGATCCACCACCACGCCGATGCGGCGCCCTTCGAGGTCCAGCACCATGATGCGGGTCTCCTCCTGTTCCCCAGCCTGGTGGCCGAAGCGGGTGCGCAGGTCGATGAGGGGCACCTGGGCGCCATCGTACTCCAGCCAGCCCTCGACGAACGCCGGGGCGCCCGGGCGCCGCGCCGGTGGCGCGTACCGCAGGATCCGCACGACCTGGAAGATGTCGAGCGCGAGTTCCTGGGCGCCGAGCCGGAAGACGATGAACTGCAGTTCGTCGCCGGCGATGGCCTGGCCGTACCGACTGCGTGCCACGAGTCTGTGACCGCCTCTCCTGTGGGTCCTGGCCCCCGCCTCAGCGGCGCGGCATCTCGCGGAGCAGGGCGCCGATTCGCTCCGGCATGGCCTGCAGCGGCAGCACCAGGTCGGTCCCCCCGGCCTCGAGCGCCGCGCCGGGCATGCCGTAGATCGTTGCCGTCCCCCGATCCTGCGCCACGCCGACCCCGCCGGCGTCGTGAATCGCCCGGAGTCCCGCGGCCCCATCCCGTCCCAATCCCGTGAGCACCACCCCGAGGGCCGCGCTGCGGAACTCGGCCGCCACCGAGTGGAACAGCGGATCGGCCGCCGGCCGCACGCCCCACACCGCCGGTTCCTGATCGAGCCGGAGCCGCAGCCCGTCACTGCCGCGCTCCACGCGCATATGATAATCCCCGGGCGCCACGTACGCCGTGTCGGTCCGCACCGCCATCCCCGGTTCCGCCTCCACGACCTCGAAGGCGCTCAGGCCGTTCAGCCGTTCGGCGAAGCTCCGGGTGAATCCGGCCGGCATGTGCTGCACGATCAGCAGCGCGGTCTCGAGCCCGACCGGCAGCGCCGGCACCAGTTCCGCCAGGGCGCGGGGGCCCCCGGTCGAGGCGGCGATCGCGACCACCCGCCGCGCCTCGCCCGACCGGGCGGCCGGGACATGG
>CAZPER010000053.1:0-26972 GCA_964585655.1 uncultured Gemmatimonadaceae bacterium | reverse complement strand
ACATGGGGCCCGCTCGGCCGGGGCCGGGCCAGCACCGGCACCCGGCGCACGTCGGCGGCGGCGGCGGCGCGGAGCGCGCCCAGCAGCCGGGGTGCCATGCGGATCGCCGACATGTGGCCCTGGCCATCGTCCTTCGTGACCAGCTCCACCGCGCCCAATTCGAGGGCGCGGATGGCCCCGGGGGTGCCCCGCCCCGCATGCGCGCTCACCACCACCACGGGCCGCGGCGCCTCGGACATGATGTAGCCGATCGCCTCCAGCCCCCCGAGCTCCGGCATCTGGAGGTCCATGGTGACCATGTCGGGGTTGAGCGAGTGGACCAGCGCCAGCGCCTCGAGGCCGTTGGCGGCCGTCCCCACCACCCGGAACTCCCCGGAGCCCGCGATCAGCTCGCTCACCAGCCGGCGGAAGAAGGCGCTGTCGTCCACCACGAGCACCCCCGGGAGTTCAGAGGATCTGCTCACGCCGCCCCGCCGTCCGAATCTCCACCTGCCCGGTGCCGACCGTGAACCAGACCGAGCGGCCGACGTTACCGCCGACTTCCTCGCCCACGATCGGGATGGCCAGCTGGTTGAGCACCTCGCGGACCGCGATGACGTTGCGGTCCCCCATCTGCATCGATCCCGACGGCGCCAGGTTGGCGAACATGCTGGCGCCCCCCACGAGGCGGGCGGTCAGCCCTCGCCGGTCCGCGCCCAGCGCCATCATCCGGTCGATCAGGAGAGGCAGCGCGGTCTGGGGAAAGCGCCCGGGATTGTCGGTCGCCCGGCTGAGGGAGCGGGAGGGGAGGAGAATGTGGGCCATGCCGCCGATCTTCCGGTCCGGATCGAACAGGATCACCGCGACGCAGCTCCCCAGGCCCAGGGTGGCCAGCACGGCGTCGGCGGCGCCCGCGGTGCACTCCGCGACCCCGACAAAGAGTTCGCGCCCCATCAGCCCGCCCGCCGGTAGACGCGCTCACGCGGCTCCACCAGTTGCAGGCGCTGGCGTGCCGCCCCCAGGATGGTTTCCACCTTGCCGAGCACCAGCAGCCCGTCGGGGGCCAGCCGGGCGGCAAACCCTTCCATCAGGCGTTCCTGCGTGGGGCGGTCGAAATAGATGATCACGTTGCGGCAGAAGATGAGGTCATAGGCGCTCTGCGGCGCGGACTCGCGCAGCAGGTCGAGGCGCCGCAGGTGGACCACCGTGCGCAACGGCGCCTGTACCCGGCGCCGGTCCTGCTCCGCGGGGTCCGTCCAGCGGGCGATCACCGCGGGATCGGCCTCCGAGAAGGCCGCCGGCGGATATGCCGCGGCGCTCGCGGTGTCGAGCGACGCCCGGTCCAGGTCGGTGGCGTCCACGTGCAGGCGCGGCAGCCAGTCAGGGTGGTTCAGGCGGCCCAGCACTTCCGCCGCCAGCATGACGATGGTGTACGGCTCCTCCCCTGAGGCGCACCCCGCGCTCCAGGCCCGGAGCCGACCCTCCCGGGCCAGCAACAGCCGGGGCAGCGCCTCCGCGCCCAGCCAGGCCCAGGTCTCGGGATTCCGAAAGAAGCGGGTGACGTTGATGGTGAGGGCGTCGAGCAGCAGGTCGAACTCGGCGGGCCGGGTGTCGAGGATCGCCACGTACTCGCCGTACGTGGCGACGCCGCAGGCCCGCATGCGGACCGCGATGCGGCGCCGCAGGCAGCGGTCCTTGTAGGCCCCCACGTCGAGCCCGGTCCGTCCGGCGATCCGCTCGGCCAGCAGGGCGAACCCCGGATCCTCTACCTGCGTCATGTCGAGGTTTCGAGGGTATCGAGGTTGGCGCGGGCCAGCTGGTGCCCCGGGTTGATCTCGGTCACCCGCCGCCAGCAGGCCCGGGCGCGCTCCCGGTCCCGCCGCTTGAAGGCGATGTTGCCCATCTTGAAGAACAGGTCGTCGCCCAGCGACGGCGCGAGCTTGGCGGCGCGCTCATACGCCTCGAAGGCGTCGTCGTAGCGGCCGGCGCGGTAGAGCAGGTCGCCGAGGTTCTTGGAGACCTGGGCCAGGGTGGGGTTCTCCGCCAGGGCCGCGCGCAGCGTCACCTCCGCCAGGGGCAGGTCACCGGCGAGTTCCTGCAGCACCGCGAGATTGTTGCGCAGGGCCGCGACGCCGGGGTGCCGTTCGGTCCCCTCCATGGCGATCGCCAGGGCGCCGTTCAGGTCTCCCTGCCCCCCCACGGCGAGGGCCATGGCCCAGTACCAGGTGGCCGGAAAGACCCGCTCGCCCCAGAGCTCCCCGGCGCGCTGCAACCGGCCGAGTGCCACCTCGGGATCGTTGCGCTTGAGGGCGGCGACGCCCCAGCCCAGCATGATGCGCGGATCCTCCCGCGTCTTGGACGCTGCCTCCGCGTACGCCGCCTCCGCCTCGGACAGGCGGCCCAGCTGCTCATAGGCGAACGCGAGGTTGTGCAGCGCCGACGCCCGGCGCCCGCCCCGGTCCGCGGCCTGCTGCAGGGCCTCCACCGCCTCGAGCCAGCGCGCCTGCTTGAGCGCGATCAGCCCCAGGAAGAAGTGCGCCCCCGGCTCGTCGGGGCGGAGATCGGCCACCCGGCGGAACTCCCGCTGGGCCTCGTCGAGCATGCCGGTCTTGTAGAAGGCGACCCCGAGGTTCTGGTGCTCCTGCACCCGGCCGTCGTTGGCCGTGGGCGCCGCCACCTTGCTGGAGGTCCCGACCCGGCGGGCATACCCGGCCGTGATCAGCCCGAAGAGCGCGGTGGCCGCCTCGAACTCGATGAGCGAGCATTCGTCGATCACCTGCCGCACATCCCGGGTCCCGTCCAGCAGCGGCAGGATGCGGCGCTGGGCCAGCGAGAGATCGACGTCGTCGCCGGGGACATGCCCCGGGTCCACCGCGAAGATCAGGTCGAAACTCGGGATCTTCTTCTCGATCTGGCTCCACTCGTCCACCCGCCGGGCTCCCTCGAGCAGGAGGGATTCCGGATTGATCGAGACGGTGAAGACCTGCGGCTCGGGCTTGACGCCGGCCTCGAAATTGAAGGTGCCCTGGGCCCAGGCGAAGAGGTGGTAGACCGCCTCCTCGATCTGGAGGAAGAGCAGCCGCTCCAGCTGTTCCCGGGTCACGACCCCCAGCTCGATCAGGATGTCCCCCAGGCGGCGCTCGCGATGCACCTCCTGCACCCGGATGGCCTGGTCGAGCTGCTCGCTGGTGACCAGCTGGTTCTTTCGGAGCAGGTCCCCGATGCGGTCGCGCCGGTTCACGATGGACGCGTAGCTGATGCGCCCGTCGTCAAAATAGATGTACCCGAAGTTCTGCCGGTCGGCGACGGCGAGGCAGCCGGTCTTCTTCCCCAGCGCCAGCAGCTGGAGCACGTCCGGGAGACTCGCCTCCTTCAGGCTGCCCTTGATCGCCATCAGCGCTGCTCCTCGATGAGGCGATCGGGGATGTCCGGCCAGTCCCAGACCATCTTTTCCCGGCTGCGGAGACTTCCGGTCGGCGAGAGCAGTCCGCTGGTCCGCCCCGCCGTGGTGCGCCGGGTCGGGCCCGCGGGGCTCCCCTCCAGCACCTGCCGCGCCAGGGCGGCCGTGGGCCGGGAGCGTTCCGCGTCGGCCGTCTCGAGCACCCGCTGCACCAGCTCCTGCAGGCCGCGGACGGTGTCCACCGGCCGTCCGGCGAGGTAGGCGCAGAGTTCGGTGTCCGCCTCGCCGAGCTTGTCGTTCAGCAGGCGGGTGACGATCGCCTCGCGGACCTCCCGGTCCGGGGTCGGCAGCTCCACCACCAGGCCCGCTTCCAGCCGGGTGCGGAGCCGAGATTCGATGCCCTCCAGCTGCTGCGGCGGGACCTGGGAGGTGAACACCATCTGCCGCCCCTGGTCCGCGAGCTGGTTGTAGAGCCAGAAGAGCTCCTCCTGGGTCCGGTCCTTCCCGGCCAGCAGGTGCACGTCGTCGAGCAGGAAGGCGGTGACCCGGCGGTACCGGGACCGCCACCAGGTCACCCGGTCGCGCTCGATCGCCTTGATCAGTTCGTCCACGAAATCCTGCGCCCCCTGGCAGGCCACCACCGCCCCGGGCGCGGCCGCCAGGACATTGCCGATGCCGTGCAGCAGGTGCGTCTTCCCCACCCCGACCGGCCCGAACACCACGAGTGGGTTGTACGCCACGCCCGGCTGCTCCAGCACGCTGCGCGCGGCCTGCGTGACCTCCCGGTTGACGCCGGATTCCACGAACTGCTCCACCCGCCAGAGGGGGGACGGTCCGGGCGGCGGACTCAGTCCCTCGCGGGCGCGTTCCACCTCCGTCCGCGCCTCGTCCACCCGGTCAGGATCGCGAAACGCGGGCTGGTCCCCCACCTGGGGATCCAGCTCGCGCGCCTCCGCCTCGAGCTGCTTGAGCCGCTCGATGTCCTCCTCGAAGTCGCGCAGGGCGGCATCGGGATCCACCGGCGCCTCCCCCTCGAGCAGCAGCTCCAGCCTGGCGGTGCGGAACCCTTCCCCCTGCCAGCGGAGGATGGCCTCGGCCACCCGGCCGCGCCACGCTTCCACCTGGCGGGCGACGGCCGAGGAGATTTCCGACAGGAACGCGCCGAACTCGTCTCCGGTGAACCCGGGCAGTGCGGCGGGGGTCTCCGGGGGCGCCTCCAGCCCCCCGCCGACTTCCCCGGCGCCGACCAGGGTGGCGCTCACCGGTTCCGCCGCCCCCGGCGCGGCCCGCGCCGTCTGCGGCATGGAGCGCGCCAGCAGCGCCCGGGCTTCCGTGGAGGTGATCGGCGCCGCCTGCACCGCCTGGTACGCCACCAGCCGGTTGAACGCGCCGATCAGTTCGCGGATGCTGCCGATGGGGAGGGTTGCGACGGCTTCGAGCACGCTGGGATCGAACACCGCCTTCCGCTCCTCCGCCTGGCGCAGGAGGATCGCGACCCGGGTCTCATAGTCCGGCGCGGAAATGTCGATGACCAGCCCGCCCGCGAACCGCTGGATCAGGCGCTCGTCGAGGGCCGAGATCTCGTTGGGGGGCCGGTCGCTGGAGAGGACGATCTGGCGCCCGGCGCTGAGCATCGTGTTGGTGAGCCGGAGCAGTTCCGCCTGCATCTCCCGCCGGTGGGTCAGGAACTGCACGTCGTCCACCAGCAGCACCCCCACGTCGGCGTAGCGGTGGCGGTAGGCCTCGCCCTGCCCCTGCGCGATGGCGGCGTGAAAGGCCTCGATGAACTCGTCGAGGGTGAGGTACTCCGCCGTGAGCTGCGGATTGACCTCGATGGCGTGATGGCCGATGGCCATCAGCAGGTGGGTCTTGCCCAGGCCGGAGCCGGCGTAGATGAAGAGCGGGTTGTACACCGCCCCCGGGGACTCCGCCACGGCGCGCGCGGCGGTGACCGCCAGCCGGTTGGCGGAGCCGACGACGTAGGAGTCGAACCGGTGCCGGGGGTTGAGCCGGGGCATCAGGCCGCCCCGGATCCTGTCTGGGCGAGCCGCTTGAGGACCAGTTCCGAGATGCCCTTCAGGGTCTCGAACACCCCGGCCCCGCGCAGCGCGTCGCCGGGGAAGCTCCGCAGGCCACGGAAGTTGAGCGCCTCGTCGAGGTCGGCGTGGGAGAGGATGAGGTCCGCCGGGAGGTCCTGCTTATTGTACTGCAGGACCATCGGAAAGGTGCGGACATCCACGCCCTGCCCCAGCAGGTTGGCCTGCAGGTTCTGCAGGCTCTCGATGTTGTCGTCCAGCCGCCGGGCCTGGCTGTCGCCGACGAAGACCACGCCATCGGCCCCCTGGAGCACCAGCTTGCGGGTGGCGTTGTAGTACACCTGCCCCGGCACGGTGTAGAGCTGGAACCGGGTGGTGAAGCCGCTGATGACCCCGAGGTCGAGCGGGAGGAAATCGAAGAACAGGGTGCGGTCGGTCTGGGTCGCGAGGGAGACCATGCGCCCGCGGCGCGCCTCCGGGACCCGGCCGTAGATGTACTGCAGGTTCGATGTCTTCCCCGAGCGACCGGGCCCGTAGTAGACGATCTTGCAGGTGATCTCGCGCGTCGTGAAGTTGACCAGGGACATGGGCTAGCGTCCGAAGAGAGCCCGGAGGCTCGCGTTGAGTTCCCGTTCGAAGTCCGCGGCGAGGACCTCCTTCTTCTGCACCGGCTCGGGCGGCGCAGCGGCCAGCAGCTCGAGGACCAGCTGGTCGAAGTACACCTGCACCAGCCCGAGCTTCGTCTCCCCTCCGAACACCACCAGCGCCACCCAGCGCCCGTGCGGCGTGTCGAACCAGCCCAGGAAATGGCTCTGGCGCTTCCCCTGGTGGGCCACCGTGCGGAACGGCGTCCAGTCCATCTGCAGCGCCAGTTCCCCGCTCGAGGCGATGATCCCGGTGCCCAGCGCCGCCGCGGCCATGAGGTCCATGGCGCCCGTGAACCCGTGCTGGGCCACCACCTGCCCCGAGGTCGTCATGAGCAGGGCCAGCCGGGCGGACGACTCCTCCACGAAGGACCGGAGCGGCAGGAGCACCCAGGGTTCGATCGCCCGCATCAGGCCAGACGCTCCGCCAGCCGCAGCATCTCGAGCCGGATGAGCCCCAGGGGCACATCCCGCCCCGCCACCGCCACCAGCAGGAGGTCCTCGGCCGCGGGCGCCACGAGCAGCGAGCCATCCTGCGCCTGCAGGTGCACGAACCGGGGCCCACCCACCGCCGCGCGGACCGACAATTCGGTTACGCGGGCGGCCAGGTTGGCCGCCATCGCGGCCAGCGCGCTGCCCTTCACCCCGCCCATCAGCGATTCCGCGACCACCAGCCCATCCTGCGCGGCGACGACCATGGCGCCCCGAATGCCCCGCAGCCGCGTCAGGCTGTCGAGCGGGGCCGCGTAAGCTTCCGTCATCGGGCCCGCTCCAGCCAGGCCCGCGCCTCCTTGGCCCCGCGTTCGGCGTAGAAGGCGAGCTGCCCCGCCGGATGCCCGGGGTCCATCGTGGCCAGGAGCGAGGTGTCCGCCGTGGGGCAGAGGAGGCAGGCGCTCAGGTCGGTCCCCTCAATCGTGAGGTGGTCCCACTCACCCAGTTCCAGCAGCCGTGCGGCCCGATCGGCCTCCAGCACCACGCCGGCCAGGGAGGCGGCCGCCTCTTCGCTCACGTCCCGGCCACCCCGGGCGGTGAGCGCGCCACCCAGCCGGAGCCCGTCGCGATCGACCAGCAGCAGCCGCTGTCCCGCGCCTTCCACCGCGGTGAACGGGTCGCCTGCCGCGGGCGCCGGCGCCACCCGGGTCTCGGCGTCGCGCACCGGCGGGCTGACCGGCAGCGGCACATCCCAGATTTCGCGGCCCCCCGCCACCCGCTCCACCGCGGCGCGGAGGCCGTCGTCGCCCGGATCGAGCTCCGCCGCCACCCGCAGGTGATAGAGGGCGTGCTCCGGTTCCCCCGCCCGGTAGTAGAGGAAGCCGATCCCCTTGTGGGCACCGATGTGATGCGGCGCCAGGCGGAGTACCGTGTCCCACTCGTCGAAGGCGGAGGCGTAGTCCCGTCGGTCGGCCAGGATCCGGGCGTAGAGATCGTGGGCATCCGGCAGGTGCGGATACCGGTTGAGGCCGGAGAGCGCGATCTTGAGCGCCGGCTCCAGTTGGCCCCGCTGGCGGAGGGCCTCCGCGAGCCGGAGAAAGACCAGGCTCGAGGGGTCCGCCGCGTACTGCGCCGAGAGTGCCCGGATATCCTCAGTCACGCGACCCCCTGAGGGCGAGATCCAGCGCCAGCACCGCCAGCCGCACCCGTTCCACGTGCGGGCCCTGCACGTCCTCTTCCGGCGGCTTGTCCGTGAGCCGCTTCCACTGATCCCAGATATGCGCCGCCTCCCGGAACCGCCCCGTCGCGGCCAGGGCAAGTCCGAAGCAGCGGTGCGCCGGGGCCGAGCCGGGATCGAGCTGCACCGCCTGCCACAGCGACTCCGCGGCGTCGGCGGGGTGCCCGGCGGCCAGCAGTGCCCGCCCATAGGCCAGGTGCGCCAGCGGCTGCTGCGGGTGCGCCGCCACCGCCTGTTCCCCCACCTGCCGGGCGGCCTCGGGGTCGCCGGCGCCTAACAGATGGTCCACCTCGCCCAGGAGGATCGGCAGCTCGGCCCCCCCCACCGCCTCCATGGCCCGCCGCGCGGGGTCATCCAGCAGGATAATCCCTGCCGTGGTGAGCCCGAAGAGGGTGCGGGCCACCTCGAACTCCGGCCGTCCCAGGAGGGTGGCGAGTTCCCGAACGGTCCGCTCCCCATCGACCACCGACAGCACTTCCCACTCGGCGGGCAGCAGGTCCAGCGGCACCGCCGTGTCCACGATGGGCGCGAGCCGGGGCACCAGGCCGAGGTGGGTGATCTGCTTCTCGATCCGGGACCATTCGTCGGTGCGGCGCGCCGCCTCCATGAGGAGAAGTCCGGTCGCGATCCGGGTATCCGCCTCCGTGGGCCAGTCCCCCTGCTTGCCATCCTCGAAGGCAAAGTAGCCCTCCGACCAGCCGACCAGCTCGAACACGACCTCCTCGATCTGCTGCCGGACATAGCGTCCCAGGTCCCGCTGGGTCACCAGCCCCTGGGCCAGCAGGATTTCGCCCAGCCGGCGCCGGTCACCGGCCGCCTGGAGGGCGCGGGCCCGCTGGAGGTCCTGCTCGGTCACCCGCCCCGCCCGCACCAGCAGCCGGCCCAGCGGGTGGGGGTTGCTGCGGATCTCGGCGCCGACCACGACCCCGTCCTCGAAGAACACCGTGCCGGCGTTCTGCCGCAGGTCGGAGACCACCCGGAGCGTCCCGGTCTTCCGGCTCAGATCCAGGAGCTGGAAGACGTCGTGAATGCCCAGCTCCTTGAGCGGGCCTTCGATCGCCATGGATCAGGCCGCCCCGGCGAAGATATGGGCCAGATCCCTGGCGGACCGCGCGTGGGTGCGCGCGGCCTGCGCGAAGGGCCCGGCGGCATCCACCTGGACCACCCGTTCCCACGCCCGGACCGCCTCGTCGTATCGCCGGCTCCGGGCCAGCGCCACCCCGCGGTGGAACAGCGCCGCCTCGTGCTCCGGATCGAACTTGAGCACCCGATCGAGGGCCTCGAGCGCCCGGTCGTGACGCCCATCGTCGAGCAGCGCGCGGGCGAGCATCAGGAGCGCGTCGAGATCCCAGGGCTCGGACAGGAGGATGTCCACCATCAGGTCCACCGCCGCCCCCGGGGCATCCACCCGGCGCAGCAGGTCCGCCAGGGCGAGTGCCGCCTCCATGTAGGTGGGCAGCAGGTCGAGCGCGTGCTCGTACGCCAGGCGGGCGCCCACCCAGTTCTCCCGCCGCTCCTCCAGCCGGCCGAGGTCGCGCCAGACCTGCGCCACGGAGGGGTCGAGTTCCACCGCGGCCTGACAGGCCGCGACCGCCGCCTCGACATCCCCCAGCTGCTCGGCGATGGAGGCCTCAAGCTGCAGCAGGTCGGGCCGGCCGGGCTCGAGCGTCCGGGCCATGCGCAACACGTCCCGCGCCCCGCTCGCCATCCCGCTCGCCAGCCGGACGCGGGCCGCCGCCACCAGCGCCTCGACCTCATCGGGGGCCATGCGCACCAGGTGCTCCGCCTCCTGCAGCGCCTCCGCCCCCCGACCCAGTGCCAGCAGCGCCCGGACCTCCCCGAGGAGGGCCCGGGGCTCGCCCGGCTCCAGTTCCAGGGCCGCGCGGAACCGCTCCAGCGCCTCCCCATGGAGGCCGCGGCGGGAGTACACCTCCCCCAGGAGGGCGGTGGCGCGGCCCGGCTCGACGCCACGGGCCAGCGCGCGCTCGGCCTCCACGGTGGCGTGCTCGAGGAACCCCTTGGCGATGTAATCGGCCGCGAGCGCCAGCGGATCCTCCGTGGGCGGCGAGGCCGGGCGGTCCTCCGGCTGCAGCTCGTCGAAGATCCGGTCCAGCAGCCGCTCGTCGAAGTTGAACTCCTCGCCGACCTGGTCGGCGGTGACGTCGGCGGAGATGGCGGGGACCACCGCGATCTCGGGATTCTCGTATTGCAGGTCGATCGTGAGGGCGTACTTCTGGGCCACGTAGAACGGCTCGAGCTCGAGCGCGCGCTTGGTCGCGCGGAGCGCGCCGTCGAAATCGCCGAGGTGACTCAGGGTAAAGCTCAGGTTGTAGTGCGCCGAGGCGTTGGCCGGATCCGCCTCCACGGCGCGGGAGAAGGCGTGCTTGGCGTCCTCGAACCGCTTGAGCTCCACCAGCACCAGGCCCACACCGTTCCACGCCACGCTGTGCTGCGGCAGGTCCGCCAGCACCTGCCGGTAGGCCTCCAGGGAGAGTTGCAGCCGCCGCCGATGCAGCAGCGCCAGCGCCAGGTTGAGCCGCGCGGCCACCAGATCGGGCCGGAGGCGCAAGGCACGCTGGAACGCGGAGAGTGCGTCGTCGGTATCGGGGGCCTGGGTGCCCAGCACGCCGAGGTTGTTCCAGGCGAGGGCATAGTTGGGATCGGCGGTCGTGGCGCGCTCGTACGCCGCCATCGCGTCGTCGCGGCGCCCCGACTGCTGCAGGCAGACGCCGCGCTCGTTCCAGAGCTTGGGACTCTCCGGATCCTCTGCGAGGAGGCCATCGTAGAGCTCCAGGGCCGCCGCGAGGTCCCGGCGCAGGAGGTGCACTTCGGCCATCGCCTGCCGGACCAGGCGGGCATCCTCCCCGGCCTCGAGCGCCATCCGGTATTCCCGCAGCGCCTCGACGTAGTAGCCCTTCTGCCGGAAGGCGAGGCCGAGGTTGAAGTGGGCCAGCATGGCCCCCTCGTGGACCGCCGGTCGGGGGCCCTGCCCGCTGGTGGGCGCCGCCGCCACGCCCGCGCGGATCAGCGAGAGGTTGCTCTGGGCCCGGGCCAGCGTGGGATTGAGGGCGGTGGCGCGGGCGGTCGCGGCGCGCGCCTTCTCATGCTCGCCCAGGTCCCCATGCACGAACGCCAGGAGATAGTAGGCGTCGGCGTTGTCCGGGTTGCGCTGCACCGCCGCCTCGAGCGCCACCCGCGCCTGCTCCGAGAGCCCGCGATTGTACAGCGCCTCGCCGTAATAGAAGAGCGTGACCGAACTGTTGGGATCAAGCTCCTTGGCGCGCTCGAAGGCCTGGGTCGCCCCTTCGAGGTTCCCCCGCCCCCGCTCGGCCAGACCCAGTTGCAGCAGCGCCGGGACGTCATCCGGCTTCCGGGCCAGGAGCAGGCGGAACTCGTGCACCGCCTCCTCCCACTGGCCCAGCGCGGCGCAGGTCCGGCCCAGCTCCCAGCGCGCCTCGGCGTCGTACGGCTCGCGCCGCAGCCGTTCCCGAAGCTCGGCCACCCGCCGGTCGTAGTACCCGGTGGAACGGTACGCGATCTCCAGGTTTTCCTTGGCCGTCTGCATCCGCGGGTCCAGCTCCAGCGCGCGGAGAAACTCCTCGGTGGCCTCGGGGACGAGACCCTTCTGGTAGTAGAGGACGCCCAGGTTGTTGTGCGCGCCGGCATCCGCCGGGTCGATCCGGCGGGCGAAGGACCGCAGGACGGTGAGGTCGCGCTCGGACAGGGCGGGCCCGGTCACGGCAGGCTCAGGGGAGCCGGATGGCGTCGAAGATCGCTCGGAGGCTGGCCAGGTCGGGCAGGAGCAGGAAGTGTCCCTTGAGCTGGAGCCCGGGATCCTCGAAGAGGAACTGCGTTTCGACGCAGAAGACGTAATCGCGGTCGTAGCCGAAGTTCATGTAGACCGAGGTGAGGACGGCGCCGGCCAGGTCGATCGCCAGGCTGGGCACCGAGGGCACGAGCATCATCCCCATGAAGTCGGACAGCGCGTTCATGTAGGCGCTGGAGAGGATGTTGCCAACCTCCTTGAGCCCCGACTGTTCCATGGCCGCGAACTCGGTGGTGGCGCCGAGGGGCCGGCGGAGCAGGATGTCGCACAGGGTCCGGGCGGAGGTCTCGGGGAAGAGCACCAGGGTCCGCCCGGTGAGGTCGCCCATCATGTGCATGAGCACGGCCGCGACGACATCGTCCGGCTTGCCCAGGATCTCGGGCACTTCCTCGAGCCGGGTGATGTTGACCTCGGGCACCGAGATCATGATCCGGCGATTGGTGAGCTGCGACAGCGCGGTGGCGGCGTGGCCCGCACCGATGTTGGCCACTTCGCGCAGCGCGTCGCGCTGCAGGGCGTGCAGTTCGCGCACGTCATCCATGCCGGCCTCCTCAGACCAGGGCGGCGGGGTCCACGATCAACGCGGGCATCCCGTCGCCGAGGATCGTCGCCCCGCTGAACACGGGGAGCATGCCCTTCGGTGCATCGAAGGGCTCCACCACGATTTCCTGCTGTCCCACGAGCGCGTCCACCACCACGGCGGTGCGCCGCTCCCCGACCTCGAGGATGACCGCCGGCTGGCGTCCCGGCGGCCGGGGACCGGTGACGCCGAGGCGGTCCCGCAACTGCACCAGCGGCAGGAGTTCCTCCCGGAGGACGAACCCCTCGCGCCCCTCGAGCGAGGCGGTACGCTCCGGCCGGTACTCGACCGTCTCCGCGACCCCGGCGATCGGGATCGCGTAGCGCTCCTCCCCGACCACCGCCAGGAGCGCCCGGACGATCGCCAGCGTCATCGGCAGCCGGAGGGTGAAGGTGCTCCCCTGTCCCGGCACCGAAGTCAGCTCCACCGAGCCGCCCAGCAGGCGGATCCGGGAGAGCGCCGCGTCCATGCCCATGCCCCGGCCCGAAACGTCGGTCACCCGGGTGGCGGTGGAGAAGCCGGGCCGCGCCAGCACCCGGAGCAGCTCGTCATCCGCCAGCGAGCGGGTCTCGGGCGCCACCAGTCCCGCCTTCCGGGCCGACTCCAGCACCCGGGACTGGTCGATGCCGCGGCCGTCGTCGCTCACCTGCAGGAGCACGGTGGTCCGGTCGCTGGAGGCCACGATGCGGATCAGCCCCTCCTCGGGCTTGCCCCGCCGCTGCCGCTCCTCCGGCGGCTCGATCCCGTGATCCACGGCGTTCCGCAGCAGGTGCAGCAGCGGTTCACCGATCTCGTCGAGGATGGCTCGGTCAAGCTGCGTGTCCTCCCCCGCCACCTCGAACCGCACCCGACGGCCCAGCTGCCGTGCGAGATGGCGCACCAGCGGGGGAAGGCGGTCGAGCACCTGCCACACCGGCGTCAGCCGGGCCTGGACCACCTCGCCGTAGAGCGTGGAGGTGACCCGGGAGATGCGGGCGGCAAGGGCCTTGAGCTCCGGCTCCCCGGCCTGATCGGCCAGGTCCGTCAGCCGCCCCTTCGCCACGACCAGCTCGCCCACCAGGTTCATGATGGCATCGAGGCGCCGGGCATCCATCCGGATCTGGCGCCTGCGCTCCACCGTCTCGTCGGCCGGCTGGGCGGCGGGCACCCCGATGACCACGCTCGCCACGTCCCCGACGGCGCGGAGCGCCTCCACCACCGCGGCGTCGGCCTGGTCGCTCTGCAGGTCGAAGCCGAACTGCCCCTCGAACGTGTCCGACTCGAACACCCCCACCGGCGGGCGGACCGCCCCGACGACCCCCAGCGTGGCCGCCTTGCGGAGCACCAGCAGCGCCCGCGCCCCCCGAAGCGGGGTGTCGGACCGGATCGTGACCTGCACCTGGCGCCCCGCGGCGGCCGGCTCCGTGACCACGGGCGGCGGGGCCGGCGCGGGCACGGCCCAGCTCCCGGTGGGCGCGGCGGCGGCGGACGCGTGGTTCAGCTCCTCGATCAGCGCCGAGAAGTCCAGCGCGCCGTCCCCGCCTTCCACCGCCCGCTCGACGCCCCGTTCCAGGCCGTCCACCACCCGGAAGAACAGGTCCACATGCTCGCGGCCCGCGGCCGGATCGCTGCGCAGCACGTCCAGCACCGACTCGATGCGATGCGCCAGCTCCGCCAGGTTGGTGTATCCCATCGCCGCCGCCATGCCCTTGAAGGTGTGCATGGCCCGGAACAGACTCACCGCCGGTTCCGCGGCCGAGGGCTGGCGCTCCCACTCGAGCAACGCCTGCCCCGAGAGCCCGAGCTGTTCGCGGCTCTCGGTGAGGAAGAGGTTGGCGTAGCGGGAGAGGTCCATGCGGGCGCTAGCCCAGGACGCGCTGGACCGCTTCGAGGACTCGCGAGGGCTGGAAGGGCTTGACCACGAAGTCCTTGGCGCCGGCCTGGATGGCCTCGACGACGAGGGCCTGCTGGCCCATCGCGCTGCACATGAGGATCCGCGCCTCGGGACTGTCCTTGCAGATCTCGCGCACCGCCTCGATGCCGCCCATGTCCGGCATGACGATGTCCATCGTCACCAGGTCGGGCTTGAGCTGGCGGTACTTCTCCACCGCCTCGCGGCCCGTCTCGGCCTCGCCGACAATCTCGAACCCGGCCTGGGCGAGAATGTCGGAGATCATCGTCCGCATGAAGATGGCATCGTCACAGACCAGCACGGTGTGGCTCACCCGAACCTCCGCTGTGTGTCTGCCTGCTCAGGCCGGTCAGGGCAACGCCGGCGCCAGCAGCCGGTCGGTGTCGAGGACGGCGAAGATTCGCCCCGCGTGCATCCCTGCCGCTGAGACCATGTGGGGGTCGAGACCGGCTGGTCCCTCCCCTTCCCGCAGGTCGCTGGGCGCGACCTCCACCAGGTCCAGCACCTCATCCACCATCAGGCCGAGGGAACGCTCCCCCCGGTCCAGCACCAGCACCGACTCGCCCGGCGCGGCCCCCTGATCCACTCCGAGGGCAATCCGGCCGTCGATCACGGTCAGCAGGGTGCCCCGAAAGTTCACCAATCCGGCCACCAGGGCCGCGGCACCGGGGATCCGGGTGGCCCGGCCGGCCGGGATCACCTCCCGGACGGCGTCCGCCGGCACCGCCAGCAGGTGCAGGCCGAGCCGGAAGAGCACTAGTCGGAGCCGCGCTGAATCATCCATGTGCTTCAAAGAAACGAAGATACCGAAGCGCCTGACCCGGAGCAACGGCGTGTTCCGGCCCCAGCGCACTGGCCAGCAGGGGCGCCAGATCGGCCGGCCATTCCGCCCTGAATTCAAGGGTCTCGCCACTCAGGGGGTGGCGGAACTCGAGCCAGGCCGCATGGAGCGCCTGCCGGGGCGCCAGCCGTTCCAGAGCCTCTGCCTGGGTGCGGTGGGCGCCGGTCATCCGCCGGCTGCCACCCGCGCCGTAGACCGGATCTCCCACGACCGGGTGACCGATGTGGGCGAGGTGCACCCGGATCTGGTGGGTACGGCCGGTGTGCAGCTCCAGTCGCAGCAATTCAACCAGCCCCATCCGCGCCACGACGTACGCGTCGGTGCGGGCGTCCCGCCCCTCGGTGGCCACCACGACCCGCTTCCGGTCGCGCTGGTGCCGGGCCAGTGGGGCGCTGATCACGAGCGGGCTCTCATCGAGGTGGCCCCAGGCGAGCGCCGCATAGCGCCGCCCGATGCGCCGCGCCGCCAGCATGGCCCCGAGACGCCGATGCGCCAGGTCGGTCTTGGCCACCACCATGAGCCCGCTGGTATCACGGTCCAGCCGGTGCACGATGCCGGGCCGCCCCTCCGCCCCTCCGGAGAGGGTCGTGCCGCGCGCGACCAGCGCATTCACCAGGGTGTCGTCCCAGTGCCCAGGCGCCGGATGGACCACGAGCCCGGCCGGCTTGTTGATCACGGCCAGGTGTTCGTCCTCGAACACGACCTCGAGCGCGATATCGGCCGGGACCAGGGTCCGGGGCGGCTCCGATTCGGGATACTCCACGGTGACGCGGTCCCCCCGAACCATCGTCCGGGAGGCGCGGGCGGTGTCGTCGTTCACCCGGACCCGGGCGTCGGCGACCAGCCGGGCGGCCTGGGTGCGGGAGAGCTGGAGCTGGTCGGCGAGGAAGCGATCGAGCCGTTCGGTAGCGGGCGGGAGAACCGAGAAGCTCGGTCGCAGCGCCGCACCGGGGTGCGGCGCCGCCCGGTCATTCATCGCGGGGTCCGGAAATGGCCGGTTCCGGCGGGGTGTTCTCGGGCGGGAGCGGACGACCGGGCAGCGCCTGCGCCGCCTCGCGCCGGGCATCCTCGCGCCAGAGCGAGATCGCCAGCAGCACCGCGCCGCAGCTGACCGCCATGTCGGCCACGTTGAACGTGGGCCAGCGCCAGGAGCCGACGCCGAGGTCGAGGAAATCCACCACACCCTGGGTGGACCGGATCCGGTCCACCAGGTTGCCGATGGCGCCGCCGGTGACGAGGCCCAGGGCCAGCTGGCGGAACCAGTCTCCCCGCTCCGCGTTCCGGTGATAGCGGTACAGCAGGACCACCGCGCCGATGGCGATCACCATGAAGATCCAGCGGGAATACGGCCCCAGGTGCAGCCCGAACGCCGCCCCCGGATTGTAGACCAGCCGGAGCTGGAACCAGTCCCCGAAGACCGAATGCCCCGCCGAGCGGAACAGGTAGCGTTCGGCGAGGAACTTGGTGGCCAGGTCGAGCAGGAGGGCGGAGACCGCGACCCACCAGTAGAGCCGGCGCTCAGCGCCGCTTGCCATTCTCTTCCTTTTCCTTGCATTCGATGCACAGCCGCGCGTGCGGCAGCGCGTCGAGGCGCTCGAAGTTGATCTCCTTGCCGCAGGTGTGGCAGACTCCGAACTTGTCCGGGGTCTTGTACAACCGCCGCAATGCCTCATTCACGTGCCAGAGGTAGCGCCCTTCCTGCGACGCGAAGAGGAACTGCTTTTCCCGCTCCATTGCGTCGGTGCCCTGATCCGCCATGTGGAAGGAATAGGAGGAGAGATCGCCGGATTCGTTCTGCAGCGTGGCGTTGAAGGATTCGTCGTAGTACCCGATCTCCTTCATCACGCGGGTGCGCTCTTCCAGAAGCCGCTTCTCGAAGTGCGCCAGATGCTTCTTGTTCATGCCCTGAATACCTTCCCGTCCGCTGGGGGTAACGATCACGCGCCGTGCCGGCGCATGCTGAAGGTGACTGGTTGTCCGTCCACGTCCGCCGGCTGCCGCAGGGTGGCGCCGGCGACCGCCGTCCCGAGGACCAGCTCGCGGGCCAGCGTCTCCGTGGCGATGAAGTCCCGATGTGCCCCGGCTGCGTCCAGCACTTCGGCCGGTCCTTCGATCCCGAGTTCAATGCGATCCGACACCGCGAACCCCGCCTCCCGCCTGAGCCGCTGGACGTGGGAGACGAGTTCGCGCGCCAGGCCTTCGCGACTGAGTTCCGGTGTCAATGCGGGATCGAGCGCGGCCACATAGGGCCCATCGCTTTCCACCAGCCAGCCGGTGGCCACGACCTGGCGCTCCACCACCACATCCTCGGGAAAATACACGAGTTCGACCCCGTTTTCATGTCTCGAGACCGTCTCGCCGGTTTCGAGGGCCCGGAGCTGGTCCGGGGTGAGCCGCTCCACCCCCTTGGCCACCGCCGGCGTCTCCTTGCCGTAGCGCTTCCCCAGGGAGCGGAAGTTGGCCTTGCCCCGGAGCCGGACCAGCTCGGTATCCGACTCGGCCACTTCGATCCGCTTGACGTTGACCTCCGCCTGGAGGATTCCCAGGAGGCGCTGAAAGGCCGGGCCGCGGACCGCCACGGGCACCGCCACCTGCATCCGGCCCAGGGGCTGACGCACCCGGAGCTTGCCGGCTTCCCGCGCGGCGCGCGCCAGGGAGGCCAGGCGCCGGATCGCATCCATGGCCGCCGGAAGGGCGGTGTCTCCCGCCGGCACCGGGGCTGGCGCCGCGGGCCAGCCAGCCAGGTGCACCGACTTCCCGGTCAGCGCCCGGTGCAGCCAGTCGCTGGCGAAGGGCGCGGCCGGAGCCAGGAGGCGGCTCACCGTCACCAGGCACTCCCGCAGGGTCGCCACCGCGGCGTGGTCGGCCTCACCATCGGGGGCCCAGAACCGGTCCCGGTTGATCCGCACATACCAGTTGGACAGGTCGTCCACCACGAAGTCCATCAGCGCCCGCACCCCCGCGGTGGGCTCATAGCCCGCCCAGGCGGCCGTCACCGCGGCGATGGTCGCGTCCAGCCGGCCGAGCACCCACCGGTCGCTGTCGGGCCGCCCCGCGACGGGAGGCGCCCCCTCCACCCGCGCCGCGTAGAGCCGGAAGAACTCGTAGGTATTCCGGAGCGCCCGGAGGAAGTCCCCGGTCACCTGTGGGATCTGCTTCCGGTCGAACCGCTTCGGCAGCCACACCTGGCTCGACACGAGCAGGTACAGCCGGACGGTGTCCGCGCCGAACTCGCCGAGCATGTCCCACGGGTTCACCACGTTGCCGCGGCTCTTGGACATCTTCTGGCCCTCGGCGTCGAGGACCAGCTCGTTCACGATCACATTGCGGTACGCGGGGCTGTCGAACGCCGTGGCGGAGATGGCGAGCAGCGAGTAGAACCAGCCGCGGGTCTGGTCCACTCCTTCGCAGATGTAGTCCGCCGGGAAATGGGCCTGGAACTCCGCCTCATGCTCGAACGGGTAGTGCCACTGGGCGTAGGGCATCGCCCCGGAGTCGAACCAGGTGTCGATCACCTCGGGGGCGCGCCGCATGGTGCCGCCGCAGACGCAACCCCAGGTGTAGCTGTCGATGTAGGGCTTGTGGGGATCGAACCCCTCGGGCAGCGGCTGGCCCCAGCGCTCCGCCAGCCGGGCGTAGCCGCCGATCACCTCGACGTGGGAAGGGTCCGCGTCGCAGACCCAGACCGGCAGCGGCGTGCCCCAGTAGCGATCCCGGGACAGCGCCCAGTCCACGTTGTTCTCCAGCCAGGAGCCGAACCGCCCCGCCCCGACCTCCGGCGGCTGCCAGTTGACCCCGCGGTTGATCTCCAGCATCCGCTCCTTCACCTGCGAGGTGCGGACGAACCAGCTGTCCCGCGCGTAGTAGATCAGCTTGCTCTGGCAGCGCCAGCAGTGCGGGTAGCTGTGGACATACTGGTCGGTCCGCAGCCAGCGGCCATCGGCCTTGAGCCGGCGGATGATGATCTCGTTGGTCTCCTCCGCGGTGACCAGCCGGCCCTCGATCTCGGGCCAGGTGGTGCCGGCGAAGGTTCCGTCCGGCGCCACCGGCCGCACCAGCGCCAGGCCGTGCTCCTTGCCGGCATGGTAATCGTCGGCCCCGAAGGCGGGCGCCATGTGCACGATGCCGGAGCCGTCCTCCGCGGTGACGAACTGGCCGGGGATCACGACCGAGTGCCGGTACTCCTCCGGGAGCGGCACCACATCCAGCGGGCGGCGGTACTCCAGGCCCGCGAGCGCCCGCCCCGCCACCGTGCTTTCCAGCGCCAGCTCCTCGCCCAGGATCTCGCGGAGCTTGGCTTCCCGGCTCGTGGCCATCACGAAACCGCGGCCGGGGTGCTTCGGATGGCGGTAGATGCCGTACTCGAGGTCGGGATGCACCGCGGCGGCCACGTTCGACGGCAGGGTCCACGGCGTCGTGGTCCACACCACCAGCTCCCGTCCCGTGCCATCGGTCAGGGGGAAGGTCACGTAGATGGACTTGTCCTTCACCTCTTCGTAGCCCAGCGCCAGCTCATGACTGGAGAGGACCGTGCCGCAGCGGGGGCAGTACGGCAGCACCCGGTGGCCGCGGTAGAGGAGGTCGCGCTCGAACAGCCGGTGGAGCAGCCACCAGACCGATTCCACATACTCGTTGCTGTAGGTGATGTACGGGTGCTCGTAGTCCAGCCAGTAGCCGATGCGGCTGGAGAGCTGTTCCCACTCCGCCTTGTAGGTGAAGACGCTCTCCCGGCACAGCCGGTTGAAGGCCTCGACGCCGTACGCCTCGATGGCCTTCTTGCCGTTGAGCTTGAGCTGCTTCTCGACCTCGATCTCCACCGGCAGGCCGTGGGTGTCCCAGCCCGCGATCCGGGTCACGGCCCGGCCGCGCAGCGCCTGGAAGCGGCAGATCAGGTCCTTGATGGTCCGGGCGAAGACGTGATGGATGCCCGGCTTGCCGTTGGCGGTGGGCGGGCCCTCGAAGAACACGAATGGTGGGCCGTCGCGGGTGGCAGCCTGGGTGGCCTCGAAGAGCCCCTCCTCCTTCCACCGCGCGAGCAGTTCCTGTTCCATCCGGTCGGCGCCGCCGTCCGGCCACGGCTGGTAGGTCATGCGGGGATCTGCTGCACCAGTGCCGCGACCAGCCGGGTCAGCTTCGGCTCCGCCCCGTTGGCGATCGCGATGATGTGTTCGATGTCGGCCGGGACCAGCGCATCCGGCAGGCACTGGTCGGTGACGATCGAGAGCCCGGCCACCTTCATCCCCTGGTGCACCGCCACGATCACCTCCGGCACGGTGGACATCCCGACGATGTCCGCCCCCATCGCCCGGAGCATCCGGTACTCCGCCCGGGTCTCGAGGTTGGGCCCGGGCACGGAGACGTAGACCCCCTCCCGCAGGGTGACCCCCTGTTCCAGGGCGAGCGCCCGCACCCTCGCCCGCAGCCCGGCGTCGTAGGGATCCGACATGTCGGGAAACCGGGGGCCGAGGCGCTCGTCGTTCCGGCCGATGAGGGGGTTGTCGCCCAGCAAGTTGATGTGATCGGCGATCAGCACCAGGTCCCCGGGGGCCCACAGCGGGTGCATGCCGCCGGAGACGTTGGTGACCACCAGGGTCTTCGCCCCCAGCGCGTGCATCACCCGCACCGGAAAGGTGACCTCCTGCAGGGTGTAGCCCTCGTAGCGGTGGAAGCGGCCCTGCATGGCCACCACGTTCCGCCCCCGCAGGGTGCCGAGGATCAGGCGGCCGGCGTGGCTCTCGACCGTGGACAGCGGGAAGCCCGGGATCTCCTCGTACGGGATCGTGGCCTTGGCGTCGATTTCCTTGACCAGGCCGCCCAGGCCGGTGCCGAGGACGATGCCCACCTCGGGCGTGAACGAGCAGCGGCCGCGAACCACGGCGGCCGCCTGCTGCATCCGGTCGTACAGCGTCGGTGTGGTCATGCGTGTCGCTTGAGCAGGAGTTCCGTCTGGACCTGGTGGGTGAGCTGGGCGTGGGTCTGCAGTCCTTCGACTTCGCCCAGCTGGCGCTCCAGCAGGGCCCGGAAGTTGGCCAGGTAGGCGGCGAACTGGCGCTGCAGGATCTCGTGCCGCTCCCGCACCTGCCGCTCCTCCTCCTGGGCCGTGCCGACCAGCCGGAGGGCGTCGGCCCGGGCCTCCCGCAGGATGCTCTCGGCCTCCTTCTCCGCCTGTTCCTGGGCCGCCACCCGCAGTTGCTGCGCCGCGAGCAGCGCCTCATTCATGGCGCGCTCCCGTTCCCGGAAGGCGCGGAGCTGCTCCTGGAAGTTGGTCAGCCGCTCGTCCAGCTTGCCGCGCTCCCGCACCAGGCGCTCCAGCTCCTCCGAGACCCGATTCTTGAACTCATCCACCTGGACCGGGTCATAGCCACGGAACACGCGCTGGAACTCCTGCGCCCGCACGTCACTGGGTGTCAGGTGGAACGAATCGTCGCTCATGTGCCGCGCTCCCCGAATAGGAGGGTCCCCAGCCGAACCATCGTGGCCCCCTCTTCCACCGCCACGAGGTAATCTCCCGACATGCCCATGGACAGCTCCGGTAGCCGATGGCCCCGCCCTTGGGCGGCATCCCGCAGGTCCCGGAGGCGCCGGAACGCCTGCCGTTGCACCGCGAGATCTTCGGTCAGCGCCGCCATCGTCATCAGCCCCTGGAGTTCCAGCCGCTCCAGGCGGGCCACCGCCTCCAGCAGTGCGGGCAGTTCGTCCGGCTCCACCCCGCCCTTCTGGGATTCGGCCGAGCAGTTCACCTGCACCAGCACCCGCTGCCGGGAACCCGGGGCCGCTCGCCGGTCCAGCTCCTGCGCCAGCGCGAGGCTGTCCACCGAGTGGATGAGCGCGAACCGGTTGACTGCCTGACGGGCCTTGTTGCGCTGCAGGCTGCCGATCAGATGCCACTCCACCGGTACCCCGGGCAGCGCCTCCTGCTTGGCCAGCGCCTCCTGCACCCGGTTTTC
The DNA here is from genome assembly GCA_964585655.1 of uncultured Gemmatimonadaceae bacterium. Taxonomy (GTDB): domain Bacteria; phylum Gemmatimonadota; class Gemmatimonadetes; order Gemmatimonadales; family GWC2-71-9; genus JADJOM01. The sequence goes on along the minus strand of CAZPER010000053.1, from coordinate 5,159 downwards.
CCCGACCGCCTTCAGCCCGGCCGCCAGCGCGGCCGTCACCGCATCGGCGGGGTGGGTCTTGGTCACGGCGATGATGGTTACCGGATGGGTCCACCCAGCCCGGGCCTGATGCTCGCGAATGGCGTCCCGCACCTGCTCCACCCGCCCCGCCAGCCCCGGATACGACATAAGGGGTAAATGTAGGCAGGCGTTAGGGTTGGCAACAGGGGCCGGGGCTAGGGACCGGAGTCCCCGGTCGGAGCCGCCATCATGGTCATCAGGGCCCGCTTCAGGTTGGGATTGGACGACAGCGCGGCGGCGCGGGTCAGGTTCTCCATCGCCTTGTCGCCGTTGGCGCGGCTCTCGTAGGCGTACGCCAGCTGGGCGAACGGCAGAGAGAGGTTATTCGCGACCCCCGCACCCGTCGGCTCCAATGGGCGGGTGACGCCATTGAGCAGCCGGGCGTAGCGGTAGGTCTCCCAGGCGAGTCGCTCGGTGACGGGCACGTCGAGGGGGCTGCCGAGAATCCGGTGATTGTCGATCTCCGGCCGGCTGGTGTCGGGCAGCGTCGGCTGCAGCTCCATGACCAGCCCCTTCTGCACCAGGTAGGCGTCGAGACCGAGGAACTCCGACCCCGTCGTCATGGACCAAGCCACCGGCCGCTTCCCGACATTGTCCTGGAGGATGCGGAGCACCGCGAAGTCGCGGCTGTAGACCGGCGTGCCCCGGGCCAGGACGTGGCGGATGGGACCGATCTGCAGGGTGACGTCCTGCGGCAGCAGCACTCCCTGCGCCTGGGCGATCTGCTCATCGGTCAGGGAGTGTGGCCGGTGGGTCGGCGCCACCGGGTTGAGCCCCTTCCAGATGGCGGGCGCCGCCGCCTCGTCGAAGGGGCGCACCGGGAACTCGCGCAGCTGGCGCTTGTACCAGTCGGTCTCCGCGAGGGCGAGGCAGACCACGAGCACGTCCTGCCGGATCCCCGCCACCTCCTGCGCCCACCAGAGCGGGAAGGTGTCGTTGTCCCCGTAGGTGAAGAGGATGCCGTAGGGCGGCACCGAATTGAGCAGGTTGTAGGCGAAGTCGGCCGCGATGGTGGCGTCGGCGCCGTGCCGGCGACCTGCGGCATCATGGTTGGCCGCGAAGGGCACGAGGGCCACCAGGCCGAGCGGCACCAGGGCGAGCGCCGGCGCCACCCGCAGCCGCTCCACCAGCCGGCGCGCCAGGTTCATGAGCCCCATCCCGGCCCAGAGTCCCCAGATGATGAAGCTGACCAGGAAGAAGTAATCCCGCTCCCGGACCTCATGGTCGCTCGACTCGGGAAAGTACTGGTAGCCGATGCTGTACCCCGGCCGGAAGTTCATGTACCCCACCAGTCCGAGGCCGGTGATCAGCCACAGCATGAACAGCAGCCACCAGGCCCCGCGGTCGGCCCGGCGCTGCACGAACAGGCCATGGACGCCCAGGAAGGCGAAGACGATCGTGACCAGGGTGCGGAGCGGAAACTGCAGGCTTCCGAGTGCGAACACCTTTCGGATGCCGTTCCCCCACTGCCAGTCGAAATACTGGAAGTAGTTGAGCAGCTGCAGCCCGAGGATCCGGCCGCTGCGGCCAGGGTTGTCCGGCCCGTGGGGCACCGTGGGGTCATCGAACGGCGTCCGCACCGGATACTGCTCCCGCCGGATGACGGCGAGCAGCCGGTCCCAGTTGTCCGGCTGGGCCTCGTTGAGGATCGGGTGCTGCCCCGCGCGGATATACAGAAAGAGGTAGCTGGTGACCCCGATGGCCGCGATGCCGAGCGCCACGACCGCGAAGAGCGAATGCCGGGCCCGCACCGCGATGACCAGCGCCGCGAGGTAGCAGAGCCCGCCGATCGTGGTCAGCGCGGTGCTCCCGAGGCCGCCGCCGATGAGCAGCGCCCAGGTCCCCGCCACGACCGCCGCCTCCGCCCACTCCGCCGCGCGCCGCTCCGGCTGCGAGGCCGGTGCGCCGTGCAGGGTGGCGACGAGGAACGCCACCACCGCCGGCCCGACCAGCAGCGCCAGCAGGTGATTGCCGATGGAGAGGCCGGCCAGGTAGAGGATGAACAGGAGCAGATGCGTCGCCCGCGGCGTGCCCCGTGCCTCGCGCCACCGGAGGCAGCTCCAGGTGATCGCCGCAATGGTGAACGTCGCGGCGGCATACACCTCGGTTTCGTTCGAGTTCTGCCACATGGTGAAGGTGAACGCCGCGATGACCGAGGCGGCCAGGCCGCCGCCGATGCTGAGCAACCGCGCGCTCCCGGCATCCATATCCGCCGTGGCCCGCGACAGGGTGTCGTGCGCAACCAGGAAGAGGAGCCCCGCCCCGGCCGCGCCGAGGACCGCGGAGAGGAGGTTCAGGCGCTGGGCGTAGTCGGCCAGCGGGATCATCGCGGCCCACACGTGCCCGATCATGACGAAGAGCGGCGTCCCGGGCGGATGCGGGATGCCGAGGGTCCGGGCGGCGGCGATGAACTCGCCGGCATCCCAGAAGGTGACCGTCGGGGCCAGGGTGAAGACGTAGCCGGCCAGGACCAGCAGGGCGGTCATCGCGGCGAGCGGGTACGGCGGGCGACGAGTCATCGAGTCCGAATGGATTGGTGTGATGGTGCGGCGAAGGGCCGGATCGGTGCGCAGGGTGACGCGCGCCTACCCCGCCCCACGCACCGCGTGCGCGACGGCCAGCGCGTCGCGGGTGACGCCGACCTGGTGCACCCGGAACAGCCGGGCCCCCCGTTCCCACGCCATGACGCAGGCGGCGGCGGTCGCCACATCGCGCTCCGCGACCTCCCGGCCGGTGACGCTGCCCAGGAACCGCTTGCGCGAGGGGCCGACCAGCAGCGCCCGGCCCAGCGGCCGCAGCGCCTCCAGCCCATCCAGCAGTGCCAGGTTCTGTTCCGCCGTCTTGGCAAAGCCGAAGCCCGGGTCCAGCACAACCCGCTCGGCCGCAATGCCGGCTGCGAGCGCCCGGTCCAGCGCGGCCGCCAGTTCGTCCCGGACGCCCGTCACCACGTCCGGAGCGTATTCCGCATGGTCCAGCCGGGCCATGGTGCTGACGCTGCCGCGGCTATGCATGAGGATCACGCCCGCGCCCGCCGCCGCCACCACGCCCGCCATGGCCGGATCAAGCCGGAAGGCGGAGACATCGTTCACGATCGCGGCGCCGGCATCGAGGGCCGCGCGGGCCACCGCGGCCTTGACCGTGTCTACCGAGACCGGGATGCCGGGATGCCGGCGGCTCAGCGCCTCCACCACCGGCAGGACCCGGCCGAGCTCCTCAGCTTCCGGCACCGGCTCGCTGCCGGGCCGGGTGGATTCGCCGCCCAGGTCCAGGATCGCGGCCCCCTCACTCACCAGGATATCGGCCTGGGCCAGCGCGGAATCGGGCGAAAGGTAGCGCCCGCCGTCGCTGAAGGAGTCGGGAGTGAGGTTGAGGATACCGGCGATGACCGGGCGGTCGAGCGGGATGCTGCCGGTGCGGGTGACCCAGACCTCGGGAGGATCCGGCAGCAGCCGGAGACCGACCGCCTCCGCGACCTCCGCCAGCGGCGGCGGGACCACCCAGGGGCGCGCGAGGGCGCTCAGTCGCGATTCACTACCCGCGACGATGGCCCAGTCGGGGCCGGTGAGGAGATCCAGGCCGAGGGTACCGGCGTGCTGCAGGAGGGCGAGGATGGTGGAGTCGTCGAGCCCGGAAAGTTCGATCGCCGCGGCGGGCATCCCGCCCGCCGCGGCGTCGGCCCGGCCCGAGTCCCATCCCCGCGCGACGAGCGCTTCCTGCACGGCGCGCGGGGAGTGCAGCGGGAGACGGCGGGCGATCACGCGCCCATCGGCTCGGCCGGCGGCGCCCCCAGGATAGGCGTACGCTGCGCCTCCCGCTCCGTCCGCGGCGGGGTGGCCACGGCAGTGGGGGGAGACGGCGGCGTGGGCGCGATGGGCGGCAGGGTCCCGCCGCTCACCAGGAGGTCGATGTCCTCCCGGTCGATGGTCTCGCGCTCCAGCAGCGTGGCGGCGATGTGGTCCAGCAGCGCCCGGTGCTCGAGCAGGATCTTCCGGGCGTTCTCGTGGGCCTCGTCGAGGAAGTGCTTCACCTCGTCGTCCACCACCTGGGCGGTCCGCTCGGAGACCTCGCGCCGCTGGCCGAACTCCCGGCCCAGAAAGATCTCCTGTTCCCGGTCGCCGATGGCCATCATGCCGATCTTCTCGCTCATGCCGAACTGGGTCACCATCCGGCGGGCGATGGCGGTGGCCTGCTCGATGTCGCTGCCGGCCCCGGTGGTCACCTTGTTGGGTCCGAAGATCAGTTCCTCCGCCACCCGGCCGCCGAAGGCAATCGCGAGGCGGCCGATCAGCCACTCCTTGGTCTGGCCGTACCGGTCCTTGTCGGGCAGCGACATCATGAGCCCGAGCGCCCGGCCCCGCGGCACGATCGTCACCTTGTGGATCGGATCGGAGCCGACGGTCTTGAGCGACACCACGGTATGCCCCGCCTCGTGGTAGGCGGTCAGGCGGCGCTCGTCCTCCGACAGGACCAGGCTCTTCCGCTCGACCCCGAGCATGACCTTGTCCTTGGCATCCTCGAAGTCCTGCATGTCCACCAGCGACTTGTTGCGCCGGGCGGCGAGCAGCGCCGCCTCGTTCACCAGGTTGGCCAGGTCTGCGCCCGCCATGCCGGGAGTGCCCTTGGCGATCGTCTCCAGCGTCACGTCCGCCGCCAGCGGGATCTTCCGGGTGTGCACCCGCAGGATCCCCTCGCGCCCCCGGACGTCGGGGGCGTCCACCACGATCTGGCGGTCGAAGCGGCCGGGCCGGAGCAGCGCCGGGTCGAGGACGTCGGGCCGGTTGGTGGCGGCGATCAGGATCACGCCGTCATTCGACTCGAAGCCGTCCATTTCCACCAGCAGCTGGTTCAGCGTCTGTTCCCGTTCATCGTGCCCGCCGCCCAGCCCCGCCCCGCGGTGCCGGCCGACGGCATCGATCTCGTCGATGAAGATGATGCATGGGGCGTGCGCCTTGCCCTGCTCGAACAGGTCCCGGACCCGGCTGGCGCCGACGCCGACGAACATCTCCACGAAGTCCGACCCGGACATCGAGAAGAAGGGGCGCCCGGCCTCGCCGGCCACCGCCTTGGCGAGCAGCGTCTTGCCGGTGCCCGGCGGGCCC